>DATKBL010000170.1:0-2744 GCA_035513995.1 Actinomycetota bacterium
CTCGTCGCTGCGCCTGCTGGGCACCGTGGGCGAGCCGATCAACCCCGAGGCCTGGATGTGGTACTGGGAGCACATCGGCGGGGAGCGGTGCCCGGTCGTCGACACGTGGTGGCAGACCGAGACCGGCATGATCCTCATCACCCCCCTGCCAGGAGTCACGCCCCTGAAGCCCGGCTCGGCGACGCGGCCCTTCCCCGGCGTCGAGGCGGACGTGTACGACGAGGCCGGGAACAGCGTGCCGCCCGGGGCCGGCGGCTACCTGGTGCTCAAGCGCCCGTGGCCGGCGATGGCCCGGACGATCTTCGGCGACCCCGACCGCTACGTCGAGCAGTACTTCTCGAGGTACGGCCCGGAGGTGTACCTCGCGGGCGACGGGGCGAAGCGCGACGAGGACGGCTACTTCTGGCTCCTGGGGCGGATCGACGACGTGATGAACGTGGCCGGCCACCGCCTCTCCACCTACGAGATCGAGTCGGCGCTGGTCGATCATCCCTCGGTGGCCGAGTCGGCGGTCGTCTCCCGCCCCGACCCCGACGTGGGCGAGGCTATCGTGGCCTACGTCACATTGAAGGGGCACATCGAGGGCGACGAGTCGCTGATCGCCGAGCTCCGCGAGCATGTGGCCGAGAAGATCGGGAAGATCGCGCGGCCTCACGCGATCGTGCTCACCGACGACCTCCCCAAGACCCGCTCGGGAAAGATCATGCGCCGGCTGCTTCGCGACGTGGCCCACGGCCGCGACCTCGGCGACGTCACCACGCTGGCCAACGCCGAGGTGGTCGAGGAGATCCGCGACCTGGCCTCGTCCAAGCCCGCGGACGAATGACCGCCTCCGTCGAGGCCTCCTCCCTCCGCACGAGGAACATCCGCTGGGCGACGGGAGTGCTCGCGGCCGCGGCGTTCCTCGTGGCGGGTGTGTTCATGGTGCTCGCCGCCTGGCGCGCCTTCGACATCGCCGCCATCAAGTTCCACATGGAGGCGTTCTCGGTCGCAGAACGGATGTGTGAGCGAGAGGTCGGTGAGACCGCCCGGCATCGCTGCGTCGAGGGACAGCTGCGCAAGCTCGATCGAAGCCCATGGGCGGCAGCGGCACCGGATCTCGTTCGGGCTGGACTGGCGGCGGTCATCGGAGCCGGGCTGAGCATGACGGTCGCCCTCTCGTCGAGGGATCCCGATCGCGACGGATAACGTTCCCACGCAGACCACCCCGGCGGCTCGGTACCGGGCGCTCGCCTTGCTCACGCTGGCGATGGTCCTGGGCCTGGCCACGTGGTTCTCGGCCTCCGCGGTGATCCCCCAGCTCCGGGAGGAGTGGTCGCTGGGGCCGACGGCGGCCGCCTGGCTGACGATCGCGGTCCAGCTCGGGTTCGTGGCGGGCGCGCTCGTCTCGGCGGTGCTCAACCTCGCCGACGTCCACTCGGCCCGGACCGTGATCGCGGTCTCGGCCTTCGGGGCGGCCCTGGCGAACCTGGGGCTCGTCGCCGCCGAGGACGCCGCGCTGGGGATCCCTCTGCGCTTCCTGACGGGGTTCTTCCTCGCGGGCGTCTACCCGCCGGGGATGAAGGTGATCGCCACCTGGTACCGGGAGGGGCGCGGCTTCGCGCTGGGGGTGCTGGTCGCCGGGATCTCCCTGGGCTCGGCGATGCCCCACCTGATCAACGGCCTCGGGGGCCTCTCGTGGAAGACCGTGATCGTGGTCACCTCGATCCTGACCGCCTCGGCGGGCGTCATCGCCCGCTGGTTGGTCGGGGACGGCCCCTTCCCGTTCCCCCGGGCGGTCTTCGACCCGAGGCAGGCGGGGCGGGTGTTCCGCAATCGCGGCGTGCGGCTGGCGACCTTCGGCTACTTCGGGCACATGTGGGAGCTCTTCGCGATGTGGGCGTGGTTCGTGGTGTTCTTCGCCGACTCGCTCGCGGCCTCGGGGCGCGACGCGACGATCTTCGCCCCGCTGGCCACCTTCGCGGTGATCGGGTCGGGCGCGATCGGCTGCTGGGCCGCGGGGATCCTGGGCGATCGCTGGGGGCGGTCGCGCACGACGAGCGCGGCGATGGCCATCAGCGGCGCCTGCGCCCTCACGATCGGCCTGCTCTTCGGACGGTCGCCGTGGCTGGTCCTCGCGGTGGGGATCGTCTGGGGGATCACGGTGGTGGCCGACTCCGCGCAGTTCTCGGCGGCCGTCACCGAGACGGCGAACGCCGCCTACGTGGGCACCGCGGTCACGCTGCAGACGGCGCTGGGGTTCACGCTGACGGTGGCCACGATCTGGCTCGTGCCGATCGTGCGCGACGCGCTGTCGTGGTGGTGGGCGTTCGCCATGCTGGCGATCGGCCCGGCGCTTGGGATCGTGGCGATGCAGCGGCTCCAACGCTCGCCGGAGGCGGCGGGGATCGCGGGCGGGCGGGGCTGAGGGGCGAAGCCCTCAGCCCCGCCCGCCCCCTCGCTCAGCGGGCCGTGTAGGCCCCGTCCACGATCAGCGAGTGGCCGGCCACGAACGTGGCCTGGTCCGAGGCCAGGAAGAGGATCGCGTCCGCGATCTCCTCCGACCTGCCCATCCGCCCGATCGGATGCAGCTCCGCGATCTGCTGCTGGACCTCAGGGTGCTTCCCCGCCTCGACCCCGCGCTCCATCACCATCGGGGTCTCGATGAAGCCGGGGCCCACCACGTTGATGCGGATCCCCTGAGGGGCGTACTCCATCGCCGCCACCTTCGTGAGCCCGACG
Source organism: Actinomycetota bacterium (assembly GCA_035513995.1). Lineage (GTDB taxonomy): Bacteria > Actinomycetota > UBA4738 > UBA4738 > CALAEC01 > DASUTW01. Next base: position 2,722 of record DATKBL010000170.1, read on the forward strand.
ACCCCGTGCTTGGCCGCCGTGTA
>DATKBL010000171.1:0-3137 GCA_035513995.1 Actinomycetota bacterium
CCTGCTTGACGAGCTCGTGGTTCATCGACATCCCGATGTTGAAGCTCTCGCCGAGGCCGGTCGAGATCCGCGTGTTGAGGTTGCCGAACCCCAGCTGGTCCTCCTCCTGGTGCCGACGGATGTCGAACGCCATGGTGTTGGACACGCTCAGGAGGTTGATCGTGCGGGTCGCCACGTCCGCCTCGATCGCGTCCTCGCCTTCGCCTTCCCCCTCCCCCGCAGGCCCCTCCTCCCGCACCGGGAGCTTCACGTCGAAGTCCTGGTTGAGGCTGAAGCTGGCGGTGAGCCGTTCGCGGGTCAGTCCCAGGTCGTCCGGCTCGACCCCCCAGAAGTTCGGCTTGGGCGAGTAGCTGAAACCCACCGAGGGCGCGACCGTGTGACGGAGGCCCCTCAACGGTCCCGGCGGATCGTTGAAGATGCGAAAGAAGCGCGTGCTCAGGTTCAGGCCCGCGTTCAGCTGGCCGTTCCCCGTCGTCGCCGCGTCGTCGGTCAGCTGGTCGTGGTCGACCTGCGCGGAGTACGACATCGAGGGATTCGTCTTGATGATCCCGAACAGCTCGAGCGGCCCGCTGAGGGTGAACTGGGCCCGCCCCTGCTGCTCGTTGACCACCGTCTCCGTCGGCAGGTCGAGCGGACGGCCGAGCGAGTCGGTGGGGATGCTCGTGACGGGGATCCCGGCGGAGTCGACCGCCGCCCGCGAGAGCCGTCCCACCATCGAGGCGCTCGCGCTGTACTGGAGGTTCTGGTACCACGATCGTCCCGACGGGTCGCCCATTCCGGGCCCCGGGCCGGGGCGCGAGCCCCACAGCGGGCGCTGGTTGATCGAGATGCGCAGATCGGGCAGGCGGTAGTCGGTGCGCTGGACGTCGAGCCGGAAGTCCGCGTCGGCTCCCGCCACCAGCGAGCCCCAGTCGAACCGGGTGCTGTAGCTCGCCGAGGAACGGAACGCCCGCTGCAGGATCTCCTCCGGGTCGAACGAGTTCCGCCGCAGGAACGAGCGGCTGTTCGACCAGTTCACGTTCACCGACGCGCGCGTGGCGGGGCTGATCGTGTGGTCGTGCGCGAAGCGGATCAGGCGCGAAGTGGAGTTGTCGATGCGGTTCCACACCTGCTCGGCGTGTAGGTCTCCGTCGAACTCGAAGCGCAGGGCATAGCGGGCATCGAAGCGGAGCACCGTGCGCGACTCCGAGTACCAGTCCGCGGAGACCCGGGCGTCGGCGTAGTCCCCGAACACGTAGTAGTAGCCTAGATCCTGGACGTTCCGCTCCTGCCCACTGCCGAAGATGATCGTGTTGAGCCCGATCTGCGGTCGGAGGAAGCCCGAATGGCGCCCGCGGGTGACCGGCTCCACGTACCATGGCAGGAAGAAGACGGGCACGTCGGAGAAGTAGAGCACGACGGGCGAGGCCACGATCACGTCGCGCTGACGCATCTTGATCTGGCTCGACGCGAAGCGGTAGTGCGGCTCGGGCAAGTCGCAGGTCGTGAAGTTGCCGTGCTCGACCAGGTAGGTGGACTCTCCGATCTTGCTCATCTCGGTTCCCTGCAGGATCCACGGCTCGTAGACCGTGGTTCCTCCGCCCAGCCGGCCGCTCCGGCGCTCGAGGTCGTACATCAGATCGACCCCGCGCGTCTCGGACTGTCCCTCGGTTAGGACCGAGGCCCCGAACGTCGCGACCGCTCCGGACTCCCGGTCGTAGAAGAGGGAGTCGGCGGTCAGCTTGGAGGGGCCGCGCGAGACCGACGCCTCCCGGAACGCCTCGACCACGCCTTCCCGGCTGCGGAACAGGATCCGATCGGCCTGGAGCGACGTGCCACCCTGGTCCGCTTGCGCGTTCCCCTCGAGCACGATGACCTCGCCCTGGGGGTAGAAGACGAGGCGGTTCCCCTGATAGCGGATGGGCGCGCCCTCGACCATGACGCCGGTCGTGTCCGCCCCTTCCAGGAGCCGCTGGTACAGCGCGTCCGGAGGTGGCACGCGGCCCGCCGGCGGCTCGCCGGGCGCGGGCTCCCCGGCCCGGGGCCGGTCGACCTGCTCCTCTCCGGCCGGGCGCTCGGCCTCGGGCTCCTCCCCCGGCTCCGGCGCCACCGGCGCGCGCTCCCCCCGCCGCCGCTCCTCCTCCGCCCGCGCCTGCGCCTCCAGCGCCTCCCGCTGCTCGGTGGTCAGCACTCCCGGGGGCCGGGGGGCGGCGGTGTCGGCGGGCGCCTGCCCCTCCTCCTGCGCCCGCGCGGTGCCGGCGCCGACCAGCACGGCCGCGAGGGCGAGCGCGACCGCCGCCCTACGCACTCGCGCCCTCCTCCTGGCTCCCCGCCGCGATCGCGCTACGGCGCTCGCGGCGCCGCTCGATCACGCTGGCCAGCGCCAGGCTGATCTCGAACAGCAGGTAGAGCGGGACCAGCATGAGCAGCATGCTGACGATGTCCGCCGGCGTGATGACCGCGCTGACGATCGTCATCGCCGCGATCGCGTGGCGGCGGTACTTCCGGATCGTGCGCGGCGAGAGGACACCGACCCAGGTGAGGACCAGGATGACGAGCGGGGTCTCGAACACGAGGCCGAACATGAGCGTGATCTGCATGGCGAAGGAAAAGTACTCGTTGATCGTGATCATGGGCTGGAGCGACTCGGTCGCGAACCCGAGGAAGAACCGCAGTCCGAAGGGGAGCACGACGAAGAACGCCAGCGCGGCCCCCCCGACGAAGAGCCCCACGCTGGAGAGGAGCGCGGGAATGAAGATCCGCTTCTCCTTCTCCACCAGGCCGGGAGCCACGAACCGCCAGAAGTGATAGAAGACGACCGGCAGCGCGATCACGGCACCCACGAAGATCCCCACCTTGATCGTCACCATGAACGGCTCGGTGGGGTGCAGGTACGTGAGCCGGCCGTCCTCCAGGAGCGGGCGGACCGGCCGGGTCAGGAACCCGATGACGTCGTAGCGGGTGGTGAGCCAGAATCCCACCCCCGCCCCCGCGACCAGCGCGCCCAGGCTCCACAGCACCCGCCGGCGCAGCTCCTCGAGGTGCTCCAGAAACGACATCGTGGCTTCGGGATGGGGGCGGGGAACGACCGGCACCGACCTGCTCCTCTACTCCTCGTCCGGTTCACGGAGGCCGCGCAGCTCGTTCATGAACTCGGT
>DATKBL010000172.1:0-5176 GCA_035513995.1 Actinomycetota bacterium
CGACCGCGGACCCGGTCGAGGAGATCGCGGGCGTCGTCCTCGGCCCGGGCGTGGAGGGCGGCGACGCGCGCGCGACCGCCCTCGAGGTCCCCGACGACCTCCGCGGCAACGCGCTCCAGCGCGCGTCGCCGCGTCCGGGGCCTGGCCACCGGCGTGATCAGCCCGCCGGCCATCGCGAACACCGGCTTCAGCTGGAGTCCGGTGGCCGCCAGCGCCGCGATCCATCCGACCCTTCCCGACCGGCGCAGATGCTCCATGGTGTCGATCGTCGCCACGAGGCGCGTGCGTCCCGCGGCGGCGCGGGCGGCGGCGCCAACCTCCTCGAGCGAGCCCCCCGCGGCCGCCGCCCGCGCCGCCGCCAACGCCACCCACCCCTCCCCCATCGAGGCGCTGCCCGAGTCGATCATCTCCACCCGCTTCCCGCTCGCCCCCGCGGCCAGTGACGCCGCCCCGTGAACGCCCGAGACCGACGCGGCCAGCGTCACGCAGACGAGCTCCTCCTCGGGCCTCCTCGCGAACGCCTCCTCGAAGTCGCCGGGCGAGGGCGTCGACGTGGTCACGCTCCCCGGCTCGCGCTCCAACCGCTCGTAGAGGTCGGGGAGCTCACCGTCGCGCAGGCTCCGCCCCTCGACGGTCAGATAGAGCGGCACCACCTCGATGCCGAGCCGGGCGACGAGCTCCCCGGGCAGCCCGGCGGCGCTGTCGGTCACGACCCCGATCATGAGGAGATTCTGGTGACCGGAGCGAGCGGGCGCCACGCGGGCTATGCGCCGGAGGCGCGTTCTCCTACGATGCCGGTCAGGGTGAGAGCGTGAAGCGAGGTGCGGAGCAGGCACTGGCCGGCGTCCCCCTCTTCGAGGGGCTCACGAAGGCGCAGCTTCGATCGGTGCTGGAGGCCACCGTCGAGGTCACGTACGAGGCGGGCGAGTCGATCGCCGACGAGGGGATGCTGGCGATGGACTTCTACCTGATCCTCGACGGTGAGGCAGAGGTCGTGGCCGGAGGCGAGCACCTCGCCTCGCTCGGACCCGGGGACCACTTCGGCGAGCTCGCGGTGATCGACGGGCAGCCGCGCTCGGCCACCGTTCGGGCCACCACCCACCTCCGGGCGCTGCGCCTCGTCGCCGACGACTTCCAGCGCCTGCTCCGGACGACGCCCGAGCTCGCCTACCGCATCCTCGTCGAGGCGGTCCGCCGCCTCCGGGCGTCGCCCCCGCCGCCGACGGCCTGACCGTGTCGCTCCGGCAGGACCGGGCGTCCGACGGGCGGACCGGCCTCCTGCGCCGGGGGCCGTTCCGAACGCTCCTGGCGGGCCAGGCGGTCTCCTCGCTCGGCGACTGGGTGGGCACGCTCGCCTTCGTCGCGGCCGCCTACGATCTGACCGGCTCGCCCGCGGCGGTGGGCGGCGTGCTCGTGATCCGCCTGCTCCCCCCGCTCCTGGCCGCTCCCCTGGGCGGCGTGCTGGCCGACCGCTTCGACCGCCGCCGGCTGATGGTCGTCACGAACCTGGGCATGGCCGCGCTCATCTCGCTCGCCCCCTTCGCGGGCCTGGCCCTCCTCTACACGATCGCGTTCGCCTCGGAGGTTCTCGCGATGCTGTTCCTGCCTGCGCGCGACTCCGCCGTCCCCGACCTCGTGCCCCCGGCCTCGCTCCCCTCGGCCAACGGGCTCGTGATGGCCACCTCGTACGGAGCGATCCCGATCGCCGCGGCCCTGTTCTCGGGGCTGCGGATGCTCACCCCGCTGCCCGAGCATCCGCTGGCGATCCCCTTCCTCTTCGACGCCGCCACCTTCGTCGTGGCGGCCGTCGTGATCGCGCGCATCCCGATCCCTCGCGGCAGGGCCCGCCCCGACCTCCCCGTGATCGAGGGACTCGGGGAGGCCCTCAGCTTCGCCCGGCGCTCGCCGGAGGTTCGCGGGCTCGCGGTGGGGATGGGCGTGTCCATGCTCGGGGGCGGCGTCCTGTTCGCGGTCGGGATCGCCTACGTCCGCGAGACCCTGGGAGGGGGCGACGTGGAGTTCGGCTACCTCGTCGCGCTGTGGGGCGTGGGGATGGCGGCCGGGCTCGGCGCCGTGCGGGTCCTCGTGCGGCGGGGCGAGGTCGCGGCGTTCCGCGCGGCCGTCGCGGCCTGCGGAGGCGTCCTGATCCTGATGGGGCTCGCGCCGTTCACGTGGCTGGCCTTCGCGGCGTCGGTGGTCTTCGGGCTGGCCTTCGCCGTCGCGGTGATGCTGGCGATGACGCTCGTCCAGCGCCTCGACGAGGACCTGCGCGGCCGGCTGGTCGGCGCCGCCCACATGCTGTTCCGCGTGGCGCTCGCGGTCGGGGCGCTCGGGATCGGCGGGCTGGCCTCGGGCATCGAAGCCGTCGAGCTCGGAGGCCTGCGCCTCGACGGCAACCAGGTGGGGCTGGCCCTCGGAGGTGTGCTGATCCTGCTCGGCGCGACCGCGGCCGGCCGGGTCACATCTCGCGCCGACCCTCCAGCGCCTGGCCCAGCGTGACCTCGTCGGCGTACTCGAGGTCGCCGCCGACCGGGAGCCCGCTGGCCAGCCGCGTGACCCGGATGCCGAGCGGCTTCAGCAGCCCGGCCACGTACATCGCGGTGGCGTTCCCCTCGAGGTTCGGGTTGGTCGCCAGGATCACCTCGGAGATCCCGTCGCGCGCGACGCGGTCGAGCAGCTCTTGGATCCGGAGGTCGTCGGGGCCCACCCCCTCCATCGGGGAGATCGCCCCGCCCAGCACGTGGTACCGGGTCTTGATCACGCCGGTCTTCTCCACCGCCGAGAGGTCCTTCGGCTCCTCGACGACGCACAGCGACCCCCGCTCGCGAGTGGGGTCTGCGCAGATCCGGCAGAGCTCGCCCTCGGAGACGCCGAAGCACTCGCGGCAGAACCGCACCCGCTCCTTCGCCTGGATCAGCGCCTCGGCGAGCCGCTTCGCGTCGTCGTGGGGCGACTTCACGATGTGGAACGCCAGCCGTTGGGCCGACTTCGGCCCGATGCCGGGGAGCCGCGACAGCTCGTCGACGAGGTCCTGGATCGGCCCCTCGAACACCTACTCCTCCGCCTCCTCGGCCAGGACCTCGGCCCCGAACTGCTTGCGAAGGAGCTCCTCGGCGGCCTCGGGCGATGCCGGGGGCTCGTCGAGCGCCGCCTCGGGAGCGGCGGAGCCCTCCCGGACCACGCAGCGGATCCGGGGGCGGATCCCGAACATCTCCGAGAGGATCTCGGCCAGCTCGTCCTGCTTGTCCTCGACCTTGGAGGCGCCGTACGGCCGGTCGGGTGGGAAGACGAGCTCGAGGGTCTCGCCGTCGTAGGCGCCGACCGTGGCGATCTCGGCGTTCGCGTAGAGGACCATCTTGCGGCGGGCCTTCAGCGTCTCGACGACCTGGGGCCAGGAGCGGCGGAGCATGTCGGCATCGACCTTGGAGGGCGGCCCCGGGGCCGCCGGCGCGGGAGCCTCCTCGGGCTCGGACGGCTCGGACGGCACGGACGGCTCGGACGGCTCGGACGGCTTCCCGGCCTCGGCCGTCGGCGCCGGCTCCTCCTTCGGAGGCTCGGGCTCGGGCACGACGACGACCTGGGGCTCGGCGACCGGCTCCGGTGCACTCGGCTCCTCGGCCGGCCTGGGGGCGGCGCCGGTCTCGATCCCCGAGAGCCGCTCCAGCCGCTCGACCCGCGCCAGGAGCGCGTCGGGCCGCGTGTCGGTCTCGGGCGTCGCCGCCCGGACCAGCGCCAGCTCGACCGTCAGCCTGGGCGAGGTGGACCAGCGCAGATCGGCCTGTGCCTGCAGCAGCAGCGACAGCGTCCGGTCGAGCTCGCCTGGTGAGAACTTCTGCGACTGGGCCACGAGCCGCGGGTGTACGTCGGCCGGGACGTCCACGATCTCGGGGTCGTCGGGCGAGGCCTGCGCCAGCAGGAGATTCCGGAAGTGGCCGGTCACGGCCGTGGCGAAGTGCCGCAGGTCGTGCCCCTCCTGGACGAGCCGATGGATCAGGCCGAACACCGACTTGGCGTCGCCCACCGACACCGCGTCGGCCAGCTGGAACTGCACGTCGAGGTCGGGGGTCCCGATCAGGGACGCCACGACCTCGGGCGTGACCTCCCCGCCGCCGAGCACCGACGCCTGGTCGAGCAGCGAGAGCGCGTCCCGCACCGAGCCCTCGGTCTCGCGGGCGATCGTCCGGGCCGCCTCGCTCGACACCGCGATCGACTCCTCCTTGGCCACCTTCTCGAGATGTTCGGCCACCTCCTCGGAGGGGACCCTTCGGAACTCGAACCGCTGGCAGCGGCCGGCGATCGTGGCCGGCATCTTGTGCGGCTCGGTCGTGGCCAGCACGAACCGAACGCCGGGCGGCGGCTCCTCGAACACCTTCAGCAGGGCGTCGAACGCCTCACGGGACAGCCGCTGGGCCTCGTCGATGATGTAGACCTTCTCGCGCCCCTGGGCCGGGGCGGTGGGCGCCCGCTCGCGCAGCTCCCGCGCGTCGTCCACACCCCCGTGCGAGGCCGCGTCGATCTCGACCACGTCGAGGTGAGACCCGTCGCGGATCCGCACGCACTGCTCGCAGACCCCGCACGGCTCCGCCGTCGGGCCCTGCTCGCAGTTGACCATCTTGGCGAGGATGCGGGCGGTGGAGGTCTTCCCCGTGCCCCGCGGCCCGGAGAACAGGAAGGCGTGGGCTAGCCGCCCCTCGCGGACCGCCCCCGCCAGCGCCCGGATCACATGCTCCTGGCCGAGGACGTCCTCCGGCGACTGCGGCCGGTACTTCCGGTACAGCGAGCGGTACTCCTCCACGAACACCTCCCGGGGGAAGCTAGATGGTGACCGTGCATCCGCCGTCGACCGGACACGACCCCGACGCTACCCGAGCCGTGGCTCCGGCCAGGTATCCCTACGGCACCCGCCGAGGTCCGCTTACCGCTGCTCCCTTCCGGGCCTGACGGGGTTCACGGCTCGACGTCGCGCAGGACCCGACCTTCGACGCCCCGACTCGGGGCTGCTCGGGACCGCTACGGCCTCGGGCGGCCTTCGGCCCCGCTAAGCGGATTGCGGGTACAGGGCACCGCTGGCTCCCCGCCTAGCACGGCCACCACGGGCCAGTATAGACGCGGCTCCCGACAGCGAGACTCAGTCCTGCGTGGGATCCCAGTCGCGGAGGGCCTCGGCCAGCTTGAC
>DATKBL010000173.1:0-7221 GCA_035513995.1 Actinomycetota bacterium
TCCGCGTGGGGACCTCGCGCGGCATCAAGGTGAGGTTCGCCGACGGAGGCTCGCAGGCCGCCGACAGGATGATCGCCGACATGGTCCACGAGCACCCCGACCCCCACACGCTCAAGGTGGTGACCTCCGACAGGCCCCTCAGGCAGCTGGTCGGGGCGGGGGGCGCCGAGGTGGTCGGAGCCGGGGCCTTCCGCCGCCACCTCGAGGGCCGCTGACGACCCCCGGAACAGATTTGACCACCGGGTCAGGATGGCGCTATGGTGCGACCCCGCCAACGCGAACTTTCGCCCGCCTGAGAGAGGAGGTTCCGAATGCGGAACCCACGCAAGACCATCCTGACCATCCTGGCCGCCTCCGTGCTGATCGGCGCGGTCGTTACCCCGACCGTCGCCCAGCAGGGAGCCGGCGGGGGCGGCCGCCTCCAGCTCTTCGAGGCGACCGTGAACGCCGACCAATGGGCCGAGATACAGGGCCTGGGCCTCGACATCGCTCACGTCGAGGAGACCCCGGACGGGATCGAGTTCCAGGTGGTCATGTATCCGAGGGACCGCAAGTCCCTGCAGCAGAAGGGGATCAAGCTGCGCCCCGTGCGCAACGAGGACGGCCAGACGCAGATCCAGGCCGCGGCCGCTCAGTCGGTGCACGGCTTCGACGTGTGGCGCTCCTACGACGAGCCGGGCGGGATCGAGGACCAGATCCGAGCGATCGCCTCGGCGCCCCAGAACCGAGGGTTCACCAAGCTGTACAAGCTGGGCGAATCCCACCAGGGGCGGGACATCCTCGCGATCCGGCTGACGCAGGGCGCCCAGGGGCTCCCGCTGGGGAAGCGCCCGGCGGTCCTCTACCAGGCCACGACCCACGCTCGCGAGTGGATCGGCACCGAGGTCGACATGCGGCTGCTCAAGTGGTACGTCGCCGAGCGTCGGGCCGGCAACCCCGAGGTCCAGAGCATGCTCGAGACGACCGAGCTCTGGTTCGTTCCCGTGGTCAACCCTGACGGCTACCAGTACACGTTCGACGGTGACCGCCTGTGGAGGAAGAACCTCAGGGACAACAACGGCGACGGGGAGATCGCCCCCGGCGATGGGGTGGACCTCAACCGCAACTACGCGGAGCATTGGAACTACGACGAGGAGGGCTCCTCCTCGCAGTTCGCCAGCGAGACGTACCGCGGCCCGGCCCCCGAGTCGGAGCCCGAGACGCAGGCGAACGTCAGGCTGTTCGACATGCTCTCCAAGCTGCGGTTCGTCATCAGCTACCACTCGTTCGGGAACCTCCTGCTCTACCCGCAGGGCTGGCAGGTCCAGACGCCCTCGGCCGACGACCCGATCTACGTGGCGCTGACGGGCACCGACGACGATCCCGCCGTGGAGGGGTACGACCCCGGCGTGGGCGCCGACCTGTACACGACGAACGGGGAGTTCACGGACTGGGCCCACGGCGATCGCGGCGTCCTGGCCTGGACGCCCGAGCTCGACGAGGGGTGCCCGGGCTGCGGGTTCGTCTTCCCCGACGACGAGGCTCTTGTCCAGGCCGAGTTCGAGCGGAACCTCGAGTTCGCGCTGAACGTCGCGCGCTCGGCGGTCGACCCGGACGACCCGGCCTCGCACATGGGGCTGGAGACCGAGGACTTCTACCTCGACGTCTCGGACATCGACCCGCAGAAGACGAACAACCCCTCGTCGGACCTCGCCGTGGACATCTCTTACGGCGGCGGCTCGTCGCAGCCGGTGGAGGTCCTGGCGAAGCGGGCGGTGGGCGCGGTGACCCTCCGCTACCGGATCAACGGCGGCGCCACGCAGACGGCGTCGACCAGCGAGGCGGCCGACGGTGAGGTGTTCGGCGGGAACAACGCCTACAACACCTACTACCACTACCTCCGCGGTGAGATCCCCGGCATCTCGGTCGGGGACAGCGTGGAGTACTGGTTCACCGCGGGGTCGTCCTCGAGCGACCACCAGACGTTCGAGGTGGTCGAGGACGCCGACGCCGACGTGCTGATCCTGGCCCACGAGGACCGCACCGGCGCGGTGAACATCCCCGGGTACGCGAGCACGGACCCGAACGTGCCCAACTACCTCTCGTCGTACACCGACGCGCTCGACGCGAGCGGCGTGAGCTACGACGTCTGGGACGTGGACGCGATGGGCCGTCAGGCCCCCGATCACCTCGGCGTGCTGAGCCACTACAACGCGGTGATCTGGTACATGGGGAACAACTTCGTCACCAGGCAGCTGGGACGGGGTCCGGGCAACATCGCCCGGCTGGCGAACGACCTGATCCTCGAGGCCCGCGCGTACCTCAACGAGGGCGGGAAGCTGCTGTACACGGGCCAGTGGGCCGGCGCCGCGGAGAACGGCCTCGCTGGGGGCCAGTACTACGACCCAGTGGCCGACGAGGCCTGCGTGGTCGGAGGGGCAGCCAGTCCGATCTTCGGACGGTGCGCCTTCTTCGCAGACAAGAACGACTTCCTCCAGTACTACCTCGGGGCCTACATCTACAACAGCGATGCGGGCACCGACGACGACGGGGATCCGTTCGACGTGCTCGGGGTGAGCGACCCCTACACGGGCATGGGCTGGGAGTTCAACGGGGCGGACAGCGCCGAGAACCAGGTCCACACAGCGTCGTTCATCACCACGAGCAGCCTGCTCCCCGAGGAGGAGTACCCGCAGTTCGCCAGCACCGCCCCGGCGGTGTGGGACACGGGGGCCGCGGGGGCCTTCGAGCCCTTCGACGGCGACTGGTACGTCTACTCGAACATGGGGGACATCAGCTTCAAGCGGTTGATGCGGACGATCGACCTCACCGGGGTCGCGCCGACCGACCCCATCCCGACGCTGACGTTCCGGTTCTCCTACGACACGGAGCCCGCTTGGGACTTCGTGTTCGTGGAGGCCCACACCGTGGGCGAGGACGACTGGACCACGCTCCCCGAGGCGACCGGCCACACGGGCAACAGCACGGGCGACAGCTGCCCGTCCGGGTGGTTCGAGCTGCATCCGTGGCTCGAGCGGTACCAGGGCGCGGACTGCTCCGGCTCGAACCCCGCCACCGGCGGTGAGTGGAACGCCACCTCCGGCCGCTCGGGCGGCTGGGAGGAGTGGGAGATCGACCTGTCCGACTACGCGGGCAGCCAGGTCGAGGTCTCCATCTCCTACGCCAGCGACTGGGCAGTCCAGGGCCTCGGCGCGTGGGTCGACCACGTCGAGGTCTCGACGGAGCCCGGGGTGGAGTCCTTCGAGTCCGGGCTTGGCGCGTGGACCGTCGCCGGGCCGCCCGAGGGCAGCGCCGCCAACCCCAACGACTGGGAGCGGACGCAGTCGGTCGGGTTCGAGGAGGGGGCGGTCGCCGCGACCGACGACACCCTCTACTTCGGGTTCGGCTTCGAGGGGATCACCGGGGCGCCCTCTCGGGCCGCGGTGATGGAGAAGAGCATGGGGTACCTGCTCGGGCCGTAGGCCCAGCAGGTACGAGGCGAGGGGCCGGCGCCCGACAGGGCGCCGGCCCCTCGCACACTCTCAGTGCAGAGGACCTCGCACGTACGCGTCGAACCTCCCCTTCCCCGCTATCGCGGGGCTGCGGCTGGAGCCGCCCGAAGCCGGCGTCCCGTCCGAGGTCTTGCTGATCAAGCGGGTCTTCAGCTGAGCCGCGGACGCCGGTACGGCAGCCCCCGCGAGCATGCACACCACGATCCCCAACATGAAGCGACGCGGCCCGGCGCGGCCTCCCTCCTCGTGGGTTTCGGCCGCCAAGGCTACGCTAGTCGAGCCGCAGGATGAAGCCCTCGATCGCCTCTCCGCCGATGCTGGCGAACGCCGGGTCCTCCCCCACGATCTCGAAGCCGCACTTCTCGAGCACCTTCACCGAGGCGGGGTTGTGCTTGGCGACGTAGGCGTACAAGGGACGCTCCTCCACGAGGTCGAGGAGTCTCGACAGCGCGGCCGTGGCGATCCCCTTGCCCCAATGGCGTTTCCCGATCCAGTACCCGACCTCTCGCTTGCTCTCGCGGAGGAAGGTCAGGACGTTCCCCACCACCAAGTCGTCGACCACGACCACCTTCGTGATCACCGTCGGATCCGCGAGGATCCTGCGCCAGTGCGCCAGGAACGCCGAGTGGCTCCTCGGCGTGACGGCCGCCATCACCCCGCCCTCGGGGTCGAGCTGATGCTGATAGAGGGTGTCGAGATCGTCCTCGGCCACGTCGCGCAGCGTCACATGCTCAGGCACGAGGGACAGGTTACCGACCTTCAGCCCTCCCGAAGGGCCGTGGAGCATCATCGGCCTACCGAGGGAGGCACACCCAGACGATCCTGGTGGCCGTGATCGCGGTCGCGCTGCCTGCGGCCGTCCCTGCCGGGGCGCACGTCAGCAAGAAGCTGAAGCACCTGATCAAGCACCTCGATCTGCTTCAACGTCTACGACGAGAGCTTCGCACCCGTCGCCTGCGCGTGACGGGGTCAGTGGGCGCGGAAGGCCTCCTCGAGCCACTCCGCGACCACGTCCGGGGCGATCTTGACGTCGAGCACGAGCGCCCCGTCGCGGCTCCCCAGCCACGACTCAAGCGCGCCGAGGTCCTCCAGCGACCGGACCGTCGCTGCCTCGGCGCCAAGGCCGCGCGCCAGCCCCGCCAGGTCCGGGTCCGGATAGCGGACGAGGTCGACGGGATAGCCCTGAGGCCCGAAGTGGTGGACCTCCGCGCCGTACGCGGCGTCGTTGTACACGACCACCAGCACCGGGAGCTTCAGACGGACCAGCGTCTCGAACTCTCCGGCCGCCATCAGCGCTCCGCCGTCTCCCAGGCAAGCCACCGTGAGCCGGTCCGGCCGCGCCACGGCCGCCCCGATCGCCGACGACAGCCCCAGGCCGATCGACTGGAACGATTGGGTGAACACGAACCCGGCGGCGTCGGGGACCGAGAGGTACATCGGCGGCCAGCCCATGAAGTGACCCGAGTCGACGGCGACGACGCGCTCGGCCGGCAGCAGCTCCTCCAGCCTCTTCGAGAACGTGCGCGGATCGAGCCGGCCGTCCTTCGAGGCGTCCTCGTGGGGCACCTCGTTCCAACCTCCCGAAGCCAGCTCCCGGGAGACGTCGTCCCGGCGGAGCCCCGGGGCCGCGTGGCCGCGCCGGTCGAGCTCGGCCCCCAGCGCCTCGGCCGTCAGGCGAGCGTCCCCCACGATCCCGACGTCGACCGGACGGTGCGCCCCGAGCGCATCGGGGTCCACGTCGACCTGCGCCACCTTCGCTCCGGGTCCGATCAGCTCGCCGTGACGAGTGGTCCACATGTTGAGCGCGGCCCCGAACGCGAGGACCGCGTCAGCGTCCCCCAGAAGGCGGGCGGCCGTCGGAGAGGCGAAGCCTCCGGAGATCCCCAGGCTCCAGGGACTCCCGGCGAACAGCCCGTGACCGTTGGCCGAGGTCGCCAGCAGGGCCCCCACCCGCTCACCCAGGGCGTCCAGGGCCGGCCCCGCCTCCGCGAGGACCGCGCCGCGGCCTCCAACGATCACCGGCGAGGTCGAGGCGACCAGCAGATCGGCGCCCCGGCGCACGTCGTCCTCGGACGGGGCAACGGGGGCGGCCACCTCGGACGGCGCGACCTCCTCGCCCGAGGCCTCCCCCGCCTGAACGTCGAGCGGGATGCTGAAGAGGACCGCTCGCCGCTCGACCGCGGCCTGTCGCCAGGCGCGTGCCAGGTCCTCGAGCGCGGTGGCCGGCGAGCCGGCGCGCTCGGCCAACGCCCCCACCGCGGCGGCCAGCCCCGCCTGATCCACGGCGAAGTTGGAGCGCGACGCGCCGGCGGACGTGTCCGCCGCCAGCACCAGCAGGGGGGTGCGAGCCTTCGCCGCCTCCGTGAGGGCGGTCATCGTGTTGGTCAGCCCGGGCCCCTGATGTACGGTCACCACCCCAACGCGGCCGCTCACGCGCGCGTAGCCGTCGGCCATGCTGACCGCGGCGCTCTCGTGGCGGGCGGGCACGAACCGCACACCTCGCCCCACCATCGCGTTCGTCACCGCGAAGTTGCCGCTCCCGATCAGGCCGAACGCGTCGCGAACCCCAAGCCCGGCGAGCGCCGCCCCGATCGCCTCCGCTACCTTCATCCGCGCCCCCATCCAGCGCGGAGTCAAGCACGGGCCTCGGAAGGCGGTCAACGACGAACGATGCGCGATACGAGGCGAGGGGCTCGAGCGGCCGGTGACGGCCGCTCGAGCCCCTCGCCTATGAAGTAACCTCTGTCAGGCTGCGCGGCGCGCGTCGTAACGCTCGCCGGCGACGGCCTCCAACTTGTCGTGCCAGCGCGCTCCAAGATGCCCGCCGAGGATCCCCCCGAGGAACATCATCACGAGCGTCGCGATCCCGAGCCCAATCCCCCAGGTCAGTACCACGTCCTCCTCGACGGGGACCCGGAAGTCGGTGAACGGCGCGGCGAACCGCGGCTCGACGCCGAACGCCGCCATGATCCCGATCGCCCCGCCCACCAGCAGCAGCGCCATGAGGGGAACCATGAGGCCGTTCAGGATGCCGGCCCCTCTGGCCATCCGACCCGCCGTGTACCCGCCCCAGAAGTAGGCGACGAACTGAGACAGCACCAGGATGATCCCTGCGCCCCAGCCGATCTGCGTCGCGCTCGCGTCGATCTCGTCGACCAGCCCGACGGCCACCGCGATGCCCGCGATGAGAATCGTCAGGAGCGACATCGTCCCGAACGCCACCGCGGTGCCGGTGAGGATGGACCCGAGGCTCAGGCCTCCGCGAACGTACGCGGGTCCATACTCGGGCCGGTGGTCGTGCTCGTGTGCTTCCGTGCGGTCGTCGACGCCGTCACCGTCACGATCCGTGAGCCGCCTCCGCTCATCGGCTCGGATCGCCTCTTCCCGCGTCTCCTCGTCCACATGCTCGCGTGCCATGGGCCTCCACCTCCGTAGCGACTCGTCCAACTCCTATCCTTGCCGCCGGGAGCGAGTGGCAAACCGCCACCTTGCACGCGCGAGGGGCCGGAGGCGTGCGCCTCGGCCCGCACCGGCCCGGTTCTTCGCCAGATGAGATGGTCAGGTCGTAGCCGCCGTTCGAGGCGCGGGATCGGCGAGATCGACGGCCACGGGGAGCGAGGAGCGACGCCATCGAGTGAGGTCCCCTCCGTAGCCGAGGCGGTACTTGTCGTGAACGAGGCCTCGGGCCCGTTCGTCCTCGGATGGGTCCGACACGATCCGGGCCCGTCCC
>DATKBL010000174.1:0-10217 GCA_035513995.1 Actinomycetota bacterium
CCGGGCGCGGCCCGTCCGGCGTTATACTCCCCGAATCCATGGCCTTCTCGCGTGAGCTCCTGACCATCCTCGTCATCGTGGCCCTCGGGCTCACGATGCTCGCCATCTTCCTCCTGGCCACGGCGGTGCCCCGCCGGAAGACGGACCGCTCGGTTCTGTCGAAGGGCGAGCGCGCGGAGTCGGTCCTCGAGGAGCACGCCCGCGCGATCCAGCAGTTGCGGGGGGCCGTGAAGCAGCTCGCCGAGACCGACGCCCGCGTGCGCGAGCACCTGGCCAGGAGCGTCCAGCGGGTTGGGCTGATCCGCTACGACGCCTTCGAGGACATGGGCGGGCAGCTCTCGTTCTCGCTCGCCCTGCTCGACGAGGCCGGTGACGGCGTCGTCGTCAGCGCGATCAACGGCCGCCAGGACACCCGCGTCTACGCGAAGCCGGTCCGGGCCGCCGACTCCCAGCACAACCTCTCCGACGAGGAGGCCGACGCGATCCGCCAGGCGATGGCCTCGACCCCGGCCGTGAGCGCCTGACCTCGTGCTCGACCTGCGGTCCCTCCGCGACGACCCCGAGCCGGTCAAGGCGGCGCTCGCGCGACGCGATCCCGCCCTGCCGGCCGAGGTCGACCGCCTCCTCGCGTTGGACGAGGAGCGCCGAAGTCTCACCGCGCGGGCCGACGAGCTCCGCGCCGAGCAGAACCGCGCGTCGAAGACGATCGGCGCCGCAGGCGGGGAGGAACGCGACCGGCTGATCGAGCAGGTGCGGCGGGTCTCCGACGAGCTGAAGGAGGTCGAGCCCCGCCTCGCGGAGATCGAGGAGAAGATCGCCGACCTCCTGGCGCGGCTGCCCAACCCGCCGCACGAGAGCGTGCCGCAAGGAGAGAGCGACGAGGACAACGAGGAGCTCTCGGTGGTCCGGGAGCCTCGGGACCTCGGATTCGAGCCGCGGGACCACCTCGACCTGGGGACGGCCCTCGGCCTCATCGACCTCGAGCGCGCCGCGCGCACGTCGGGCTCCAGGTTCGTCTACCTGATCGGGCCCGCGGTCCTGCTGGAGTGGGCGCTCGTCCGCTACTGCCTCGACGTGCTGATGCCCGAGGGATTCGTGCCGATGATTCCCCCGGTCCTCGTCCGCGAGGAGGCGATGTTCGGCACGGGGTTCCTCCCTACCGATGAGGCTCAGCTCTATCTGACGCGCGACGACGACCTGTACCTGGCGGGGACCTCGGAGGTCCCGCTGGCCGCGTTCCACCAGGGCGAGCTGCTCGACTCCGACTCGCTGCCGCTCCGCTACGTCGGGTTCTCGACCTGCTTCCGTCGCGAGGCCGGCACGCACGGCAAGGACACCCGCGGGATGTTCCGCGTCCACCAGTTCGACAAGGTGGAGATGTTCTCGTTCGTCGCTCCGGAGACCTCGGAGGACGAGCACGAGCGGCTGCGCGGCCTCCAGGAGAGGATCGTGACCGGGCTCGACGTGCCCTACCGGATCGTGAACGTCTGCACCGGCGAGCTCGGGGCCTCCGCCGCGAAGAAGTACGACCTCGAGGTGTGGCTGCCCGGCCAGGGCCGCTACCGCGAGCTGACCTCGTGCTCGAACACCACCGACTATCAGGCGCGCCGGCTCGAGGTCCGCATGCGCGCGAAAGGCGGCAATGTGCCCGTCCACACCCTGAACGGGACCGCCAGCGCGATCGGCCGGACCCTCATCGCGATCCTCGAGAACCACCAGCGCGAGGACGGCTCGGTGGCGATTCCCGAGGCGCTCCACCCCTACCTTCCCGAGGACCTGCGCGTGCTGGGGCCTCCCGGGTAGGCTCGGATCATGGAGCAGCGCGTCCTCGGTCGCACCGGCGTCCGCGTCAGCGCGTACTGCCTGGGCACGATGATGTTCGGGTCGTGGGGGAACCCCGACGTCGACGAGTGCGTGAAGATGATCTACCGTGCGATGGACGCCGGCATCAACTTCATCGACACCGCCGACGTCTACTCGAAGGGCGAGTCCGAGGAGATCGTGGGGAAGGCGCTCTCGGTCCGGCGGAGCCAGGTCGTGCTGGCCACGAAGGTCCACGGCCGGATGGGAGAGGGGCCCAACGAGGGCGGCAACTCCAGGCTGTGGATCATGCGCGAGGTCGAGCGCAGCCTCCGCAGGCTCGGCACCGACTATATCGACCTCTACCAGGTCCACCGGCCCGACCCGAGGGTCGAGCTCGAGGAGACCCTCGGGGCGATGACCGACCTGGTCCGACAGGGGAAGGTCCGGTACGCGGGCTGCTCGGCCCACCCCGCGTGGCAGGTCGTCGAGTCGCACTGGATCAGCGAGCGGCGAGGGCTCGAGCGGTTCGTCACCGAGCAGCCCCCCTACTCGATCTTCGTCCGGGGCATCGAGCGCGACCTCCTGCCGGTGGCCCGGCGGCTCGGGATGGGCGTGCTCGTGTACAGCCCGCTGAACGGAGGCTGGCTCGCGGGCAAGTACCGGAAGGGCGAGGACGATCCGTCCGACTCGCGGGCCGTGCGGATGAGGGAGCGGGGCCGCTTCCGCGAGCGGTACGACCGCGAGCGCGAGCCCGTCCGGAGGAAGCTCGAGCTCGTCGAGCGGCTGGAGGAGGTCGCGGAGGGGGCGGGGCTGACGCTCCCGCGGATGGCGATGGCCTTCGTGCTCGCGCACCCGGACGTCACCTCGGCCATCATCGGGCCCCGGACCCCCGAGCAGCTCGAGAACCTCCTCGAGGCCGCCGACACGAGTCTCGACCCGGAGACCCTTGATGCGATCGACGAGGTGGTCGCCCCGGGCTCGGTCGTCGACGACTCCGACCGCGGCTGGGATCCTCCGTGGATGGAGGCCTCGGCTCGCCGCCGCTCCCCCTAGAGCAGGTCGAGGAGCGAGACCGGCGCGGCCCGGACGGCGCGCTCCAGGATCGGGTCCATCCGCTCGTGCGGGCCGCCCTCGCTCTCGCGGAGCATCTCCCGGTAGGCGCGGTCACCGACCTCGACGCGGACGCCGGCCTCGGGTCCCGCGAGATCCTTGGTGCCCCAGTGCGCGAGGAGGAATCCGCGTCGTCGCTCGAGATGGTCCACGACCTCGGCGAGCGCCTCAGGCTCGCTGAGTCCGACGAACCACCGGTATCGGGTGTCGAGGTGCCCGCCCATCCGGCCAAGTATGCGGTCTGGGAACCGGGTTCGGGGGGACGGCTACACTGCCTGCGGGGGGATGCCGGAGCGGACGAACGGGACGGTCTTGAAAACCGTTGGTCCCGCGAGGGGCCCCTGGGTTCGAATCCCAGTCCCCCCGCCGATACCGAGCTCGCCCCGAGGGGCAGCGTCCCTCTATGATGCGCGGGATGGCGAAGCTCCTGATCAACGTGACACACGGCCCCGAGCACCCCACCCGCGCGGCGCTCGGCTTCCTGGTGGGCAGCGCGGCGGTTGAGGCCGGGCACGAGGTCTCGCTGTTCCTCGCCGGCGACGCGGTCCATCTGCTCCGCGAGCCGGTCCTCGACAGCCTCGTCGGGCTAGGCACCGGGAGCCTCCGCGAGTCCTACGACGCGCTCCGCGCCGGAGGGGCGCACTTCTACGTCTCCGGGATGTCCAGCAAGGCCCGGGGCTTCGAGCCGGACGGCATCGCGGAGCCGGCCATGCCCGGGAAGCTCGTCGAGCTGGTCCTGGAGGCCGACCGCGTCTTGACGTACTGAGGACGTCTTCTCGGCGGGAACCAGGGTCGAGAGGCCCAGGATTAACCCTGGATCTGGTGGATCTCGACCGGCTCCTTCCTTCCCTTCACGCGGCGGGAGCCGGCCGGTGTGCTGGGTACGCGGGGCGCGGCGTCGACGGTGGCGGCGGTGGTCAGGATCTCTCCGGCCTCGGCCTCGCCCTGGAGCCGGGCCGCCACGTTCACCGCGTCCCCGATCACCGTGTACTGGAGCCGCCCGACTCCGCCCATCGTGCCTGCCATCACCGTTCCCGTGTTCACACCGATGCCCATGTGGAGGGGAGCCACCCCCTCCGCCGCCTCGTCGTTCAGCTCCCGTTGCCGCGCCTGCATCGCCAGGGCGCAGCGAAGGGCGCGCTCCGCGTGGTCGGGGAGAGGGTCGGGGGCGCCGAACACGGCCATGACCGCGTCTCCCACGAACTCGGCGACGGTGCCTCCGTGCGCCTGGATCACCTCCGACATGCCGGCCAGGTGGCGGGTGAGGATCTCGGCCACCCGTCGGGCCTCGAGCTGTTCGGCCAGGGTCGAGTAGCCGCGGATGTCCGAGAACAGCACGGTGGCCTCGACCTCCTCCTGGAGGCTCTCCGCGGACGGCACCGTCTTGAGCCGCTCCGCCACCGAGGCCGGGACGAACGACCGGAGGGTCCGGGCGGAGGCCTCGCGGTCGACCACGGCGGCGTGGAGCCGTTTGAGCTCGTCCACGGCATGCGCCCCGCCCCGCCCCGCTTCCTCGGCCAGCCGCCCGAACAGGTCGGTGACGCGCCCGTCGATGTCCTCCTCGGTGGTGCCCAGGGACTCGGCCATCTCGGCATACCCGAGGCCCGCGGCCATCAGGTCGAGCACCTCCCGGTCGGCGTCCTCCGCGTGCTCGCGCCCGGAGAGGCGCTCCGCGATCGTCGGATCGACCGCGGAGCGCCCCGCGGCCACCTCGCGGATCGCCCGGGGCACGTCGTCTCCCTCGCCGAGGCGGTCCTTCAGCAGATACGCGAGTCCGCTCTGCCCGCCCCCCAGGAGCGCCAAGGCATACGCCTCGTCGTCGTGTGACGAGAGAACCACCACGCCGGTCTCCGGGTGCCGCGCTCGGATCTCGTGCGCGCAGTCGATCCCCTCGAGCTGGAACGTCGGCGGCATCTTGATGTCGGTGACCACCACGTCCGGGCGATGCTCCTCGGCTGCGGCCATCAGCGAGGGCGCGTCGCTGGCCACGCCGACGACCTCCATGTCGTCCTCGGCCTCCAGCAGGGCGCGGACGCCCTCACGCACCAGCACGTTGTCGTCGCCGAGGACGACCCGGATTCTCGTCATCGTCGCCCCCCGTATACCATCCGGGCGTGGCTCTTCGCATCGTGTTCGCCGAGGACGACTACCTGGTCCGGGAGGGGACCGCGGCGCTCCTGGAGCAACTGGAGGACATCGAGATCGTCGCTATGGTGGCCGATCGCGACGCGTTGCTGGCCGCGGTGGAGGAGCATCGTCCGGACGCCGTCCTTACCGACATCCGCATGCCGCCCACCAAGTCCACGGAGGGGATCGAGGCCGCCCGTCGCATCCGCGCCGAGCATCCGGAGACCGGCGTCGTGGTCCTCTCCCAGTTCGCCGAGGAGGACTACGCCTACGACCTGCTCCGGGACGGGGCGGACGGCCTCGGGTATCTCCTGAAGGAGCGGGTGGCCGACATCGAGGAGGTCGCCCGGGCGCTCCGAGACGTCGCGGAGGGCGGCTCGGTCCTGGATCCCAAGGTGGTCGAGGGGCTCGTCGCTCGACGAGAGCGGGAGGCCCGGTCGCCGCTGGGCCATCTCACCGAGCGCGAGCGCGAGGTCCTGAGCCTGATGGCCGAGGGGAAGAACAACGCGGCGATCGCCGCGTCCCTCGTCCTCACTCAGCGTGCCATCGAGAAGCACATCAACTCCTTGTTCCACAAGCTCGGCCTCTCCGAGGAACCCGACGTCCACCGTAGGGTGATGGCCGTGCTCGCCTTCCTGCGGGAGGGCGGCCTCCCCGGGCCGGAATGACGCGACGCAGGGAGACCCACCCACGGGTCACTCCCCTCCCCTGACGCGCGATATCGTGCGGACGGCCGCCATCGCGCCTCCCTCGTGTCCACGATGTAGACGGAGCACGGCGAGTGGGTGGCCACGGCCCAGGGGACGCTGCCCAGGAACCACCGGCTGCGACCATGGATCTTCTCCATCGGTTCTCCCTTCGTCGGTCGTCCCCAGGATGCGTCCGAGACGCGCGGCGGCCCATCCGGCCACCACCAGACCTTCCCGGGCGATCCCGAACCTGGGAAGGTGGTGGCGACACGCCGGGGTCGGGGGGAGAACCCCCTTTCCTGCCGCTGCGGGTGCCCTCACAATCGGCCCATGGAGCGGAAGACGGCGGCGCGCGTCGCATGGGGCCTCGTGGCCATGTTCGTCGTCCTGGGCGTGGCGCTCTGGCTCCAGGTCCTGACTGACGGGTGGGCGTCGTCCGTGGACGACTTCGTCTTCGCGCCGATCTTCGCCGCGTTCGGGATCGTGGGGGCCCTCGTCGCCTCGGCGCAGCCGCGGAACGCAGTGGGATGGGTCTTCGTGGGCATCTCGGCGTCCGTGGGTCTCGCCTTCTTCACCGACACGTACGCCCGGTACTCGCTCATGGCCGCGGCCGAGCCGCTCCCCGGCACGGCCTGGATGGCGTGGGTCTCGGGCTGGCTGTGGGTCGGCGCGCTCGGGCCCGCCCTCACCTTCCTTCCCCTGCTGTTCCCGGACGGCCGGCTGCCGTCGCGGCGCTGGCGGCCCGTCGCCTGGCTGGCGGGCACGACCATCGCGGTCTCTGCCTTTGCCTTCGCGCTCCAACCGGGCGAGATCGAGGACTACGGGATCGCCAACCCGCTCGGGGTCGAGGCGCTGGAGGAGGCCGCCGGGTTCATGGACGGGGCGGGGTTCGTCGGGATCGTGGTCCTCTCCGTGGCCGCCGCGGCGTCCCTGATCCTCCGGTACCGCCGCGCGGACGGCGATCGACGCCGGCAGATCAAGTGGTTCGCGTTCGCCGTGAGCGTGGTGGCGGGCTGGGCCGCCATCTCCGCGATCCTCGAGGCGCTGGAGGTCTCGAATCCCATCGTGGATACGGCGCTCCCCGCGGTGGCCTTCGTCAGCCTCCCTGTCGGGGTGGGCATCGGGATCCTCCGGCACCGCCTCTTCGACATCGAGGTGGTCCTCAATCGCACGGTGCTGTTCGGTCTGCTGGCCGCCTTCGTCACCGCGCTCTACGTGGGGATCGTCGTGGGGATCGGCGCTGCGATCGGCAGCCGGGGCAACCTCTTCCTCTCCATCGTGGCCACGGCGCTCATCGCGGTCCTGTTCCATCCGATCCGGGAGCGGGCCCGCCGCCTGGCCGACCGCCTGGTCTACGGGAAGCGGGCCACGCCCTACGAGGTGCTCTCGGAGTTCTCGGACCGCATGGGCGGCTCGTACGCGTCCGAGGACGTCCTCCAGCGGATGGCCCGGGTGGTCGGCGAGGGTACCGGCGCCCGCCGGGCCGAGGTCTGGCTGCGGGTCGGCTCCGGGCTCCGGCGCTCGGCCGCCTGGCCCGCCGCCGAGGGTGGCCTCACCTACCCAGTCCGGGGCGACGAGCTGCCGGAGATCGAGGGTGCCGATCGGGCATACGCGGTCCGCGACGGAGGAGAGCTCCTGGGGGCGCTGTCCATCGACAAGCCGCCCGGCGAGCCCCTGACCCCAGCGGAGGACCGGCTCCTCGCCGACCTCGCGGCCCAGGCCGGGCTGGTGCTCCGCAACGTCCGTCTGATCGAGGAGCTCCGGGCCTCGCGCCAGCGGATGGTGGCGGCCCAGGACGAGGAGCGCAGGCGCCTGGAGCGGAACATCCACGACGGGGCCCAGCAGCAGCTCGTCGCGCTGGCCGTGAAGATGAACCTGGTCGAGGCGCTGGCCGGGAAGGACCCGGCGAAGGCGGCCACCATGGCGGCCCAGGCCAAGGCCGAGCTCCAGCAGGCCCTCGACGATCTGCGGGACCTGGCCCGGGGCATCTACCCGCCCCTCCTCGCCGACAAGGGGCTGGCCGTGGCCCTGGAGTCCCAGGCCCGCAAGGCGACGATCCCCGTGACGGTGGACCCCGACGGCATCGGCCGCTACCCGCAGGAGGCCGAGGCCGCCGCCTACTTCTGCGTCCTGGAGGCCCTCCAGAACGCGGCCAAGTACGCGGAGGCGTCGCGCGTTGACGTGCGGCTCTCCCAGGACGACGGGCACCTCGTCTTCACGGTGACCGATGACGGCCAGGGGTTCGACCCGGCCACCACTCCGCGGGGGTCGGGTCTTCAGAACATGGGCGATCGTCTCGAGGCCCTCGGCGGCTCGGTGGAGGTCATCTCCACGCCCGGCCGGGGGACGATGGTGACCGGTCGGATCCCGGTGGAGGACCGATGATGACCCGGAAGACCGCGGCCCGGCTCGGGTGGGGACTGGCCGTCGCGGCTGCGGCGCTGTTCGCCGCCACGATCGTGCTGGGGCTCACACGCGAGCCTGTGCGAGCCGTGGGAGAGACGACGAGGGCCGCCCAGGACCTCGTGTACCTGGGAGGGTTCGTGGTGTTCGCCGTCGCCGGCGCGATCATCGTCTCCCGCCAGCCGGGCAGCAGGGTCGGCTGGCTCCTCGTGGGGCTGGGGGTTACATCGGGCGTGAACGGCTTCACATTCGAGTACGCGGTCCGTGCCCTCTTCGTGGACCCCGGGTCGCTGCCATTGGGTCCCGAGGCGGCCTGGTTCGGCGGCTGGTTCTGGATCTCCACCGTGATCTTCCTCAATCTCCTCATGCTCCTCTTCCCGGATGGACGTCCCCGGTGGCTCCTCTCTCGTCTCGCGGTGTGGGCGACCGTCCTCGCCGGCATCCTTCTCCTTGCCGGTGTGACCCTCTTCTGGCCACACCGCGGCCCCGACCTCCTACGCTCGGAGAAGCTGCCCGGCGGGGTCGCGGGCGCGCTGGTCGAGGGTGCCATCGTCGCGCTGTTCGGGCTCGTTCTGCTGTCGATCGGTCTGGCCATCGCTCGGTTCGTCCGCTCCCGGGGGGAGGAGCGGCTTCAGATGAAGTGGTTCACCTACTCGGCTCTGCTCGTGGGGGCCGACTTCTTCGTGAGCGAGCTCGATCTGGTGGGCCCGTCGGTCCTTCCCTTCCTGGACCTCGTGGCCATCCTGTCGATCCCCGTGGCGATCGCCATCGCGGTCCTCAGGTACCGCCTGTACGACATCGACCTGGTCATCAACAAGACGCTGGTCTACGGGGCCCTGGCCGCGTTCATCACCGCCGTCTACGTGGGAGTGGTGGTCGGCATCGGGACGTTCATCGGCACGCGCGGCGAGCCGAACCTCGGCCTGCAGATCGCGGCCACGGCCCTGGTCGCCGTCGCCTTCCAGCCGGTCCGCTCCCGTGTCCAGCGTTTGGCCAACCGGCTCGTCTACGGGGAGCGAGCCTCTCCCTACGAGGTGCTGGCGGGCTTCGCCGGCCGCCTCGGCGGCTCCTACGCCATCGACGACGTGCTCCCCCGCCTCGCTCGGGTGGTGGCCGAGGGCACCCGGGCGGCGTCGGCCTCCGTCTGGATCCGGGTCGAGGACCACCTCCGGGCGGCGGCGCGGTGGCCCTCCGGCGGCGGGGGCGACCCCGTCCCGGTCTCCGCGGACGAGGCGATCGCGATCCCCGAGGCCGAACGGACCCTCCCCGTCCGCCACCGCGGGGACCTGCTCGGTGCCCTCTCCGTGGAGAAGTCGGCGGGCGACCCCATCCGGCCCGAGGAGGATCGGCTGCTGAAGGACCTCGCCGCCCAGGCCGGCCTGGTACTGCGGAACGTGGGACTCACCGAGGAGCTGCGGCTGCGGTTGGAGGACCTGACCCGGCTGGCCCAGGAGCTCCGCGAGTCTCGGCGGCGGATCGTGGCCGTGGGTGACGCCGAGCGCCGCCGGCTGGAGCGGGACATCCACGACGGTGCCCAGCAGCACCTGGTGGCCCTCGCGGTCCAGCTGAAGCTGGCCCGGACCGTCTTCGCGAAGGATCCCGACACGGCCCGGCCCCTCCTGGAGGGCCTGGTCCGCAGCACGGACGAGACCTTACGGGCGCTGCGGGACCTGGCCCGAGGCATCTACCCCCCCCTCCTGGAGGCCGAGGGGCTGGCGGCGGCCCTCGAAGCGGAGACCGAGCGCGGCCCGGTCCATACCGAGGTCGTCGCCGGCGACCTGCCCAGGTTCCCGCCCGACGTGGAGGCCGCCGCCTACTTCTCGATCCTGGAAGCGCTCCAGAACGCGGCCAAGTACGCGGAGGCCTCGCGGGTCCAGGTCCGCCTGGTCGAGGAGGAGGGTGAGCTGGTCTTCGCCGTCGCCGACGACGGGAAGGGCTTCGACCCCGCCGGGACGCCGACCGGCTCCGGCCTGCAGAACATGGCCGACCGGCTGGCCGCGGTCGGAGGGACCGTCGACGTGGACTCCGCCCCGGGGCGGGGGACGACGATCCGGGGCGCGATCCCGATCCGAGAACGGGAGCCGG
>DATKBL010000175.1:0-2334 GCA_035513995.1 Actinomycetota bacterium
GGGTCGAGCCGCTCCACGGTCAGGTGCGCGAGCGCGGGCAGGTGAGGGTGAAGGTCGGCGATCCGCTCACCGGCGGTCGTCGAGCCGCCGGCCGCGACCACCTCGAAGACCGGGTGCGACGCGAGCAGGCGCAGCGCCTCCGACCCGGTGTAGCCGGAGACGCCGAACACGGCGACGGGGATACGAGCGCTCATGGTCGCATGAGTATGCGGACTCATGCATGATTACGCAACCCTCCGGTCCCTCCGAAGCTCCTTCCGGACGAGCGCCCCGTACACCGCGAGCGCCGTGGCGCCGAAGAGGAACCATTGCACTGCGTAGGCGAGGTGCGGCCCCTCCTCCGTCTCGGGGGGCGGGACGATCACGGGCAGCCCACCGCCCGCAGGCTGCTGCTCGGCGAGGCGGATGTAGACCGGCTGCAGGGGGTACGGCGCTTCCGCGCCCAGAGTCGCCAGGTCCACCCGCTGGATCCGCGATCCACCGTCGACGAGGTCGCCGGGGCCCTCCGACGGGAGGACGATCCCTTCGATCTCGACCTCGCCTTCGGGGGGCGCCGTGGCCTCGACGGGCGGGACGTCGTAGGGGACCCACCCGCGCTCGACGATCACCCCCCACCCGTCGTCGGTGATCAGCGGGGTCAGCAGGTGATTCCCGGGCCGCCCCTCCAGCGTCCGTCCCACGAGGATGATCTCGCCCTCTCGGTCGTACACACCGCGCACCCGAGCGCGGCGGAAGGTCAGGGAGTCGGGGTCCCCGGCACCGGGCTCGAGGAGGTCCGGCAGCGGGGCGATCGGGGCGGCCAGTTGATCGAGGATGCGGGCGTTCGTCTCACGGCGCTGCTCCAAGCGATCGAGCTGCCAGAGACCCAGGAGGACACACACGACCAGCGCGCCGATCGCCACGACGTGCGCGATCAGCCATCGAGGAGAGAGGAAGCGCCGCATCGAGCCGAGGATATCTCGACGCGGCGTCGCCCTCAGCCGAGCAGCTCGGTCTTCCTCGCCTGCATCCGCTCCCCGAGCTCGACCAGCTCGTCCTGGTCGAAGACCTGACGGGCCTGGTCGAACATCTCCTTCTCCTCTTCCTCGATGTGGTGCTCGAGGTTCTCCTTCACGACGGTGAACTTGGCGCCCCAGCGCTCGTCGTCGTAGGACACGCTCTCGATCTCGGCCATGACGAGGTCGACGACGTGGTGCTCCTCGTAGGCCTCCATCGCGAGCTCCCTCGTCTTGGGGTTCTCCTTGAGGGCCGGGTAGAGGATCTCCTCCTCGATCACCTCGTGGGCCTGGAGCTCGGTGCGGAGCTTCCCGAACAGCTCCTCCCGCGTCTTCGTGCCACGCTCGGTCGTGGAGTCGAGGTCCTCGAGGATCTTCTTGACCTTGTCGTGATCCTCCTGCAGCAGCTTCAGCGCGTCCATCGCGACCTCCCGGTCCGTGGCGGCGCCCCGTTGCGCCGCGAGGGGCATCATTCCCCGGAGGAACCGCCGCGAAGCGCGGAAGCAAGCACATCGTCGAGGGTCCGGACGAGGAACTCGGCGTGGTCGAGCCCGAAGACGAGGGGCGGGCGGACCTTGAGCACGTCGGCGCCGGGGCCGGTGACGCCGACGAGGACCCCGGCCTCGCGCATCGCGTCGGCGACGCCGGTCGCCGGCGCCGCGAGCTCGACGCCGATCAGGAGGCCGCGGCCGCGGACCTCACGGATCGCGTCGTGGCGGGCGGCCAGGCTCCGGAGGTCGTCGAGGAGCCGCCCACCCACCTCGGCCGCGCGGGGGATCAGCTCTTCGTCCTCGATCACGTCCAGCACGGCGAGCGCCGCGACCGCCGCCACCGGGTTGCCGCCGAACGTGCTGAACACCTCGGTCCTCTCCGCGAGCCGCTCCGCGACCTCGGCCCGGGTCACCACCGCGGCCACCGGAAACCCGTTCCCCATCGGCTTCCCCATCGTCACGACATCGGGGACCAGCCCGTCCGCGGCGAACGACCAGAGGTGCTCGCCGGTGCGCCCGTGACCCACCTGCACCTCGTCGGCGACGAAGAGGGCACCGGCCTCTTGGCAGGTCCGGACGAGCTCCCGCACGTAGGCCGATGGCGGGGTGAGGATGCCGTCGCTGGTGAAGCCCCCGTCGAGGAAGACGGCCGCCGGCGCGATCCCGGCGGCGGCGAGCCCGTCGAGGGCCTCGGACACCCCCTCGGCCGGTGGCGCGAACGTCTCGACGTGCCGCGGCCGCCCTCTCCATACCTCGGGCGAGAGGTCGGCCGTCGCGGCGCTCACCCCGTGGTACGCCCTCGCGGTGACGATCGCCCCTTCGCCCCCCGTGAACGCCGTGGCCATCCT
>DATKBL010000176.1:0-15407 GCA_035513995.1 Actinomycetota bacterium
CCCGAGACGACCAGGTTCACCACGATCAGGTTGAACAGCAGCGCGGCGAACCCGAGCACGGCGATCACCGCCGCGCGCCTCCCCCGCCAGCCCTGGGTGGCCCGCGCGTGCAGGTAGCCGGCGAAGAGGACCCAGGTGACGAAGGACCACACCTCCTTCGGGTCCCATCCCCAGTAGCGGCCCCAGGCCTGCTCGGCCCAGATCGCCCCGGCCACGACCGCGAAGGTCCAGAGCGGGAAGGCGAACGTGATCGCCTTGGCCGCGAGGTCGTCGAGCGCCGCGGAGGCAGGGAGCCTGCCCCGGCGCGTCGGCCTCCCGGGCATCCCCCCGTGGCCGTTCCCCCGCTCGGGCCCGAGCGTCACGGTGGCGCGCCCCTCCTCGGGGTCGGACTCGACCGCGAGGTCGTGCGGCAGGCCCGAGCCCACCGAGGCCGAGGCCATCGCCGGCGCCCGCTGCTCCGCCCCCCGCTCGACCCGCCGCTCCCGGCGGTCCTGGATCAGATAGAGCACGGTGAACACGAACCCCAGCGTGAACAGCGCGGATGACACGATGGCGGCGAGGACGTGGACGCGCAGCCACCCGGAGTTGAGCGCGGGGATCAGCGGGCCCGGCTCGACGTAGACCATCGTGGAGGCGGCCATGATCAGGACCGTGGCGCCGAGGACGAACCCGCCGAGCCGCCGGGCCTCGACCCTCCGCTCCACGACCAGCAGGTACACGGCCACGACCGCGAGCCCCACGACGCTCGCGTACTCGTACATGTTCCCCCACGGGACGCGCCCGGCGGCGAGGCCGCGCAGGACGACCGAGGCTGCGTGCGCGGCCAGCCCGAGGTAGGCCACGACCCGGGCGGCGGCGAGGGGCGCGGGCCGCCGGTAGGCGAAGTTGTGGAGGTAGCCGATCATCGCCACGAGATAGAGGGCCAGCGCGACCCCGAACGTCGTGTTGGAGGCCTCGGTCATGGGACCCCCACTCTACCCCGAGGGACCAGGTCCCGGACGAGGCGCCCGAACTCCTCGTCGAAGGCCCCCTTCCGCTGGAGCGCGAAGCCCCCGATCTCGAGCCGAGTGCCGTCGCCCTCGGGCATCGCCCGGACCCAGATCCGCCGGCGACTCGAGTACAGCGCGGGGATCAGCCCCACGAGGACGAGGACCGCCGTCGCCAGCATCAGGCCCGTCCCCGGGTCGCGCTTCACCAGGAGCTGCGTGTACTGCCGCAGGTCCCGGAACGTCACCTCGACCCCGCCGGGCAGCTCCACCGTTTCGCCGATCGCCACGCCACCGCTGTCGTACTCCTCAAGCCGCTCCTTCTCGAGTCGGAACACCGACTGCGCCTCGGTGAGCTGGAGGTCACCGCGGAAGGCTCGGTACGCGAGGAACGGGTCCCGCGCCTCGAGCATCGGGCGCCCTGCGACGAACGCGGCCGGGTCGGGGAGGAGCTGGAGCTCCAGGCCCACCTGCGGCACGAGGCCCGGCAGCTTGATCGCCCCGCGCCACGGCCGCAGCGCGTCGTTGGGGTCGTCCGTGACGAACACGAGCGGATCCGAAGCGAGCAGCTCGCCCTCGTGGCGCACCTCGACCATCGGCGCCCACCCATAGCCCGACTGATAGAGCTTCACGCCCCGGTGCCCCAGCGGGTGGTTGACGCGGATCTCCTCGGTCCGGACCACCTCGCCCTCCTCGATCACCTCCACGCGCGAGACGAAGTCGCGCGGCAGTCCGCTCTCCCGGTAGCTGACCTCGAAGTCGAGGACACGCACCTGGAACCCCCGGTGCGCCTCGTCGAAGAACCGCCCCTCGCGCGGCGGGAAGTCGTAGCTCGCGTGGGCCTCGGTGAAGACCTCGCCCTCGATCACGGTGGCCTGGCCGGTGAACCCGAACCCCCGGCCGATCACCACGCCGATCAGCAGGAGGAAGAAGGCCCAGTGGAAGGCGAGGCTGCCCACCTCGCGGGCCAGCCCCTTCTCCGCGGCGAGCGCGGTCTCGCCGCCCGACCGCACCCCCCAGCCGCGCCGCCGCAGCGCTCGTCGCGCCCGGCCCACGGCCTCCTGGGGCGATCCCTCGACCCGTCCGCTCGCGAAGTGCCGCATCCCCTCGAGATCGCGCGCCGGCTGCCACCGGGCCGCCATCCCCCGGACGAGCCCGCGGGTCCGCGGGATCAGGCAGGCCGCCAGCGAGATCAGCAGCAGGACGTAGAGGAGCGTGAACCACCAGGAGCCGTAGACGTCGAAGAACCCGAGCGCGTCGTGGACGCGGGCCAGCAGCGGGCGGTCGGCGAAGAGCTGGGCCACGCGGGCCGGCGAGCTCGGCGCCTGGGGCACCAGCGACCCGACCACGCTCCCCAGCCCCAGAAGAAGGAGGAGGATGAGCGCCGTCCGCATCGAGCGGAGCGAGCGCCACACCGAGCGCATGCCGCGGGTGAAGGAGCCGGTTGCCATCGAGTCCCGATCGTACGCCGCGGCGGCCCTAGATCGGCGGCTCGAAGCCGCTGACGAGGTCGAGCAGCCCGCTCCAGGCCAGGAACTGCGTCCACAGGTTGAGCACGAGCAGGACCCCGATCCCGATCATCAGCACGCCCCCCACGCCCGCGATCCAGTGGTAGTTGCGCTTGACCCACGACAGGGCCCCCATCAGCCGGCGCAGCCCCAGACCCACGAGCACGAAAGGGAGGCCCAGGCCCAGGGAGTACGAGAGCATCAGCAGCCCCCCCCAGGCCCCCCCGCCCTGCGCGGCGGCGAGCGAGAGGATCCCCGCCAGCACGGGCCCGATGCACGGCGTGAACCCCGCGGCGAACGCCATGCCGAGCGGGAAGGCGCTCCCCGCGTGCACCCGCGAGAGGAACGGCCGCCGCTCCGCGAAGAGCCGCGGCCCCCCGATCCGGAGGGCGTACAGGATCAGGTACACGCCGAAGAGGACGACGATGCCCCCGGCGATCCGCTGCCCCCAGGGGTGCCGGATGAGGCGGACGAAGACCCCGGAGAACGCGCCGAGGGCGGTGAACACGACCGCGAACCCCGCCACGAACAGCAGCATCGGGACGGCGGGCCGCGCCTCGGTCCGCTCCGCCACCGCCACCGCCCCCGCCCCGGCCGCGGGCTCCAGCCCCTGGCCCGAGACGAACGCCACGTACCCCGGCACCAGAGGCAGCACGCACGGGGAGGCGAACGAGACCACGCCGGCCGCGAAGGCCAGCGCGGGCGCCCACCAGACCGTGAGATCCAAGAGCCGTCCCCCCTCGGTTGCGAACCGCCCCCAGTATGCGCATCATTCCGTCTGGAGGACTTGTGAATCGATTCACAAGCCGCGCCGAGGGCCGGGCGCGGAACGGTTTGGGAGGCGGCGGGTCCCACGATAGAATCAGCCCGCCCCCGAGGACGGAGACGGAAGCGGAACGGTGAAGCTGCCCATCCCGAAGAGCGTTCGGCGCAGGCTCGAGCCCCGCAAGGAGCGAGCCGACGCGTTCCTCAGGAGCTGGGAATGGACGTGGACCTCCGCGTTCGCCGCGGCGGTGATCATCTCCTTCATCGCGCTCACCACGCTCGTGGTGATCCCGTCGTGGTTCCTTTTCTTCGCCAACCAGACCCTGGGGTGGTCGACCGCCGACCGCCTCCTCGTGGTGATCCGCGACTCGATCGCGATGGGCTGGATCACGGTGTGGTCCGCGGCGTTCGTGATCACGGCCTACAAGGTGCAGGTGTACCGGCGCAGGCTTCGTGGCGAGCGTCAGGCCGAAAGGTACTCTGGGGGGTACCGATAGTGCGGGGAGAGATCTGATGGCCTTCCAGAAGACCGAGGTGGACATCCACGAGGACTACACCATCACCCCCGTGGACCCCGAGTGGCTGAAGGAGGGCGTCAAGTCTCCGAAGCACCTGATGCTCGACCCCGACCCGTGCATCCTCTGCCGGGCGTGCGAGGACGTCTGCCCCTGGAACTGCATCTTCATGCTGGATCCGGGGATCGTGGCCGACCCCGGCGATGAGGCGACCCAGGCGGCGGCCGAGCAGAGCTTCGCGATCTTCGTGCTGGACGACAACGCCTGCACCCGCTGCTCGGTCTGCGTCGAGCGGTGCCCGAGCGACTGCCTGTACTACGCGCGGCTCCCCGAAGGGGGCGAGGGGCGCCGCACGATGGCCGAGGTGCCGACGAGACAGCGTGAAGAGGTGACATGAAGCTGAAGCTCCCCAGGCCGCCCTCTCCCGCCGAGGTCTTCGACAAGGTCCGCGAATCCGAGGCGTGGAGGTCGATCTTCCGGCCGGGGTCGGTGTTCCGGAAGGGGTACAAGGACACGCAGCGCGACCGGGCGCTGGCGATGATGAACAACGTCCTGTACCACCTGCACCCGGTCAAGATCAAGCGGCACGGCCTGAAGCTGACCTACACGTTCTGCCTGGGGGGGCTGTCGTTCTTCCTCTTCATCCTGCTGACCGTCACCGGGATCTACCTGATGTTCTTCTACCGGCCCTCGGCCGAGCTGGCGACGGCCCAGGCCTACACCGACATCGAGAACCTGCGGACGAACGTGTTCTTCGGCGACTTCGTGCGGAACATCCACCGCTGGGGCGCGCACCTGATGGTCTTCACGGTGTTCCTCCACATGGCGCGGGTGTTCTACACCGGCGCCTACAAGCCGCCTCGGGAGTTCAACTGGGTCGTCGGGGTGATCCTGCTGCTCATCACGCTGCTGCTGGCCTTCAGCGGCTACCTGCTCCCGTGGGACCAGCTGGCGATCTGGGCCTTCACGGTCGGGACCGGCTTCGCCGCGTACTCCCCGCTGGTCGCCCCTGAAGTGAGCTTCATCCTCCTGGGCGGCGTGGAGATCGGGGCGGAGACGCTGCTGCGCTGGTACGTGCTGCACGTGCTGGCGCTGCCCTTCATCATCGTGATCTTCCTGGCGATCCACTTCTGGCGGATCCGCAAGGACGGCGGCATCTCGGGACCCCTGTAGGAGAGCGATGGCCGAGCGAGCGGAAGAGCTCAACAAGGAGACCTTCGAGCGGGTCCGCGACGAGCTGCTCCAGCAGGGCATGTCCCCCCGCGTGGCCGAGGGGAAGGCCCGGCGCATCGCGATGATCGAGTACAACAAGGAGCACGGGGAGGGCCCGTCCCGTCCGGCCGAGGGCGCCGCCCCCGACGAGGCCCCGGCCCAGCCCGAGGGCTCGCCCGCGGCGCCGGCGCCGCAGCAGGTCCCCCAGGCTCCCCAGCCGGCCGGGACCCTGGCCGCCCCTCCCGCCGCGGCCGTGCGAACGGCGCCCGGCCCCACCGGCAAGCCCCCGGTCCCCAAGCCCGGCGCCCCCGAGAAGCACCGGCTGCTGGCGCTGGTCCCGCCCGAGGGGGTGCAGCGCGTCGATCGAGAGCAGGGCGACCGCATCAACGTCTTCCCCCACCTCCTGCTGGAGGAGCTGCTCTCGCTCCTGGTCGTGACCGCGGCGCTCATCGTGTTCTCCACGTTCGTGAACGCGCCGCTCCGCGAGCTGGCCAACCAGAACCTCACGCCCAACCCGTCGAAGGCGCCCTGGTACTTCCTGGGCCTCCAGGAGCTCCTGCGGTACTTCCACCCGATGGTGGCGGGCGTGACGATCCCCACCGTGGTCTTCGCGTTCCTGTTCTTCCTCCCCTACGTGGACCGCAACCCGAGCAACAAGCCCGGCGACCGGAAGATGGCCATCGTGCTGTGGACGCTCTTCCTGATGTTCTGGACGATCCTCACGCTGATCGGCGCGTTCTTCCGGGGCCCGGGGTTCAACTTCGTCTGGCCCTGGACCGACGGCATCTTCTTCGAGCTATGAGCAGAGAGACCATCGCCATCATCATCGTCACGGTTCTCTTCGGGCAGTTCCTGCTGCTGCTCGTGGCCTCGCTGATCCGGTCGCGGGCCGCGGCGCGTCGCCTCGAGGAGCCGGCCGAGGCACCGGCCGACGAGCCGAAGGAGGCGCGCAAGCCGCCGCCGGTCTCGCGGCGCGACTTCTTCCGCCGCTCCCTGCTCGCCTCGCTGGGCCTGTTCGCCGCGCAGTTCGGCGCCGCCAGCCTCGCGTTCCTCTGGCCGAGCCTCCGCGAGGGGTTCGGCGCGGTGATCGACCTCGGCATCAGCCCCGAGGAGATCCTCAACACGATCCAGGACGACCGCCAGCCCTACTACTACGGGGCCGGCCGCTTCTACCTCGTCGCCTACGATCCCTCCCAGGACCAGGAGGGCATGTACGAGGGGCTGGTCGACGGCGGGCTGATGGCCCTCTACCAGAAGTGCGTCCACCTGGGGTGCCGGGTGCCGTTCTGCGAGCAGAGCCAGTGGTTCGAGTGCCCTTGCCACGGCTCGAAGTACAACCGCGCCGGCGAGTACCGCGACGGCCCCGCGCCGCGGGGCCTCGATCGGTTCGCGGTTCGGATCGAGGACGGCAACGTGACCGTGGACACGAGCTCGATCATCGAGGGGCCCGCCCGGGGCGAGGTGACGATCCAGCCCGACCCCGAAGGGGCGTTCTGCATCAACATCACGGCGGAGGAGTAGATGGGGATCGTCGCGCTCTCCGGCCTGGCGATCACCGCCCTCGTCGTCGGGGCCCTGATCGCCATGGCGTTCGCGGGGGTCCTCGTGTGGCTGTCCCTGCGCGGGCGGGGCGAGCCGAAACCCGACATCCCCCCGGGCATGCGCCCGGGCCCGCCCGACGAGATGCTCGAGCGCCGCCTGGTCGATCGGTTCCTCGGCTGGGGGTTCCTCTTCGTGATCTTCTTCGCGGTGTGGATCGCCGGGCTGTGGCTGATGGAGCCGCAGACGAACGCCGACGACGCCGTGACGCTCACCGAGCGCTCGGTGGAGCGCGGCGGGGTATGGTTCGCCATCTCCGACGAGGCCAACCCGACCGGGTTCGGCTGCGCGCGCTGCCACGGCCCGGCCGGGACCGGCGGCCAGATGATCCCCTTCGGCGACGGGTTCGTGCAGCCGCCCGCCCTCGACGATGTCTGCGGCGGCCCCGAGACCGGCCATCCGCTCATCGAGAGCATGGAGGACGTCCGCTCCACGATCGAGCAGGGCCGGCCCGAGACCGCGATGCCCTCGTGGAGCATCCGGTACGAGGGGCCGATGAACGACCAGCAGATCGACGACCTGCTCAACTACTTGCTCACGATCCAGGAGCTGCCCGACGGCGCCCAGAACGTCTGCCTCGAGCCCCTGGAGGGAGCCGAGGACGACGGCGGCGCCGAGGACGGGGGCGCCTGATGGACCGCGAGTTCGTCGAGGGGGTCCTCGTGGTCGTCGCGGGCTTCGTGGTCTTCGGCGGCTCGGTGTGGCTGCTGCTCGCGGCGATCTTCGGCGTGCGGATGGGCTACCTCGTCGCCGCCACGGGGTTCTTCGCCTTCCTGCTGATCCTGTCGGCGCTCTGGACGTTCGGCGCCCCGATCCCGGGAGGAGAGGTCCCCGCCTACCTCGGGCCGAAGGGCGAGCTGCCGCACTGGGTCCCGGTCGGGGCCGGCGTCCGGATCACCTCGGCCACCTACCCGGAGATCGAGCGGTACCCCGGCGAGCCGTGGGTGGACCCGGGCGACGACCCCAGCTTCGCCGACGAGGTGGAGCCGGCGAGCTCCTCCTTCCAGGAGTTCCTGGCCGAGCGCGCGACCGAGGAGCTGCACGAGCGCGGCATCGAAGGCGAGGTCGCGCCCGAGACGTTCGAGGTGGACCAGCTCCGCTTCACCGAAGGGGAGGACGGGACCGATCTCGCGGGGGCGCGCGCATTCGCCACGACCGGCGGCCCGGAGGTCGTCGTTTTGGCCTACAAGGACGAGGGCAACGAGCCCCTTCCGTCCTGGATCTTCCTCGCGGTGTCCCTGATCGGGTTCGTGGCGCACCTCCCGTTCCTCGATCGGGCCGAGCGAAGGCGCAAGGAGTTCCTGACCGGCGGCGAGCAGGCCCCGTGGCGGGGCCCGGCCTAGGAGGAGATGTCCGTGGACGTGACGACCATCGTGCTGGCGATCGAGGAGGGGGGGCTCTCGTTCATCCTCTTCGCCGTAATGATCGTCGTGATCTTCATCGTGTTCCTCATCTCGATGGCTCGCTGACGCGCCGTGCGGCCGACGCGGCCGCCTCCAGGGTTCGCTCGATCTCGGAGTCCCCGTGCGCCGTCCCCAGGAACCACCCCTCGTAGCCGGACGGAGGCAGGGCGACGCCCGCCTCGAGCATCCCGTGGAAGAAGCGCGCGTAGGCCTCGTGGTCGGCGGCGACCGCGCCCGCGTGGTCCCGGACCCCCTCCGTCGCGAAGAACACCGAGAAGAGCGAGGCCGCCCGGTTGATCGTGAAGGGGACCCCGGCCCCCTCGAAAACGGAGGCCAGCCCCTCCACGAGTCGCTCGGCGGCCTTCTCGAGCAGGGGGTAGGGGTCCTCGCGCTCGATCAGCTCCAGCGCCGCCAGCCCGGAGGCCACCGCCACCGGGTTCCCCGAGAGCGTCCCCGCCTGGTAGACGTCGCCGGCCGGCGCCAGCCGCTCCATGATCTCGGCCCGGCCCCCGAAGGCGGCCATCGGCATCCCCCCTCCCATCACCTTCCCCAGGACGGTGAGGTCGGGCTCCACGCCGAAGCGCTCCTGGGCGCCGCCGCGGCCCACGCGGAACCCCGTGATCACCTCGTCGAAAATCAGCAGCGCCCCCGCGCGGATCGTCAGGTCCCGGAGATCCTCGAGGAACCCGGGCTCCGGGGGCACCACGCCCATGTTCGCGGCGATCGGCTCCACGATGGCCGCGGCGATCTCGTCCCCGATCGAGGCGAACGTGTCGGTCGCCGCCTCCCGATCGTTGTACGGCAGGACCACGGTGTCGCGGGCCGCCCCCTCGGTGACGCCGGGGTTGCCGGGGATCCCGAACGTCGCCATCCCCGACCCCGCGCTCGCCAGGAGGCTGTCGGCGTGCCCGTGGTAGCAGCCGGCGAACTTCACGACCCGGTCCCGGTCCGCCGTGGCCCGAGCCAGCCGGACCGCGCTCATCGCGGCCTCGGTCCCGCTGGAGACGAGCCGGACCCGCTCGAGCGAGGGCATCGCGGCGCCCAGGGCCTCCGCCAAGCGCACCTCGCCCTCGGTGGGCATGCCGAAGGAGGTCCCTCGGGAGGCGGCTTCGCTGGCGGCCTCCACGATCTCGGGGCGGGCGTGCCCGAAGAGAAGGGCGCCCCACGACTGCACGTAGTCGACGTAGCGGGCGCCGTCGGCGTCCTCGACCCAGGCGCCCTCACCTCGGACGGCGAAGCGGGGAGTGCCGCCGACGGCGCCGAACGCCCGGACGGGCGAATTCACGCCGCCGGGGATCACCTGGCGGGCGCGCTCGAAGAGGTCGTCCGAGCGGGTCACGGGGTCATCAGAGGAGGTCGGCGGCCTCGCGCGCGAAGTACGTGAGGATCAGGCTCGCGCCCGCGCGCCGGATCGCGGTGAGCGTCTCGAGCATCCCGGCCGTCCCGTCGATCCACCCTCGCTCGGCCGCCGCCTTGATCATCGCGTATTCCCCCGACACTTGGTAGGCGGCCACCGGGACGTCCACGGCGTCGCGGACCCCGCGGATCACGTCGAGGTACGGGAGGGCAGGCTTCACCATCACGATGTCGGCCCCCTCGGCCACGTCGGCCCGGATCTCGCGGAGCGCCTCCTCGGCGTTCGCGGGATCCATCTGGTGCGAGCGGCGGTCGCCGAACCGGGGCGCGCCCTCGGCGGCCTCGCGGAACGGGCCGTAGAAGCTCGAGGCGTACTTGGCCGCGTAGGCCAGGATCGCCGTCCCCGCGAAGCCCCCCTCGTCGAGGCCCGAGCGGATCGCCGCGACCTGACCGTCCATCATCCCCGAGGGGGCGACGAGGTCGGCGCCCGCGGAGGCCTGGCTCACCGCGATCCGCCGGTAGCGCTGGAGCGTGGCGTCGTTGTCGAGATCCTCTCCGTCGAGGATCCCGCAGTGCCCGTGGTCCGTGTACTCGCAGAGGCAGAGGTCGGCGATCACCACGACCTCATCGCCCAGCTCCTCGCGAAGCGCGCGGACCGCCCGCTGGGCCACGCCCTCCTCGCTCCAGGCCTGAACGCCCTCGGGGTCTTTACGGGCGGGGATGCCGAACAGGACGAGCGCCCGGATCCCCTTCTCGGCGAGCTCGCGGGCCTCCTTGCGGAGCGACTCCAGCGTGTGCTGGTGGTGGCCGGGCATCGAGGAGATCGGGGCGGGCTCGGCGATCCCCTCCTTCACGAAGAGGGGGGCGGCGAGGTGCCTCGCGGCGAGGTCGGTCTCGCGGACGAGCGAGCGGAGCGCCTCGGTCCTGCGGAGGCGGCGCGGCCGCTGCTCGGGGAACGTCATGGCCCTGATGGTAGATCGTTTCCGGAGGCCAGGGCGGCCTCGAGCGCCTCGACCAGCCCCTCGAGGGTGTGGGGCGCGGCGACCGCGTCCACGCGGAGCCCGGCCGCGCGGGCCGCGTCGGCCGTCACCGGGCCGATGCAGGCCACGACGACCCCATCGGGCACCTGGGCCAGCGCGGTGAACCCCCCCACGGTCGATCGAGAGGTGAATGTCACGGCGTCCACGCGCCCCTCGTCGAGCGCCGCCGCCACCGCCTCGGGAAGGCGGTCGGCGGGGACGTTGCGGTACGCGTCGACCCTCGTGACGCGCCATCCCTTCCCCCGGAGCGCCTCCTCGAGCTCGGGCGTGGCGATGTCGGCCCGCGGCAGCAGCACGCGGGCGCTTCCCTCGGGGAAGGTCTCCGCCAGCGAGGCGGTCGTGAACTCCGGGGGGACCAGCTCGGGCTCCACGCCGTGGTCCAGGAGACGCTCGGCGGTCCCGCTCCCCACGGCGGCGACCTTTGCGTTGACGCTGCGGGCGTCGAAGCCCAGCTCCGCGGCGCGAGCGAACCACGCTTCGACGCCCGCGGCGCTCGTGAACGCGATCCAGGCGTAGGCTCGCATCGCTGCGTCGGCAATCGCCTCGTCGAGCGGGCCGCCCTCCGGGGCGGGCTCGATCCGGATCGCCGGGGCCGGCAGCGGCACCGCGCCCCGCTCCCGCAGCAGCGCGGCCAGGTCCTCGACCCGTTCGGCGCTGCGGGTAACGACCACCGTGCGCCCCGCGAGCTCGGTCACGAGGCCTCCCGGAGGATGCGGTCGGCGCCGGCCGCCCGCAGCTGCTCGGCGGCGTGGCCGGCGACCTCGTCCGGGTCGTCTCCCTCGATCTCGGCTCGAAGCACCTCGCTCCCGTCGGGCCGCGCCACCACGGCCAGGAGCCGGAGACCGTCGCCACGAGCCTCGGCGTAGGCCCCCAGCGGCAGGCGGCACCCCCCGCCCAGCGTCGCCACGAGGGCTCGCTCGACCAGGAACGCGCGGCGGGACGCCCGGTCGTCCAGCGCGGCGACGGCCTCCGCCACAGGGTCGCCGGGCCTCGCCTGGACGGCCAGCGCCCCTTGACCGGGGGCGGGGACCATCACGTCGACCGGGATCGGCTCGGCGTGCTCGGGACGCACGCCGAGCCGATCCAGCCCGGCCGCCGCGAGCACGAGCGCGTCCACCTCCCGTTCGCGCAGCTTCCGCAGCCGCGTGTCCACGTTCCCCCGGAACGGCACGACGCGCACCGACGGATGCGCGCGGAGCAGCTGCGCCTGGCGGCGGAGGCTCGAGGTCCCCACCGACGCATCCTCGGGCAGCTCGCCGGTGGCGGTCACGAGCACGTCGTAGGGGAGGTTGCGCCGGGGCACAGCCGCGACGACCACGCCCTCGGGGTCATCCGACGGAAGGTCCTTCGCGGAGTGCACGGCCAGGTCCACGTCGCCGGCCACGAGCGCCGCGGT
The DNA here is from genome assembly GCA_035513995.1 of Actinomycetota bacterium. Classification (GTDB taxonomy): domain Bacteria; phylum Actinomycetota; class UBA4738; order UBA4738; family CALAEC01; genus DASUTW01. Next base: position 11,781 of record DATKBL010000176.1, read on the forward strand.
GATCTCCGCGACGAACAGACCCTTCGTCCCCTGCGGCGACTCGTCCGCCGCCGCGCCCCGGTCGCCCGCGGTGGTCATCGGCACGAGCTCGACCTCGTGGCCGTGGACGCCGAGCAACTCCGCGATCTCGCCCGCCTGGGCGAGTGCCAGCCGCGAGCGACGCGTGCCGATCCGGATCCGCACTAGTCCGTGGGAGGCTCCAGCCCGAACAGCTCGGCCAGGACCCTCGCGTGCGCCTCCCCCACCCCCGCGCCCCATCGCTCCTTCAGCTCGACGACGGGGTCGTGGAGCAGCGTCTTGACGATGCCGGTGGTCAGCGCCTCGACGGCCTCCCGCTCGCGCTCCGAGAGGCTCGATAGCCGCGACGCGAGGCGCTCCAGCTCGGCGGCGCGGACCCGCTCGCCCCGCTCGTGGAGGGCGGCGATCAGCGGCGCGAGCTTCGCCGCCCGCCGCTGGGTGACGAACTTCCGCGTCTCCTGGGCGATCACCTCGCCCGCGGCCTCGACCTCGGCGGCGATCCCCTCCCTCGACGCGGCGAGCACGTCGCGGAGGTCGTCGATGTCGGCCACCCGCACCCCGGGCACCTCCCTGGCCGAGGGGTCCACGTCGCGCGGCACCGCGAGGTCCAGGAGGAACAGCCGCCGGTCCGCGGCGGCGCGCTGGACGTCCTCGACCCCGATCACGGGCCGCGTGGCCGTCGTCGAGGAGACCACGAGGTCCGCGGCGGCCAGCGCCTCGGGGAGCCGCTCGAGCCCCCCGTGCCGCCCGCCCACCCTGGCCGCGAGTCGCTCGGCCTTCTCGGGGGTCCGGTTCAGCACCGCCACCTCGCCCACGCCCTGGTGGCGGAGCCATCCCAGGGCGAGCGCCGCCATCTCCCCGGCCCCGATCACGAGCACCGACCGACCGGAGAGCCCGCCCAGGTGCCGCTCGGCGGCGGCCCCGCCCGCCTCGACGAACGCCGTCGGGCTGGCCCCGATCCGGGTCTCGGCCCTGGCGCGGCGCCCCGCGCGGATCGCGTAGCGGAACAGCGAGGAGAGCTGCGGCCCGCAGGCCTCCTCGGTCCTGGCCCGCTGGAACGCCTGGCGCACCTGCGACAGGATCTGCGGCTCCCCCACCACCATCGAGTCGAGGCCGGCCGCCACCGAGAAGAGGTGCTCGGCGGTGTGGTCCTCGTAGTGGGAGTACAAGGGCTCGGCGAAGTCCTCTGGGTCCACCCCGCGCGACTCCGAGAGGAAGCGCTTCAGATCCTGGAACCCCGTGTGGTAGCCCTCGACGGCCGCGTAGACCTCGACCCGGTTGCAGGTCGACAGGAGCACGGCCTCCTCGACCGAGGGCATCGCCGTCAGGTGGTGGTAGGCCTTGGCGAGGTCGTCGTCGTCGAGCGCGAGTTGCTCGAGCACCTCGACGGAGGCGCGCCGGTACGAGACGCCCAGGGCCAGGATCGGCATGACGGCCTCAGTCTACGCGGTGGGTCGCTCCGCGGTCTCCTCGAGGGTCTCGGGGAGCGCCTCGCCTCGGCGCACCTCGTCGAGCACCGCCTTCCGCTGCTCGTAGAACGCCAGGATCTGGAGCTCCACCGAGAGGTCCACCTTCCGGAGCGAGACCCCCTCGGGGCAGGTGATCACGACGGGCGAGAAGTTGAGGATCGATCGGATCCCCGACTCGACCATGCGGTCGGCGACCCCCTGCGCGGCGGCGCCCGGCGTGCAGATCAGCCCGATCTGGATCTCGTGGGCCCGGACGAGGTCGGGCATGTCCTCGGGGGGGCGGACCTCCACCCCGGCCACCACCTCGCCCACCCGCTCGGGGTCCACGAGCCCCGCCACGCGGAAGCCCCTCGCGTCGAAGCCCCGGTAGTTCGCCAGCGCGTGCCCCAGGTTGCCCACCCCGGCGATCAGGACCGGCCAGTCCTGGGTCAGCCCGAGCTCCCGCCGGACCTGGTGGATCAGGTAGGCGACGTCGTAGCCCACGCCGCGGGTTCCGTAGGAGCCTAGGTAGGAGAGGTCCTTCCGCACCTTCGCGGAGTTGACGCCGGCCGCCTCGGCCAACCCCTCCGACGAGACCGTCGAGCGGCCGCCCTCGGCCATCTCGACCAGCACCCGGAGGTAGACCGGGAGGCGCCCGACGGTCGCCTCTGGGATCGGACGCTTCGTCATGACGCTCGTGCGTTCGTGAACGCACGGGGATGGTAGCGCGGGGTTCTCGATCGCACAAGCTCAGGGGGCGAGGAGGCGGCGGAGCTCCCCGGGGTCCACGCGGTACTCGAAGGCCCCCTCGCCGTCCACGAGCACCACCGGTATCCGGAGCCCGTGCTCCCGCTCGAGCTCGGGGTCGCCCTCGATCGAGACCTCGCGGTACGAGAACCCGAGCTCCTCGCGCAGGGACAGGATCGCCTCCCGCGCCTCGTCGCACAGGTGGCAGCCCTGGCGCGCGTACATCACGACCTCGGCCACGGCGGCATCCTAAGGCTCCCCGGCGGCATCTGCGATACTCGGCCCGTGGCCGAGGCCGACGACGAGCTGGCCCGGCGGCTGGCCGACCGGGACCCCGAGGCGTTCGAGCAGCTCTACCGCAGGTACGCCCCGGCGGCGTACGGCGTCGCCCTCCGCGTGCTGCGGGACCCCGCGCTGGCCCAGGAGGTGGCGGCCGAGTCCTTCCTGGCCCTCTGGTCGGCCCCCGAGGCCTACGACGCCTCGCGCGGGAGGTTCCGCTCATTCTTCCTCTCGCTCGTCCACCACCGGGCCGTGGACGCGGTCCGGCGCGAGGAGCGGCTGAAGGAGCGAGAGCGCAAGGTGAACCGCGCGCCCCCGCCGGACGAAGACTGGAGTGAGGCGGTCGTCGAGGAGGCCGACCTGGCCGACCGCCGCCGGGAAGTGCGGGAGGCCATGGCCGAGCTCCCTCCCGAGCAGCGCGAGGCGCTGGAGCTGATGTACTTCAAGGGCTACACGCAATCGAGGATCGCGGAGGAGCGTGGGATCCCACTGGGAACGGTGAAGACGAGGGTGCACGCTGCGATGCGGAAGCTCCGGGAGCGCCTGACGTGAGCTGGGACCACGAGCGCGTGGAGGAGCTGCTCGCCGGCTACGCGCTCGCCGGGCTCGACGGCGACGACCGGGGGCTGGCCGAGCGGGCGATCGCCGAGCACCTCCCCGACTGCCGGCGCTGCCGTGAGACCTTCGATGCCTTCCGCGCGATCGCCGGCGACCTCGCCCTCGCCGCCCCTCCCGCGACCCCGCCCGACCTCCTCGGATCGCGCCTCTCCCGGACCATCGCCCCCGCCCCCAGTCTCGGCGCCCGCCGCGCGAGCTGGGCGATGGTCGGGGCGGCCGTCGTGGCGTTCGGCCTGCTCTCGGGGTGGAACGTGATGCTCTCGGATCGCCTCGGCGACGCCGAGGTCCGGCAGCGCTGGATGGCCGAGGCGGTGGCCACGCTGGGGAGCCCCGACGCCGGGGTGCTCTCGCTGGACGGCTCGGTCGAGGGGCAGATCCATCTCCTCTGGGCGCCGGACGCCGAACGCATGTACCTGGTGGCGTCGGGGATGAGCCCGGTCGAGCAGGGCGTCTATCAGGTCTGGCTCGTGAACGAGGAGGGGTGGCGGAGCGGCGGCACCTTCGTGCCCGACGAGGG
>DATKBL010000177.1:0-2473 GCA_035513995.1 Actinomycetota bacterium
CGCCGAGAGCACGATCTGGTGCACGGGGCGGAAGAACCAGCGCTGCTTGAGCCATCGGTCGTAGCGGCCGGCGCGCTGATCGAAGCGTCCGGCCTCCTCGCGAAGGGTTCGCATGCCTCGATGCTACCCGGGAACCGGAGAAGCCTCAGACGGGAACGGGGCGCCCGGAGGCGCCCCGTTCGCGCTCCCCCCTCCCGTCAGACCAGGTAGCCGCCCGCGAAGTACCAGACGGAAGGCAGTTCGAAGCGTAAGAAGCCCGGGGGGGGCGGGGCGCAAGCGATTCAGGCGACGATCCGGCGGTAGGCCTCGGGGTCGGTCGCGCCCTCGGTGGACAGCACGAGCACGCGTGTGGCGCGACCGACCCCGAGGTGCTTGCGCGCGTCGATCGCCTCCTCGGAACCGCTCAGCGCCTGGAGCAGCCCGGCGAGGCCCGACGCGCCCGTCTCGCCCGACTCCATCCCGGCCTCGGCCAGCAGTCTCATCGCCTCCCTCGCCCGCTCGTCGGGGACGACGACGAACGCGTCGATGCCCCGCGAGATGAGCGGCCACGCCGTGGCCGAGGGCGTGCCGCAGTTCAGGCCGGCCATGATCGAGGTCTGGGCCCCCGGCAGGGAGACGATCTCTCCGGCCACCACCGAGGCCCAGACGCAGGCGGCCCCCTCGGCCTCCACCCCGAGCAGCCTCGGCCCCCCCGGGCGATAGTGGCGGACCGCGGCCGCCGACAGGGCCCCGGAGCCGATCTGCACCGCGACCAGGTCCGGTGGCGCCGGGAGCTGGTCTTCCAGCTCCCGGAAGATCGTCGCGTACCCTTCGCTCGCCTCCCTGGGAGACTCCTCGAGCCCCGTGATGGCGGTGTCGGCGACCACCTCGACCTCCCGCGAAGCCAGCTCGGCCGCTCGATGGAGAGCGTCGTCGTACGACCCCGCGACGACCTCCACCTTCGCCCCTTCGCTCTCGATCGCTGCGATGCGCGGATCGGTGGTCCCGGCGGGGACCAGGATGCGGGCGCCGAGGCCCAGCCAGCGCGCCATCCGGGCGACGGCCCGCCCGTGGTTCCCGTCGGTGGCCGTGGCCAGCGTCAGAGGCCGGAGGGGCGTCACCCGCTCGGCCAGCTCCTCGATCGTCTCCCAGGTCGGCTCCTCGCCGAGCCGTCGCACGAGCGCGCGGTAGGTCGCCCACGACGCGCCGAGGATCTTGAAGGCGGGAAGGCCCAGCCGGCTCGACTCGTCCTTGACCCAGACCTCCCCGACCGCGAGCCGCTCGGCGATCGAAGGCGCCTCGCGCAGCGGGGTCGGAGCGTAGCCGGGGAGCTTCCCATGGAACGGTCGGGGGTCGAACTCTGGGCCGGGGTCGAGCTCATCACGGAGAGGGTTGCGAAGGAAGGAGGGCATCAGGCCTCGAGCGGGACGAGCTCGAAGCTCACCGTGTCAACGAGCCCGCGGTCGGTGATCTTCAGCTCGGGGATCACCGAGAGGGCGAGGAACGACATCGCCATGAACGGGGAGCCGAGGGTGGCGCCCAGCTCGGCGGCGGCGTGCTCGAGGCGCCCCACCGCGGCCGCCACCTCCTCGACCGGGAGGTCCGAGAGGAGCCCCCCGATCGGACACGGGACCTCGGCCACGATCTCCCCGCCGGCCACGGCCACCTGCCCGCCCCCGATGGCGACGAGACGGTTCACCGCCGTCGCCATGTCGGCGTCGTCCACGCCCACGACGACCACGTTGTGGGCGTCGTGGGCGTGCGTCGAGGCGAGCGCCCCTCGCCGCAGGCCGAAGCCGCGGACGAAGCCGAGCCCGATCCGGCCGGTCTCCCTGTGCCGCTCGACCACGGCGACCTTGGCCAGGTCCCGCTCGGGATCGGCTACGGCGTCCGCGCCGGCCCGACCCGGGTCCACCACGAGCGCTTCGGTGACGATCGAGCCGGCGCGGACGCCGATCGCCCGTACCCGGCCGTTCGCCGCCACGCGGAAGTCGCTCGGGTCCAGCGTCCGAACCCGGACGCTCTCCCGCATCCAGGCCGGGGCCTCGACCTGGGCGATCCCCACGGGCTCGCCCCCCTCGGCCACGAGACGTCCCCGCTTCCAGACCCGCGCCGGACGGAAGGCCTCGAGGTCCTCGACCGCGACGACGTCGGCCAGGTAGCCGGGCGCCACCGCGCCGTGCTCGTGCAGACGGTGATAGCGGGCGGCGTTGAGGGTCCCCATGACGACCGCGTCGGCCGCGGGGATCCCCAGCGCCACCGCCTTCCGAACGACGTCGTTCACGTGCCCCTCGGCGAGCAGATGGTCGGGCTCGCGGTCGTCGGTGCAGAGGCAGCAGTTTGTCGGGCCGTGGTCGAGCACCATCGGCGCGAGCTCCTCGAGGTTCCTGGCCGCCGAGCCCTCCCGGATCAGAATCCACATCCCCAGGCGGCGCTTCTCCATCGCCTCCTCGAGCGTCGTGACCTCGTGGTCGGAGCGGATGCCCGCGGCGAG
>DATKBL010000178.1:0-2799 GCA_035513995.1 Actinomycetota bacterium
CGGCCCGACTCCTCTAGACGTCGGGGACCACGCGCATCTGGCCCGGTGGGCGCGGGGCCTGGCCGGCGAACCCACCGAACTCACTCCACCCCTCCATCTCGCGGAGCAGTCGCCCGGTGGAGGCCCCCGCCCGCCGGAGCCACTCCTGGTCGTAGCCGAAGAGCTCGCGGGCCCCGACGTCGCCTCGCTCGAACGCCTCGCGTCGGCCCTCGAAGGCCTCACGGATCCCCGGGCCGGGCCGGCCCGCCGGATCGGTCCCGCCGGGGATGCCCAGCTCGAGCAGGCGCATCGCCATCACGTACCTCGTGAAGACGTGCTGGTCCCAGTCGAACTCCTCGCGGATCGAGCGGCCGGCCTCCTCACCCTTCTCGATGAGCCTCGCGATCGTCTCGGGGCCCATCCCCAGGTTGAAGCCTCCCTCGTCGCCCGCGAGCCGCACCTCCCACACGCGGTCGCGGAACCCGGGCAGCTCGGCCTGCATCGTGTCGCGCCACTCCTGCATCGTGTCCACGATCGCCTTGATGAATCCGCCCAGCTTCTCCACGCGCGACCACCTCGGCAGGCTCGGCTCGTTCGCCTTCGGAGGGGGCTGGACGGCCTTCCCGCTGCCGCCCCCGAGCGAGAGCCCGAAGGTCGGCCGGGTGGGCATCCACGAGTCGAAGAAGTGGATGGGGAAGTTGCTCGAGATCCCCCCGTCCGAGAACCAGTGCTCGCGCGGCGAGCCGTCCAGCTGCTCCGACCAGAGACGCACCGCGGTGAAGAGGCCGGGGAAGGCGAGGCTCATCCGGAAGCCGAGCAGCACGGGGAGCTCGTCGGTCGGAGGCAGGCGGAGGAGATCGCCCTCGGGCCTGCCCCGCTCGGTGGCGAGCTCGCGGCTGCGCTCGATGAGCGGGCTCACCACCTGCTCGGGCAGCACCGCGCGGAGGTCCTCCGGCCGAAACGAGAACTCCTGCAGCTCGCCGGGGAGACGCACCGGCCGAGCCGTGGTGACGTCGGTGGTCATCATCCGGAGGTGGATCTCCGAGCCCTCGAGATCGCCGAAGGTGAGCGGTCGATCGTCGGGGAGGCCGGCGGCGCGCTGGATGTGCGCGTGCAGCCACTCCCCCAGCGCGTCCACGCCCCCCTCCTCGCGACCGCTGATCATCCCGTAGCCGCTGCCGCCCAGCTCGGACACGCCCCGCGCCGCCACCGCGGCGGGGGCGGCCAGCGCCGGCCATCCGACGGCCAGGACGGCGGCCACGAGGAGCCGACTGGGCCCCCACTTCCGGGTCACCATGCCCAGAGTCACATAGCCGACGAGGGCCCACACCCCGAGGAGGACGGGCACGAGCCACCAGCGGTCCCCGAGGAACCAGGCGGCCCAGCCGAGCGAGGCCCACCAGAGCAGCAGCCCTCCGAGCGCCCACCACCCGCGGCGAAGCAACACACGGAGGATGTGCAGCGGGCCCTTCTTCGAGAGCGCTGCGGAGGCCACCTCGTAGAGGGCGCGCCCGCCGCGCCGCGCGACGAAGAGCGACTGGAGGAAACCGGGGCCGCGGAGCTCCTCGGTCATCGTCTCGAGCTGGGCGAACCCCGTGCCCTGATCCCGGACCCGGCCGTGCTCGGCGGCCGCGACGATGGCGGCCGCGATCGCGCCGACCGAGGTGCCGCCGACGGATCGGAACCGGTACTCGTCCTTGAGCTGGAGGACCGCGGACGGGTACACGACGCCGCTCGTGATGCCGCCCTTCATGACGAGATCGCACTGCTTCTCGGGCAGAGGCTGGGCCATGGCGGGTCTCCCTTCGCTTGGGCGGCCTTCAGCCTGGAACGATGGAGAGCGGCGGTCAACCCCGGGAAGAGCGGAAGGGCCGCCGCGCGCTTACGCGCGCGGCGGCCCTTCCTCACTCAGCACCCAGTCACATCGGGCGTACGTTCGTCGCCTGAGGGCCCTTCGGGCCGTCGGTGAGCTCGAACTCGACCTGCTGGTTCTCCTCGAGGTTGCGGTACCCATCGCCCATAATCGCGCTGAAGTGCACGAAGACGTCGGGGCCGTCCTCCTGGGAGATGAAGCCGTAGCCCTTGTCCGGGCTGAACCACTTCACGGTTCCGGTTGCCACAAGCATTCCCTCCTTTCGTGGCCGGTGCAGGCGTGAACTGCTCGCCCGTCAGCCCCCGGCGCCGTAGCGCCGGTGAGGGAACTGCCTGAAGCGCGAAACCACATGCTGAACCCTCACTAAGAGTCTATCAGTGCCCCGCCCTGCGGCCCACCCCGGAGATCTGCACCCGATCGCGGGCCATCAGTTGATAGGTACCCTCGCCGGGTCCGTCCAACCTCAGCTGGGTCGCACGATCCTCCCGAGCTCGGGCCCGCGGCAGCCCGACGTGTCGGCGTCGGGAATACGGCCGACGACTGAACCGTTGCATCCTTCGAGCCGAACGATAGGGTGGAGGCGCCGGGCCGACCGGCGCAGGTTTCAGGGCCCCTCGCGTGGAGAGCATGGAGGTGAGGGGCCCGCTTCGACGACGTTGGAGACCCATGACCAAGCACGCATACGAACGCGACGAAACGAGGGTGGCAAGCGGCGATCTCGCCGTCGCCACCGGAGACAGCATGCGGCTGTTCCTGAACGAGATCGGCCGCTACCCGCTGCTGACCGCGGACGAGGAGAAGGAGCTCGCCAAGCTCGTCGAGGAAGGCGACCGGGAGGCCAAGGACCGGATGATCCGGTCGAACCTCCGGCTGGTCGTCTCCGTGGCGAAGAAGTACCAGTGGGCGGGCCTCCCCCTCCTCGATCTCATCCAGGAGGGCATCCTGGG
>DATKBL010000179.1:0-10805 GCA_035513995.1 Actinomycetota bacterium
GATGTCGACGTCGTCGGGCGGCAGCGACTTCACCATCTCGGCCACGAGCCGCGCCGGGATGAGGGCGCTCCCCTCCTCGGCGACCTCGACCGCCAGTCGGACCTGGGTGGTGACCTCGAGGTCGGTCGTGGTCACGGTGAGACCCTCGCTCCCCGCTTCGAGCATGACCCCGGTCAGCGCGGCGATCCCCGGCCGGGGCGAGACGCCTCGTTGCGCGGTCGCCAGCGCCTCGGCCAGCACGTCGCGTTCGCACCTGAAATTCACAGGTCACCTCCCGCTCTCAAGTAACGCTCTTCATCCTTTTCAAACCAGTGACAGTCGTAGGGGCTGTGGATGTGTGGAGAACCGGGCATCCGCCCAGCGTAGCGCGGGGGTCTGACATGGGAGAGTCTGGGGACGGGCCTGGGACGAGGAGCGCACTCCACGGCCGACGCCGGTAGGGACGCGATCTTCTCCACAACCCGTCACCTCGCCCCCCGCGCCAATGTGCGGATCGTCTTGGTCAGCTCCTGGACCTGCCGGTAGGTGGATCCGCGGGCCGGCATCAGCGCCTCGATCTTCTTGATCCCGTGGAGCGCGGTGGAGTGGTCGCGGTCGAAGAGCTCCCCGATCTTGATCAGGGAGAGCCCCGAGAGCTCACGCAGCAGGTACATCGCGATGTGCCGCGCGGTGGTCAGGGGGCGGGACCGGCTCTTGGAGACGAGGTCCGCACGACGAAGGCTGAAGTACTGGGCGGACTGCTCCATGATCAGCTCGGGCGGGATCTCCTGGCCCGTCTGGGGGATCAGGTCCTCGAGGGCCCGCTCGGCGAGGGGCAGGTCGACCTTGACGCCTGAGAGCGAGGCGAAGGCGGCCACCCGCAGGAGCGCGCCCTCGAGCTCGCGGATGTTCATGTCGAACTTGGTTGCGATGAAGTGCTGGACGGCGTCCGGCACCTTCATGTGATCGCGCTCGGCCTTCTTCTGGAGGATCGCGATCCGAGTCTCGAGGTCGGGCGGCTGGACGTCCACGCAGAGGCCCCACCGGAACCGGTTCCGGAGGCGCTCCTCGAGCCCGGCGAGCTCCTGCGGCGGGCGGTCGCTTGCGATCACGATCTGGCGGGCCGAGCCGTGGAGCGCGTTGAAGGTGTGGAAGAACTCGGTCTGGGTCTCCTCGGCGCGAGCGAGGAACTGGATGTCGTCAACGAGCAGGACGTCCACGTCGCGGTAGCGCCGCTGGAACTGGTAGCCCTGTCGCTCGCGGACGGCACGGATGAACTCGGTGACGAAGGCCTCCGAGGTCACGTACTTGACCCGCACCCCCTCGATCAGCTTGCTGATATGGGTGGCGAGCGCGTAGAGGAGATGGGTCTTGCCGAGCCCCACACCCCCGTAGATGAAGAGCGGGTTGTAGGCCTTCGAGGGAGGCGCCTCCGCCACGGCCATCGCCGCCGCGTGGGCGAACCGGTTCGACGGACCGAGCACGAACGTCTCGAAGGTGTACAGGTCGGGGAAGCGCTGGTACGGAGGGACGTCCTCGCGGCCTCGCTCGGCCCCGACCCCCGCCGCGGGCCCGGAGGCGGCCTCGGGACGCTCCTCCACCACCATGCGGACGTCCAGGGGCCGGCCCGCCGCCTCCTCGACCGCGTTCCGGATCAGGTCCTCGTGGTGGGACGAGAGCCAGGATCGCGCGTATTCGGTGGGTATGGCCAGCTCGATCGTATCGCCGGCGAGACGCCGCCCACGTACGTCGGCGAACCACATGTCGTACGTGCTCGCCGACACCCGTCCCCTCGCGGCGCCCGCCGCCCGGGTCCATAGATCGTGGGCGTCCGGGTCGCTCCGTGTCCCCTGGAGGTTTTCCACAGCCTCTTTCCACATGTGTGAAATCCGCCGGGGAAGTGAATCGGGGCCGCCGGAAGGCGACCCCAGGGAAGCGCGACGCGGATACTAGCACCCCCCTCACGGGGAAGCAACGGCTACCCGCTGACCTGCGGTTTCTCGTGGAGCCCGCGAAGCCCGGAGCGTATCGCCCCAGGTCAGGGGGTCCGGCGTGGACCATCCCCCTCTCGGGTGCGTATACTCCCGTATTCGTGAAGCGGACCTATCAGCCGAGCAACCGCAGACGCAAGCGTCGTCACGGCTTCCGGACCCGGATGCGGACCCGAGCCGGCCGCACGATCCTCGCCAGGAGACGGGCGAAGGGCCGTGCGCGGCTCAGCGCGTAGCCTGCGCGGCCGCGAGATCCGCGGACTGATGCGCGGCAGGCCGCTGCGATCGCGCCGCGTGACTCTGTACCTGGCACCGGCCCCGGACGCTCCGCGCGTCGCGGTGGTGACCGGGCGGGGCATCGGCGGGGCGGTCCGGAGGAACCGGGCGAGACGGATCATCCGGGAGGCGTGGGGGGTGCTGGCGCCACGGCTGGTAGATCCGGCCGACGCGGTCTTGGTGGCCCGGCCCGAGATCGACGGGGCCACGACGGGGGATCTGATCGAGGAGGTCGAGAACGTGCTGGCGCGAGCGGGCGTGATGGCCAGATGAGGCGGGCCCTCTGGTGGGCGGGTCTCCCCGCGCGCTCTCTCCTGCTCGGCCTGGTGCGGGGGTATCGCATGACCTTCGGCGGGACGCTTGCGGGTCGCTGCCGCTTCCACCCGTCCTGCTCCGCCTACGCCGAACAGGCGGTCCGGGTCCATGGGGCCCTCAAGGGCGGCGCCCTCGCGGTCTGGAGGCTCCTGCGCTGCAGCCCGCTCACGGCGGGCGGCGTCGACCCGGTGCCGGAGCGACGCGGGCGTGATGGCGTCATACAGGAGCCCGCCTGATGGAGCAGCTCGCCGGCACCCTCCTGCAGACCCTCGGGTACGCGCTGAGCTTCTTCTACGAGGTGATCCCGGTGTACGGGGTCGCGATCGTCGTGCTCACGATCGCGGTGAGGCTGCTCCTGCTGCCGCTCACGATCAAGCAGACGCGCTCGATGCAGGCGATGGGCCGCCTCCAGCCGAAGGTGAAGGAGCTGCAGCGGAAGCACAAGGGCGACCGGCAGAAGCTGAACGAGGAGATGATGAAGCTCTACCGGGAGCACGGCGCCAACCCTCTGGGGGGCTGCCTCCCGCTCCTTCTGCAGCTCCCGGTGTTCTTCGCCCTCTACGCGGTGCTCCGCGCGGCGACGCCGGAGGTCGCGATCCCCGCCGAGCCGGTGACCTTCGGGACCGTGGAGGACGCCTTCTGCCGCCCGGTGGGCGAGCCCAGCATCACCGGGACCGCCCCCAACCAGCTCGAGTGCGACACCGACGGCGACGGGACCTTCGAGCTGTCGATCCCGGTTGCCGAGTGGCGCGAGCGCGACGGGGAGCCCCTCCAGCCGCGAGACGTCCTGACGCGATGCAGCCCGCAGCGCGACGGGGACGGCGCGGAGTTCCTCTGCCACACGCCGGTCGGCACCGGCCACCTCCCGGGGGACAGCGAGCTGTTCGAGGCGATCATCGAGGACGGCGAGCCGTTCCTGGGGATGTACCTGTCCTGCTCCGCCACACAGGCTCAATCGGAGGAGGCGTTCAGGCAATGCGCTCCGAGAGGCGCCGAAGCGAGCACTCTGACCCTCGTGGGATATTATGGGCTGATCGCCCTGATGGTCCTGACCACCTTCTACCAGACCAGGCAGATGCAGGCTGTCTCGGGGAGCCAGCAGCCGGGGGCCCAGACGATCGGGCGGATCATGCCGATCTTCCTGGGGTTCATCTCTCTCTCGATCCCCGCCGGCGTCCTGGTGTACTGGGTTACCACCAACGTGTGGCAGGTCGGGCAGCAGTACGTGATGATCAAGCGGCGGCAGGCGGGAGAGGAGCAGGCCGCCGCGTCCAAGCCCCGAGCGGTCGAGGGCGACCAGCAGGACCCCAAGCCCCAGCCGCAGCCAGGGAAGACCGGAGGTCGTCGTGATGGAAGAAGTCGAAAGAAGCGCCGCAAGCGTTGAGGAGGCTGTCGAGGCCGCCCTCGAGGAGCTCGGGATCAACGAGCAGGAGGCCCAGGTCCAGATCGTCCAGGAGCCCCAGAAGGGCCTCCTCGGGATCGGTAGCCGGGGCGCGGTGGTTCGGGTTCGTCGGCGGACGGTGCTGGGGCTGGCCACCGAGGAGCAGCTGAGGATCGCGATCGGCTTCCTCACCGGGCTGATGGAGCACCTCGGGGTGGACGCCCAGGTAGAGGAGGAGACCCACGAGAACGTCCAGTACCTCGACGTGGTGGCAGGGGGCGACCCGGACGCGATGGGCCTCCTGATCGGCCGACACGGACAGACCCTAGACGCGATCCAGGAGCTGACGCGGGCCGCGGTTCAGCGGCGGACGGCGGAGCGGTGCCGGATCGTGGTCGATGTGGAGGACTACCGCAAGCGCCGAAGAGCGCAGCTGGTGGAACGGGCCCGCGACGCCTCGGAGAAGGTCCAGACGACGGGGCGACGGCACACGATGGAGCCGATGACGCCCTTCGAGCGGAAGATCGTGCACGATGTGGTGGCCGAGTTCGGCGATCTGGAGTCGGGGAGCGAGGGCCAGGAGCCCAAGCGACGAGTCGTGATCCGCAAGAAGAACGGCTGAGGTTTCACGTGAAACCCTCCGAGGGAGGTTTCACGTGAAACCCTCCCCAGAGCCGCTGCGCGCCTTCGAGGAGCTGCTCCTCTCACGGGCGATCCCCATGGGCCTCGTCTCAGCCTCCGACAAAGGGGTCCTCTGGGATCGTCACATCGACGACTCCCTGCGCGCCGCGGAGGCTTTCCGCGAGGAAGACCGTCGGTGCTTCGACCTGGGCTCGGGCGCGGGCCTCCCTGGGATCCCGCTGGCGATCGCCCTCCCCGACCGGGATCTCGTGCTGATCGAGTCTCGTAGGCGCGCGGTGGCTTTCCTCGAGCTCGCTGTGGATCGGCTGGGCCTGGAGAACGTTCAGGTACTCCCCGACCGCATCGAATCGGTCGGGGCTGAGGTCGCCGCAGGGGGGCTCCTCCCGGCGGACGTGGCGACCGCGCGAGCTCTCGCCCCCATCGATCGGAGCTGGCGTCTAGCGGCGCCGCTCCTGCGTTCAGGTGGGCGGCTCGTCTACTTCGCCGGGGAGGGGCTGACGGATCCGGAGGTCGCGGCGCGACGGGCCGGGGCGGACGGAGAGCTCCTGGTCCTTGATTCCTGGACGCCGCTCGTTATCATGGGTCGGCGGTGAGCCTCGACGACGAGCGGCCCGAAGATCTCTCCCCGCCGCACGACGGGGTGGTTGAGAGCGCCCCCACCGACCCGGAGGCCCCCCGCGAGGAGTCGGAGGCCCCCCGCGAGGAGAGCCAGGCCGTGCGGTCGGCGGACGAGGACCGCCGACGCGACGAGCCCGACCCTCAAGCCTCAGTCGAGGGTTCGGACGCCGCAGAACCCAAGGCCCCTGAGGATCGCGGCCGCATCATCGCGGTGGCGAACCAGAAGGGCGGCGTGGGGAAGAGCACCACGGCGGTGAACCTCGGCGCGGCGCTGGCCGAGTCGGGCGCCCGGGTCCTGGTGGTGGACATGGACCCGCAGGGGAACGCCTCCACGGGCCTGGGGATCTCCCCGCAGGATCGGGACGTGACCACCTACCAGGTGCTCGCGGCCGGCCTCCCCGCCTCGCGAGCCATCATGGAGACCGCGGTGGAGAACCTCTCCGCCATCACGTCGACGATCGATCTCGCCGGCGCGGAGATCGAGCTGGTGAGCCAGTTCTCCAGGGAGATGCGTCTCAAGCGGGCCCTGGAAGAGGTCGTAGGGCGGTTCGACTACGTGATCCTCGACTGCCCGCCTTCTCTTGGCCTCCTCACGGTGAACTCGCTGGCGGCCTCCGACGAGCTGATCGTCCCGATCCAGTGCGAGTACTACGCGCTGGAGGGGCTGGGGCAGCTGTTGCGGAACGTCCGGCTGGTCCAGCAGAACCTCAACCCGAGGTTGCGGCTGAACGGGATCGTCCTCACGATGTACGACTCGAGGACGAAGCTGGCCGAGCAGGTCGTGGCGGAGGTGCGGAAGTACTTCGGTGGGCGAGTGTATGACACCCTCATACCTCGTAGCGTTCGGCTCTCGGAGGCCCCGGGGTACGGGCAGCCGATCACGACCTACGACCCCTCGTCCAAAGGGGCGCGGGCCTACCGGGCCCTGGCGGAAGAGGTCGCGGCCGGCCCGCGCGACTTCGACACGCCGATGCCCACCGAGGACATGCCGGAGGTGGTTCTCCCCGACCCCACCCCGGAGAACCTGGACGGCGAGGAGGAACGGGAGCCCGAGGAGGCCGCCTCGAGGAGGCGGCGAGGGCTCTTCCGGAGGAAGGGAGACGAGTCGTGAAGCAACAGCGGGGTGGTCTCGGAAGAGGGCTCTCGGCCCTGATCCCGGGTGCGACCGACGACGGGGGGCTGCTGGAGATCCCGCTGGCCGCGATCTCTCCCAACGCTCGCCAACCGCGGGAGACGTTCGACGAGGAGGGCATCGCCTCGCTCGCGAGCTCGATCCGGGAGGTCGGCGTCCTCCAGCCGATCGTGGTGAGGCGGCACGAGGACGGGTACGAGCTGGTGGCGGGGGAGCGGCGCCTGCGCGCCGCGAAGCAGGCCGGGCTCGCCACGATCCCCGCCGTGATCCGCGACACCGACGACATCGACTCGCTCCGCGAGGCGATCATCGAGAACATCCACCGCGAGGATCTCTCGCCGCTGGAGCAGGCGGCCGCTTTCCAGGAGCTGCTCGAGGACCTCGGCGCCTCCCACGACGAGCTGGCCGAGCGCCTCGGCTACTCGCGCTCCCACGTGACCAACACGATCCGGCTGCTCCAGCTCCCACCGGCGGTACAGCGCCTGGTGGGGGAGGGGAAGCTGTCCGCTGGGCACGCCCGGGCTCTCCTGACGCTGGAGGACGCCGAGGGGCAGGAGGCCCTGGCCCTCCGCGTCGCCGCGGAGGGGCTGTCGGTCCGGCAGGTGGAGGAGCTCGCCCGCGCGTATCGCGGTGGGGGGAAGGGCGCCGCGGAGCGCGCCGCCCCCGAGCCCGATCCCCGCGCCGCCCAGGTCGAGGAGCTGCTCGGCGACGCGCTGGCCACCAAGGTGCGGGTCCAGAGAGGCCGCCGGAAGGGGAAGATCGTGATCGAGTTCGGCTCCGACGAGGATCTCGACCGCATCGTCACCACGATAGCCGGGACATGAGCCCGGAGGCGAGGCGCGCCGCGCAGGCGGCCACCCTCGGGGTGCTCGTGGGGGTGGTCCTCGCGGTTCTCGCTCGCCGGCGAGGCTGAGGTGGGCCGCCGTCTCGTCGACGTGGGCCTGGAGAACCTGTCCTCGGCGCCTCCAGAGGTGCTCGACTGCGTGTTCTGGGAGACCGATCAAGACCGGGCCCCCGACCCGAGGTTCCTCAAGGAGGAGTGGTTCTCCTCGACCCTGCTCGAGTGGGGGTCCTGCGGGAAGCTGCTCCTCGACGACGAGGAGGTGGTGGCCTTCGCGCAGTTCGCCCCTCCCTCGCTCTTCCCACGGGTCGCCGGCTTCCGCGCGGGCCGGGTCTCCCCGGACGCCGTGTACCTCGCGTACTGCTACGTGACCGAGGGGCACAGAGGGCGTGGCGTTGGCTCAGAGGTGGTCCGGGCCGTCGCCCGCGACCTCGTCGAGCGGGGCTTCCGCGCGGTGGAGTCGCTCGGCGAGTCCGAGTGGGAAGGGGGATGGGTGCTCCCGGGCGCGTTCCTCGGATCCAATCGCTTCGCGGTGATCCGCGCGGACCCCAGGGTGCCGCTGATGCGCCGCGAGCTGTTCGGGGTGACGGCCCCGGCCACCGCCGAGGCCGCCGCCGCCCTGCCGCTGCATCGCTGAGTCAGCCCTCGTTCGAGCCAGCCAGGCCGGCGAAGTACCTCTCCAGCCCGTCGACGATCGCCTCGGCGAGGTCGTGGTGGAACCCCCCGTCCGAGAGGAGGCGCTCCTCCCGGGGGTTGGAGATGAACCCCGGCTCGAGGTGGACCGCCGGCATCCGGGTCTCGCGGAGCAGGGGGAACGCCTTGGGATGGGCCCGCCCATCCCGGAGCCCCAGGCGCGAGGCGACCCGTTCCAGGAGCACCTCGGCGAGCGCCCTCCCGGCCACCGAGACCGCACCGAGGCGGCCGAAGTAATAGGCGGCCGCGCCCTCCGCGTTGGCGTCCTCGTGCTGATTGAGGTGGATGGACAGCAGGAGGTCGGCGCCCGATCCGGCGGCCCGGTCGATCCGGGCCGGCACCGAGGGGTCCTCCCCAGGCTCTCGGAGGAGCACCGGCTTGGCCCCCCGCCGGACGAGCGAGGCGGCGAGGCGCTCAGCGATCGCGTAGGTGATCTCACTCTCGACCGCCCCCCCCGGGCCCACGCCCCCGGGGTCGCTCGGGCCGTGCGCGGGGTCGATCGCGATCGTCTTCCCCTCGAGGGAGTCGGCGAGACGCAGTCCCTCCGTCTCGCGGACCGTCGTCCGCCCGGGCCCGGGCACCGAGGCGCGGAGGCGCTCGAGCGCCTGGAGGCTCGTGCCGCCCACGATGCCGTCGGGCGTGAGCCCCACGTTCCTCTGGAAGTCTCGGAGCGCCTCTTCCGTCTGCCTGCCGAAGATGCCGTCCTCGCGGCCGGGGTCGAACCCGAGAGTGTTGAGCCGCGCCTGGAGTCCCCGGACGTCGTCGCCTCGGAAGGGAGGGTGCCGGAGATACAGAACGCGATCGCCCAGGCTGTAGCCGGCTTCGACGAGCTCCTCCCATGCCTGCAGGCCCACGAGCCCGTCGACGAGCAGCCCGCGGTCCTGCTGGAAGGCCCGAACGGCGGCGTCCGTGGAGACCTCGAACCGGTCCTGCTCGAGCTCGGCCTGGCTGATCGTGTAGCCGAGAGCGAGGAGGCGCCCCTGGACGTCGCGGACCTCCTCGCCGCGGTCACCTCGTCGGATGCTCCTCACGGCTGGAGTATGTGCCGCCCCGAGGTCGGCGACAACGCGGGGTCAGTCGCCCGCGTGCGGCTCGATCTGGCTGAGGATCGACTCCTTGGGCTGGGCGCCGACGACCCTTGCGCGCTCCTCTCCGTCCTTGAAGAGGATCAGGGTGGGGATGCTCATCACGCCGTAACGGCGGGCGGTCTCGGGGTTGTCGTCGACGTTCAGCTTGGCCACGGACATGACCTCGGACTTCTCCCGGCCGATCTCCTCCACGATGGGGGACACCATGTGGCAGGGGACGCACCAGTCGGCCCAGAAGTCCACGAGCACGGGCTTATCCGAAGAGAGGATCTCGTCCCATTCGGCATCGGTCGCCGTCATGATCTCGCTCATCTCGTCGTTGCCTCCTTCATCCGGGGGCGGGCGGACCATGCAACAGCCGGCCGGGGCGGGCTATTCCTCCGTCCCAGCCCCAGCGTACAGCCTTTCGAGCAGCCGCTCGTACGCGTCCAGGTCGCCGGCGCGGGAGAGCCGAGCGAGCTGCCGCTCCCCGCGGGTGGTGACCCGCACGCTCTCGGCGTACAGGCGGCGCACCGTCGAGTAAGGGTCTACCCACGCGTCGCCATCCCTGATCCCAAGGTGGAGGTGTGGCGGGAACTCGTCCTCCTGGCCGGGATCGCCGTAGCCCGTGTTCCCCACCCGACCCAGCACGGTGCCCGGCTCCACGGCCGCGCCGACGCCGATTCCGGACGCGACCTCAGAGAGGTGCGCGTAGAAGTAGTATCGGCTGTCCGCGCCGCGGATCCCGACGCGGGTGCCCGAGTAGAAGGTCCAGCCGACCGCCTCGACCCTCCCGGCGGTCATCGAGAGGATCGGCGTCCCCTCCTCCGCGATGATGTCGTTCCCCTCGTGGACCCCCACGAGCTGCCATCGGCCGCCGATGAGCCGGAAGCGTGGGTCGTGCCAATCGCGGCCGAACGTCACGACCGAGTGCCAGTTGGCGCGAGCCACGGGGAAGGTCATGCCGTCGACCACGACCGGGCGGTAGTAGGAGGGCGGAGGCGCCGGCGGGCGGTCCTGGGCCGGCGCGGCGGGAGGCCAGATGGTCAGGGCCGCCAGCGCGAGGACGGAGAGTCGTGCGGCTCGGCGCATCCCCGTAGGGTAGCGCGCGTCAGTGGCCCTGGAGCTCGAGCCAGCGCTCGGCGTCGATCGCTGCCTTGCACCCCATCCCCGCGGCGGTCACCGCCTGCCGGTAGATGTGGTCGACGGCATCGCCCGCGGCGAAGACGCCCTCGACGCTCGTCCGCGTTGTGGGCTCCTCGACACGGAGGTACCCGACGTCGTCCATCTCGAGCTGGCCCCGGAAAATCTCCGTGTTGGGAGTGTGGCCGATGGCGAGGAACATCCCGCCTGCGGCGAGGTCGGACTCCTCGCCGGTCTTCACGTTCTGAAGCCGGACCCCCTCGACCTTGCCGCTGCCCAGGACGTCGGTCACGACCGAGTCCCAGACGAACTCGACCTTCGGGTTCTCGAACGCCCGGTCCTGCATGATCTTCGAGGCCCGGAGCTCGCCTCTCCGGTGGACGACCTTGACCTTCGAGGCGAAGCGTGTGAGGAAGAGCGCCTCCTCCATGGCCGAGTCGCCCCCGCCGACCACGACGAGCTCCTGGTCGCTGAAGAAGAAGCCGTCGCACGTGGCGCACGTGGAGACCCCATGCCCCAGCAGTTCCTTTTCGGAGGCGAGCCCGAGCATCTTCGCCTTCGCGCCGGTGGCCACGATCACCGCGCCCGCGACGTGCTCCTCGTCGCCCGACCACACGCGGAACGGCCGCTCCGAGAAGTCGACCTTGGTTGCGTTCTGCTGGAGCATCTCGGCCCCGAACCGGACGGCCTGCTTCTCGAACAGCTCCATCAGCTCGGGCCCCAGGAT
>DATKBL010000180.1:0-11314 GCA_035513995.1 Actinomycetota bacterium
TCGCGGCGCTCACCCCGTGGTACGCCCTCGCGGTGACGATCGCCCCTTCGCCCCCCGTGAACGCCGTGGCCATCCTCCACGCCAGGTCGTTCGCCTCGGTCCCGGAGTTCACGAGCATCACCGTGTCGAGCTCCCCGGGCATCGTGGCCGTCAGCCGCTCGGCCAGCTCGACGAGGGGCTCGTAGAGGTACCGCGCGTTCGTGGCGAGGAGGCGCGACTGGCGCGCGATCGCCTCGGCAACCCGAGGGTGCGAGTGCCCGACGGTCGGGACGTTGTTGTAGGCGTCGAGCAGGCGCCGGCCCTCGGCATCGAGCATCCACACCCCCTCGGCCCGGACCGTGTGGATCGGGCGGGCGTAGGTGAGATCCGAGATCGCGGGGCCGAGGAGGCGGCGACGGCGCTCGGCCAGGTCCGTGGTCGTAGCGACCCGAGGCGCCCCCAGCCGCGCCGCCGCCTCCTCGGGCCCGAGCTCGTCGAGCAGCGCCAGCAGCGGCCACGCCTCCTCGTCCCACCCCCCGATGTAGTCGGCGTTCTCCGGGTAGCGACGCACCCGCCAAGCGCTGATGACCACCGTGGCGGCCAGGCGCGCGGCGAGGAGGTCCGGCAGCAGCTCGAGCTCCTCGGGCTCCAGCGGGGTGAGCCCCGCGTACCCGTCGAGCATCACCCGTGCGGCCCGGAAGACCTCGTCGGGCCGGCGCCCGCCGAGCACCGACGCCAGCGCCGAGGAGACGTCGCACAGGAGCGCCGTGTGGCTCATGTCACCGAAGTCCACGATCCCCGTCACCCGGCCCTCGTCGTCGACCAGCGCGTTGTCGAGCGAGAGGTCGCCGTGGATCACCTGCCCGCGGAGCCGCGGCCACGCGGGGAGGACCCGCTCGTCGAAGCCTTGGAGCGCCCGCGCGACCATCGCCCGCCGCTCCGCGTGCTCGATCTCGCCCAGCAGCGGGCGGAGCGCAGCCGCGTGCTGAACGTCCCAGAGGATCACCCGGCCGGCCCCCGGGTGGAAGAAGCCGCGGAGCGCCCGCCCCAGGCGCGCCAGCACGGTCCCGAACGCGCGGAGCGCGTCGAGGTCGAGCTCCCCACCCGATACGGAGGCGCGCCCCGGCATCCACTCGAACATCCGGACGAAGTGCCCCTCGACCTCCGCCCGGTACGCGGATGCGCCGGCCGACGGGTCCGCTCCCGCGACCGGTCGGGGCGCCGCCACGGGCAGGTCCGGGTCGACCCGCCTCACGTGGAGCGCCGCCGCGGTCTCCATGTCGAGCACCGCCGGCAGCTCCCCCGCGTTCGAGATCTTGAGGACGCCGCCGCCCTCGATCAGGAAGCCCTGGTCGCGCTCGCTCTGCAGCGGGCTGGCCGAGCCCTCGACGCCGAAGAGACGGGCGGCGAACGCCGCGGCCTGCTCCGCGGAGAATCGCGGCGGGGTCCCTTCGAGCACACCTCCCGGCACGTCGTCCACGGCGGCACGGTAGCGCGGAACCGTGCGGCGAGGCGACCGGCTCAGCCCGAGGCCTCGAGGGCCGAGAGCTCGAGGGCGGCGCGCTCCCAGGCGGCCTCGAGCCGGGCGATGCGCTCGCGGACCTCGCCGTGCCGGCGGACCGTCTCCCCCACCTCGGGGCCCGCGCCCGCGTAGAAGCCGGGGTCGGCCAGCTGCTCCTCGAGCCGCCCGAGCTCCGCCGTCTCGCGCTCGAGCTCGGCCTCGACGCGCCGGACCGCCTCTCGACGCTCTCGGAGGCGGGCCCGCTGCTGCGCGCCGGCCCTCCGCCGCTCCTTCGCCTCCGAGGCCCCACCCTTCGCGGGAGCGGCGGGCTCGGGCCGCTCCTGCCCGCCCTGGCGCTCCTTCCGCCAGAGGTAGAGCTCGTAGTCGCCCTCGAGGACGCGGACGCGGCCCGCCTCGACCTCCACGATCGTGTCGGCCACGCTCCGGATCAGGTGCCGGTCGTGGGTGATGAGGACGAGCGCGCCCTCGTAGGCCGCGAGGGCCTCCTCGAGCGCGTCTCGGCTGGGGATGTCGAGGTGGTTCGTCGGCTCGTCCAGGCAGAGGAGGTTGAACGGCCGGACCAGCAGACGAGCCAGGGCCAGCCTGGTGCGCTCGCCGCCCGACAGCACCGACACCTTCTTCTTCACGTCGTCGCCGGAGAAGAGGAAGCGCCCCAGGAGGTCCCGGGCCTTCACCTCCACGCCACGGGGCACCGCCCGCTCCAGCTCCTCCAGCACGGTGTTGCCCGGCTGGAGCGCCTCGATCTGGTGCTGAGCGAAGTACCCGACGAGCGCGTTCGCCCCGAGCCTCCGCTCACCCGAGGCGGGCTCGAGCGCCCCGGCCACGAGCTTCAGCAGCGTGGACTTCCCGGCGCCGTTCGGCCCCACGAGCGCCAGGCGCCGTCCCCGCTCGACGGCCAGGCTCAGCCCCCGGTAGACCTCGAGGTCGCCGTAAGAGAACCCGACGTCGGCCAGCTCGACCACCGCGCGACCCGGCCTCGGCGGCGTCGGGAACCACAACCCCATCGTGCGTCGCCGCTCGCGCGGCACCTCGACCCGCTCGAGCTTCTCCAGCGCCTTGATGCGGCTCTGGACCCGAGTGGCGAGCGTGTTCTTGGCCCGGAACCGCTCGATGAACCGCTCGGTCTGCGCGATCTTCCGCTGCTGGTTGCGGGCGGCCGCCTCGGCGCGCTCCGCGCGAAGCCCGCGCTGCTCGACGAACGCGTCGAAGTTCCCCGCGTACGACGTGAGGCGCTCCTCCTCGATCTCCACGACGCGGGTGGCCAGGCCGTTCATCAGCTCGCGATCGTGCGAGATCAGGACGATCGCGCCCTCGTAGGTCCGGAGGAACCCCTCGAGCCAGACCACCGACTCGAGGTCGAGGTGGTTCGTGGGCTCGTCGAGCAGGAGGCAGTCCGGGCCCGCGAGGAGGAGCTTGGCCAGCGCCACGCGCATCATCCACCCGCCGGAGAGCTCCTCGGTCCTGCGCCCGAGGTCCTGCTCGCGGAACCCCAGCCCCGCGCAGATCTTGGCCGCCTCGGCCTCGAGAGAGTAGCCGCCGAGCGTCTCGAACCGCTCCTGCAGGTGCGCGTACTCGGCGAGGAGCCGCTCGTCGGGACCCCCTTCCTCGAGCTCGCGCTGCAGGACCTCCAGGCGGTGGCCGGCCTCGGTCATCGCCTGGCCCGCCGACAGCACCTCGTCGAGCACGCTCCTCCCCCGGAGCGCGTCGGTCTCCTGCGGGAGGTAGCCGATCACCGTGTCCTTGGGCACGCGGACCTCGCCGGCGTCGGGCTCCTGGAGCCCGGCGATCATCTCGACGAGGGTGGTCTTGCCCGAGCCGTTCGGACCCACGAGCGCGAGACGGTCGCGCGCGCCGACGCGGGCCGAGGCGTCCCGGAAGAGCACCCGGTCGCCGAACGCCTTGTGGAGACCCTGGACGTCGATCACGGGCCGAGCGTACACGCCCCTTGAGTCATGATGGCTCCCTCGACCCAAGGAGGCAGCCACGCAGCTTCGCTCCCCCCACGACTAGGCACCTCACCGACACCCCGCCAACATCCGCCATCTCGGCCCAAGTCGTACGAACGGAGAGCGCATCGCCGACGCGGTCGCGGCCGCCGTGGGCTCGTGGCCGTTCAGCCTCCTCCAGCGCCTCGACGGCGGCATTCTCGGGTTGAGGTCGCCGTCGATGCCCTTGGCCGAGGAGAAGGGGTGTCCTCGGCCGACCCCCCCTGACCCGAACGGGCGCCCGAGACGCCCGAGTGGCATGATTGCCTCGGAGGGCCCGCACGGGAGGTGTGCGATGGGATCGGCCTTCGAGGGCGTGCAGGGGTTCCTCGAGCGCGCGGCCGAGGGGCTCGGGCTGGAGCTGTCGCTCCGCGAGACCCTCGCCACGCCCCAGCGCGAGGTCCAGGTGCAGCTCAGGGTCCCGATGGACGGCGGCGGGTTCAAGGTCTTCCGCGGCTACCGCATCCAGTACAACAATGCCCGCGGGCCGTACAAGGGCGGCATCCGCTACCACGCGAGCGTGAAGGCCGACGAGATCCGGACCTTCGCGGCGCTCATGACCTGGAAGACCGCGCTCATGAACATCCCGTTCGGGGGCGCCAAGGGCGGGGTTCAGGTGGACCCCCATCGCCTCACCGAGGCCGAGCTGGAACGCCTCTCTCGCGCCTACATCCGCGCCATCGCGGACGTCATCGGGCCCGAGACGGACATCCCCGCGCCCGACGTGAACACCACCCCGACGATCATGGGCTGGATGGCCGACGAGTACGGACGGCGCTTCGGCCCCACGCCCGCGGTGATCACGGGGAAGCCCGTGGTGCTCGGCGGCTCCCACGGCCGCGACGCCGCCACCGGCCGAGGCGCCGCCATCTGCCTCGACCGCCTGGCCCGCGCCAGGAGCTGGGACCGGGAGACCACCACCGTCGCGATCGAGGGCTACGGGAACGCCGGCTCCTGGCTCGCTCTCCTGCTCCACGAGATGGGCTACCGGGTGATCGCGGTGTCCGACTCGAAGGGCGCCATCCTGAACCCGCGCGGCCTCCCTCCCGAGGAGGTGTTGCAGCACAAGCGCCGGACCGGGAGCGTCGCGGGCTTCGAGGGCGCGGAGACCCTCTCCTGCGAGGAGATCTTCGACGTGGACTGCGTGGTCCTCGCGCTCGCGGCGCTCGAGGAGACGATCACCACCGCCAACGCCGATCAGCTGAAGGCGCAGGTCGTCGTGGAGACGGCCAACTACCCGGTGACCGCCGAGGCCGACGCGATCCTCGCCGACCGAGGCGTGACGCTGGTCCCCGACATCCTCGCCTCGGGCGGTGGGGTCGCCGTCTCGTACCTGGAGTGGGTGCAGGACATCCAGCGCGACCAGTGGGACGAGGACCGGGTCAACGCACGGCTCGAGGAGGTCATGGGCGCCGCCACCGACCAGGTGCTGAGCCGGGCCGACTCCGAAGGGCTCGGCCTGCGCGAGGCCGCCTACCTGATCGGGGTGGGCCGGGTCGCCGAGGCAGAGGTCGCCCGCGGCTTCCGGTAGCAGCCGGTCAGTCGACGGGCTCCGGATGCGTGAGCGGGATGATCAACGGCCCGGCGCCCGACCCATCGTCGATGAGCAGGGCCCCCTGGTATTCCTCGCTGGACGACGTGTCGCTTCCGTCGAACACCAGGGTGATCGAGCACGCCCCACCGATCGAGAGGGTCTCGCAGTTGTGCGACCCGATGGCGAACCGCTCGTTCTCGAGCCCGAACACCGGCGAGAACGCCCTCGTCCCCGTATTCGTGAGGTTCACGGTCGCCTGGGAGCTCTCCCATCGGGTGGTGCCGACCTCAGTGGGATCGGCCTGGGCCCTAGGCGTGCCGGCGAGCGGCACCTGCAGCGGGTCGTCGGTGGCGTTGCTCTCGATGACCACGTTGGCCTCCCCCCGCGTGCCGCGAGCCGGCACGAACGAGATCGAGATCGAGCAGCTGCTCTCGGCCTCGATCTCCGTGCACCGCTCGAGGCTCTCCGGGTCGAGCGCGAACCCCTCCCCCTCCGGATCCACGATGGCGGTGACCTCGAGCACGGCATCGCCGTCGTTGCTGATCGTGAGCTCCTCGGTCACGCCGCCCTCGGGAACGTCGGCAGGGAACGTGATGCTCGTGGGATCCACCGCGATCGAAGGCGGCCCCACTGTCTCCTCGGGGTCGCCCGTCACGCCGGCGCCCTCGAGACCCACCCTGATCGGGCGTCCCTCCGCGTCGTGTCGCAGGACGAGCCTCGCCTCCCGCGGACCCTGCGCCGACGGGGTGAAGACGACGAGGAGCGAGCAGGATCGTCCGTCCGGCAGCTCGGCGCCCGAGCAGGTGTCGGTCGTCACGGTGAAGTCGTCGGCGGCAGGCCCTCGGACCATGGAGCCCCGGAAGGCCACGACGGCCTCGCTGTCGTTCGACACGGTCACCGCCTGCGCTGCGCTGGGCACCTCGATCGTCTGCTCCCCGAAGAACAGCGAGGTGGGGTCGGCCACAAGCTCCCCAGCACCGCCGGTCGCCCACCACACGGCGCCCGCGATCACCGCGGCCACGACGCCGATTGCGAGGAGCCGGCGCGGCCATCGGGGCCGCGGGGGGACGGGCCCGCCCCGCTCGGGGCCCATCCAGTTCAGCGGCCCCTCCGGGACGCCGGTGGGCGGGCTGATCGTGGGGGAGGCGGGATCGGGTCCATAGTACGAGGTCAGAGGCTCGGTCCAGTTGGTCGCCGCGGCCAGCTCCGACACGCCGGCGACGGCGCGCCCCACCTCCGCGTCCCCCCCCGCAGGATCGCCCGTCTCCAGGAGGCGGAGGCCCGTCGACAGGAGCCGCATGCCCTCGGCGTAGAGAGGGACGCCGCGGGACACGGCCGCGAGGAGATGGGCCCGTCCGCGATCGACGTCGGAGCTCAGAAGCGCTCGCCTGCCTTCGATGATCCAGCCGTCGGGAAGCCACGGGAACCGCTCCGCCAGCGACGGGCCGGGGAGCCGATCGACCTCCCCCACCCGGAGCAGGTAGTAGCCGAGGATCATCGCGGACGTCGGCTCGGCGAGCTCCGGGGCCCCAGGGTCGGCCAGGATGTCCTCTGCTACGACGTGGGCCCGCTCGACGTTCCCCGAGTCCAGGTAGTGGAGGAGCATCTCCCCTCCGGTCTCACCCGTCGCCACCGAGACGTCGACGCCGGCATCGAGCTCGGGGCCGCCCGGCGCCGCCCGCAGCAGGATCTCGACCTGTCGGCTCGTCGGAAGGGCGATGAGGCGCCAGGGCACCGTCTCGCCGCCGAGCTGGAGCACCCGGTGCGCGGGCTCGAGGCCGACGATCCGCGCCGTCGCATACTCCCCGTCCCAATCGGTGGTCCAGGCCGCCGGCTCGAGGGCCCAGGTGCCGTCCGGCTCTCGGCGCCACACCCGCGTCCAGACGCTCCCCAGGGCGGGGGCCTCCTCGGCGGAGGGGCTCGCGGAGACGTTCCCGAGGAGCGCGTGCCACTCCAGCCACTCGTGTGGTGACGAGACGTGGCCCAGCGGAACCTCGAGCCACTCCTCCGCGCTCACCGACGCTCTTGCGGTGAGCGCGGAGCCGGCGGGGGGGACGGCCCTGACGAGGTAGGAGCCGGGCTGGACCACGACCTCCCGGCTTCCCCCGACCGGGACCGAGACCTCGGCGACCGGCTCGAGCTCCTCGGTGAGCACCGACGCCACGAGCGGTGCGCCGGGGGACATGTCCGACCGGCCGTCCACGTGGAGCCGGAGGACGGCCATCAGAGCACCTCCAGTGGGAAAGGCGGGGGTGGGGGTGGCATCGCGACGAACGGCTTGACGGTCTCCCGGTAGTCCCCGGTCGAGAACCTGGCGGCGACGTCGTAGTCTCCGGGATCGACCTCGAGCGTCCAGCGCTCCGGGGACGGACCGCGGCGGTACGAGCGTGTGGCGTCCCGCGCCGACACGAGCGAGAGCTCGGCGAGCCGCATCGCCTCCTCGGGAACGCACTCGATCGTGACGGGCACCTTGGGCGGTCCCGGCAGACGATGGAGGGCCGCGGCGAGACCCGCGTGCTCCCCTCCCAGCCGGGGGCGCTGCATCGGAGCGTCGGGCGCGCTCTCCGTCGCAACGAGCTCCGACGCCGCCTCGAGCAGCCTCCGAGGGGTCACCACCCACCTCCCGTCGACGAGCTCGCTGCCGAGACCCGCCAGCCCGCGCAGCAGCGCCTCCGCGAGGCGTGTGGGCCGCCCGCTGCGCGCGTACGCGCGATCGTCCTCCGCGGAGGCGTAGAGGATCGGCGCGTCCCGGTGGTGCTCTCGCTCGAACATGCCGATCGCCAGGGCCGTCGCGTCGATCCTCTGGAGCGCGAGGGTCGAGCGCATCACCTGACGGCACGCGTCGACCATGTAGAGCTGGCGTCGAGCGACGCTCTGCGCCATCCCTTCGAAGGTCATCGTGAAGTCGACAGAGGCCTCGAAGGGTCGCTGCTCGCTCCTCCCGAAGTCCTCCGCGAGGAGCGCCACCACCTCACGCAGCACGCCGTGACCGCAGAAGTAGAAGATCGCGATGTTGTCCTGGTGGCGGTTGCAGCGAGCGAACCATGCGTCGAACGCCTCTGCGATGTTCCCGATCGTGGCCGCCTCCACGTCGACCGAGCCTCCGCTCGGGAGAGCGTAGGCATCGGGTGGCGAGAGCAGCAGCTCCACGCTCCCAAGAGGCGTGTCCGGGTTCTCCATCTCTCCGACGAACCAGTCGGTGAGCGCCCGAGCCGACATCGGCGGCGAGGACAGCTGGCTGAGCCGCACTCCTCGGAGGTGATCCAGCGGCTCTCTCCCTCCCGCGAGGTGCCGGTACGCGCCGACGCCGACCACGAAGAGGTGAGTTCTTGGATCTCCGCCCTCGTCGTCGAAGAGCGTCGTCATCGCGCGGGACCCGCCACGCGCTCCCCCAGACGGTCGTGGAAGCTGGGCCGGAGGAAGTACGTGGTGTGGGCGAACAGGAGGCCCTTCCCGGTGGAGTACTCGTAGTCCTCGACGCCTCCGAAGACCCCCTCCGCGGCGAAGCTCAGGACGTCGTTGCGATCGAAGATGTTGATCCAGCGCCCGGCGTTCTCGGGCCTGGGCACACGATCGGTCGCGGGCGTCACGGGGACGTCGCCCCGGCTCTCCACGAACAGCTTCAGCTCCTCGAAGAAGGACACCTGCGACCCGACAGTCACGAGGAGGTCGACCTCGAGATCGCGGCGGAAGTGCGTGAGGAGGTCGTAGACGATGTTCCCGCCCATGCTGTGAGTGACCACGATGAGCCGCGGGTCCTCGGGCGTCACCGCATCCCGGGCGGCGTCGAGCGCGCCGGCCACCTCCGTCACGATGTCCCCGGGGGCGTCGGCCGTCCCCCGCTCCCGGAGGTACACGAGGATGTCACCGAGGACGGTGGCGGTGCCCCGGTGGGCTGGTGCCCGGGCGACCTCCAGGACCGCGCGCCCCGCGAGCCTTCCGACGAAGCCCCGGATCCGGTCGGCCGCCTCCCCGATCCGCGCCCAGCTCTCCGCGGCCCCGAGCGCTTCGTAGGCCGGCTCGTCATCGGCCGAAGACGCCCCGACGGGGCTCCAGGCATCCACGCGCTTCTCCAGCTCCGACACGAACTCCTGGTCGGTCTCGACCTCGTCGAGCCAGGAGCGGTCGGGCTCGTTCCTCGCGTAGTCGACGGCGCGGACGGCCAGGGCCGCCAGCTCGTCGGCCGACCCGGCCCCCGACTCCTCCGACGCCGTCGCCCATAAGAGGTCCACGGCCTCCTCCAGCGAGCGGCGGGCTGCCCCGAGGAGGGGAGGCTCGTCGAGGGGCCGCTCCTGAAGGATCGGAGCCCCCACCATCGCCAGCTCCTCGTCCTCGGGACCCAGCGCCTCGACCGGATCTCCGGGAAGCGACGCATGCCCCCACGCGGGGCGCGCGCCGTGGCGCCCCCAGTACGGGTTGGAGATCGTCACGGCCGACGGATCGGGGAGCGCGCGGGCGAGCATGAACCTCCGGAAGAGGGCGTCACGGGCCGCGACCGACTCCTCGAATCCGGGGCCCTCTCGGGTCCCCACCCCATGGACGAACACCAAGGGCACAGGCCACCCCCTCGCGACGCGCAGACACTAGTGCAGCCGGCCAGGGCAAGCCATCGGTCGTTCGCCCTCGGCCGAACGGTCTACGGCGACTGAGCGTCCTTCAGGCGCAGGGAGGTGAGCCCGTCATGAGCGGGTGGGCCGTCACGTGCCAGTGGTCAAGGTGCTGGTGCGCGCTCGAGGACAGCGCCCGCCATCCCTCCGAGGCCCGGGCGCTCGACCAGACCCTCCGACGGCCGATCAGCTCTGAGATCGGAAGCCTGTTCCGGTTGGTGAACAGCCAGCGCTCGGCGTCCTCGGCGGCCACGCCGGCCTCCGAGAAGTCCTCCGCGTTCCCCCACGCGTGCTGAGACCAGCTCGTCGAGCCCGCGATCGGGCGGCAATTGTAGATGCCCCAGGACTCGTGGCCCGGGAAGCGCTCGAAGTACGCGGCGTGTATCAGCTTGAGGGGCTCCGAGCCCACCGACGTCGATACCGTGACCGGCGGCGCAACCTCGATCTTGCGGATCACGTAGATCGCGGAGGGGCTCGAGACGGGTCGGAACTGCCACGCGCCTCCGACGTCGCCCTCGGCGGCGAGCGCGGCCAGCCGCTCGTTCGTCCTCTCCCGGCCCCGCGGCCCCGACCACTCCCGTCGCCCGCGAGGCCTGATCTGCCAGGTCCCCCCGTGCCCCGCGAGGACCTCCTCCACCTTCAACAGCATCTTCGGCTCGTCGATGGCGCGCTTCTTCGTCACCCTGGTCGCCACGCGGCCCACCCGGTACCTGACGTCGCCCATCGACGGGACGATATCGCACTTCAGGCGCGCGAGGAGTCCTGCCGCGTCCCCCGCACCCTCACGGACGGGGGTGGCTCGGTTGGCTCAGGCTGACCCCCGGTCGGCAGCCAGAGATCGACGATCGTCCCGCTCGCCGGAGCCGAGTCGATCGAGCACCGCCCTCCGATCAGCCGGGCTCGCTCGCGCATCGAAGGGAGCCCCAGGTGACCGGGGAGACCGGCGGGGTTCGCTCCCGCCTCGAAGCCTACGCCGTCGTCCTCGATGCGGACCCGGATCCCTCCCTCTGCGGATCCCACCGTGACCTCCACGCGCCTCGCCCTGGAGTGCTTCCGCACGTTGACCAGAGCCTCCTGGGCGATGCGGAACGCGACCATCGTGACGTCGCCCGTGGGCTCCTCCTCGAGCTCGCCCTCGAGGACGCACTCCGCACCGAGATCCTCGCTCAGTCGCTCGAGAGTGATCCGGATCGCCTCCACCAGGCCATGGCGATCGAGCTCGGGCGGGTGGAGCTCGAACATCAGGGCCCGGAGGCCGCGTATCGTGTCGCCGATGCCGGCCTCGAGCTCACGGAGCCGCTCGCCATCGACCGTGCCCGTCAGCTCGCGGGCGAGGATCCCGAACCGCATGCTCAGGGCGGTCATCGCCTGGAGGGAGTCGTCGTGGAGGTCCCCGGCGATCCGCCGGCGCTCGTCCTCCTGCGCCGAGACGAGGAGCATGAGCAGCCGCCGCCGCTCCTCGAGGAGGTTTGTCAGCGCGCGCACCCCCTGCTCCCGCTGCTCCTCCGCCCGCTTCTCGTGCGTGACGTCGGTCGCGAACCCCTCGATGACGCCCGGAAGCCCGTCCGACGACGCCACCCCTCGGCCCTGCTCTCGGATCCAGCGCTCGTCCCCGTCGGCCCGCGTCAGCCGATAGGTGATCTGGAAGGGCCGGTCCGCCGCCAGCGCGAGCTCGATCGAGTCCCAC
>DATKBL010000181.1:0-6826 GCA_035513995.1 Actinomycetota bacterium
CCGCGGCGCGGCGCTCGAGCTCCCCCATCGGTGGAGGCGGCTCGGGATCCTCTCGGTACCAGTCGGGTGCGGAGCCCCCGAGCAGCCCGAGGTAGTACGCCTCGGACTCGATGAGGTGGTGAAACGTGGCCCGGACGCCGCCGTAGGTTCCGGTGGTCGTCGTCTCGAGCTGCTCGTCGGTGAGCGAGCGGCAGACCGCGAGCAGCTCGCGCGTCGCCCACGTGTTGTGCCGGAACGGATCGAGGAGCGCCTCGTTCACCGCAAGAGCATAGCCGAGGATTTTCGGCATCCGAGAGGGTAGCCTGACCTCCGGTGACCCACGACGCGAGCTTCGACAACGAGGTGCGGCTCGCCCTCTACCGCCTCTTCGTCGACCGCGGCCGGGCACCGGTCCCCGCCGAGATCGCCCGCGAGCTCGGAGAGCCGCTCGTCGACGTGGAAGCCTCGCTCCAGCGGCTCGCCGACGCTCACGTGATCGTGCTGGCGTCGGGGAGCACCTACGTCTGGATGGCGAACCCCCTGTCGGCGATCCCGACCCCGTTCCGGGTCGAGACGCAGGGGCGCGAGTGGTTCGGCAACTGCATCTGGGACGCGCTGGGGATCGTGGCGATGCTCGGAGACGACGGCGACGTGCAGACCTGGTGTCCCGACTGCGGCGACGAGATGTCCCTCGCTGTCCGGGCAGGCGAGGTCGCGGGGGAAGGCCTCATCCACTTCGCGGTTCCGGCGGCACGGTGGTGGGAGGACATCGGCTTCACCTGACGAACGATGCTGCTCTTCCGGTCGGAGGAGCACGTCGAGCGGTGGCGGGAGCAGCGCGGGCTGGACCACGGAGCCACGATGAGCGTCGAGCAGGGGTGGCGCCTGGGTCGTGACTGGTACGCGGATCGTCTCTCGCCCGACTGGCGACGCCGCACGCCGGAGGAGGCGCAGCGAGTCTTCGAGGCGAGCGGGCTGACGGGGCCGTTCTGGCGCCTGAGCTAGACGGCCCAGGCCTCGCCGTCGACCTGCACCTCGTCCACGATGCCCACGACGAGCGACCGGATCGGCGCGGTCTCGAGGCCGACGACCTGCCGGGCGGAGTTCCCCTCGTCGATCAGGAGCACGGTCTCCCCGGCGCCCGCGCCGACCGTGTCGCTGGCCAGGACGTAGCCGCCGTCGGGCTCGCCGTCGGAGCCGAGCAGGTCGCAGACGAGGAGCGTCCGGCCCTCGAAGGCGGGGTGCTCGATCGTCGACACGACGGTCCCGACGACGCGGGCGATCTTCATCGGAGCTCCTCGACGGCGTCCACGATGCCCACGATCGCGTGGTCCACGGGGACGAAGGTCTCGGGGAGGGCCTGGGCGGCCTCGCGGGCTCCGACGAAGTAGATCAGCTCGCCGGGCCCGGCCATCGCCACCGCGTCGGCCGCGACCACCGGCCGCCCGGAGGGCTCCTTCCGCCGGTCGAGCGGCTGGACGATGAGGAAGCGCACGCCGTCGAGGCCGTCGGCCTTCTCGGTCGCCACCACGGTCCCGATCACGCGCCCGAGCTGCATCAGGCGGGCTCCTTCTCGATGCCCTCGACCCGCGAGAGGAAGCGGGGCTCGGCCGTGAGGTTCTCCTCCATGCCCTCGTGGAGCCGCGAGATCACGGCGTGGGCCAGGGCTTTGTCGGTGGTCTCGATCCGGGCCAGCGCGGCCTCCACGGCCGCCTCGACGTCGGCCACCGGTCCGCCGAACAACACGTACCCCTTCCCCCCGAGGCCGTCGGCCAGGCGCACCTCGCGGAGCACCACCCGCGCGGCCTTGACGCCCGCGTCCGCCGCCAGGACCGAGGCCGCCACCGTCCGCGTCTCCACGACACCGAGCGCCTCGCCCGGGTCCTCGAGACGGGCGCCGCCGATCGCGGTCACCACGTGAGGGTGGACGTCGGGGAGGAAGACGACGTCGAGCAGGTCGGGCCCGGCGATCTCGCGGCCCGCCTCGACCGCCTCCTCCACGTCGGCGGTGAGCCCGCCGACCAGGACCAGGTACTTCCCCGGGTGGACGGTGCCGGCGCGCAGCACCTGGAGCGGCGAGCGCTTGATCATCGCGTCGCCCGCCTCGATGCCCCTGGCGATCGAGTCGAACTCGAGGAGCGCGAGCGCCGGGTCCATCGTCAGACGATCCTCAGCGCGCCGACCACGGTGACCCGGCGCTCGCGCGAGAACGTCCGGGGTCGGGTCATGCCGTCGCCGGTGGGGCTGGCGATCGAGAAGGACGTGAACCCCTCGCCCCCCTCACCGAGGCCCGCGTAGTTCGGGCCGTTGGCCACGAAGATCGAGCAGTTCATCGCCCGGGCCATCCGCGTGATCGTCTCCACGTTCGTGGAGTGGATCGAGGCCGTGTGGCGGAAGCGGTGCTCCGAGCGCACGGCGAGGTCGATCGCTCGCTCCACGTTGGGGACCCGGGTCACGGGCATCACCGGCATCATCTGCTCGGTCCAGACGAGGCTGTGCTCGTTGGGGACCTCGGCCACGACGAGCCGCAGGTCCTCGTCGGCGCGCACGCCGATCTCCGCGAGGATCGCCGAGGCGTTCTTGCCGATCCAGGCGGGGTTGATCCTCCCGTGCTTGCCCGGCTCGCCGAGCTCGTCGAAGATCACGCGCTCGAGCCGCCGCAGCTCATGCTCCTTGAGGACGTACGCCCCGTGTTGGCCCATCGCCCCCACGAGCCGGTCGGCCACCGCGTCCACGACGATCGTCGTCTTCTCGTCGGTGCAGATCACGTTGTTGTCGAAGGACGCCCCGGCGATGATGTCCCGCGCCGCCTTCTCGACGTCGGCGGTCTCGTCCACCACGGCGGGTGGGTTCCCGGGGCCGGCGGTCACCGCGCGCTTGTCGGTCTTCAGCGCCTCCTCGACGACGCCGGGGCCGCCGGTGACCAGCAGCAGGCGGACGTCGGGGTGGTGCATGAGCTCCTTGGCGCTGTCGATCGTGGGCTCGGGGATCCCCGTGACGAGGTTCGCCGGGCCGCCCGCCGCCACGACTGCGCGGTCGAGTAGGCGGATGTTCTCGGCCGAGACCCCCTTGGCGTTGGGGTGAACGTTGAACACGAGCGCGTTGCCCGCCGACACGATCGAGATCGTGTTGTTGATGATCGTGGAGGTCGGGTTCGTCGTGGGGGTGATCGAGGCCACCACGCCGAAGGGGGCCCACTCGGTGGCGACCATCCCCAGGTCGCCGGTCGCCGCCTCGACCTCGAGGTCCTCGGGGCCGGGCGTCTTCGTGGTGACGAGCACGTTCTTTCGCACCTTGTCCTCGGCCCGGCCCAGCCCGGTCTCCGAGGCGGCCATCTCGGCGAGCCGCTCGCCGTGCTCGAGCATCGACGCCCGGATCGAAGCCACCACGCGCTTCCGTCCCTCCAGCCCCATCGCGCGGAACTCGTCGAAGGCGCGGGCCGCGGCCGCCACCGCCTCGCCGATCGAGGGGAAGATGCCGTCGCCGAAGACGTCCTGGCCGGCCTCGGCCAGGGCCTCTTCTCCCCGGAGCCCGGCGCCGTCGCCCGACCCCAGCCGGGTCTTCACCCGGTCGATGATCGCCTGGATCTCGTCCTGCGAGAGCGCGGTCACGAGGCGTCACGGTACTTGTGGTACCGCTCCTCCCCGCCGACCTCCCACGTGTCGACGATGGCCATGATCACCGCGTCGCAGGGGCGGTCGCGGGTGGCCTCGGTCTGACGAGCCGAGCTGCCCTGCGCGAGCATCACGACCTCGTCCACCCCGGCGCCCACGGCGTCCGCCGCCACGACCGACTGTCCGGTCTCCTGGCCGTCCACGTCGAGCGTGCGCACGACGAGGAGCTTCAGCCCCTCCATCGTGGGCTCCTTGCGGCTGGCCACGAGCGTGCCCGCCACGCGTCCCAGAAGCACGTGCGCCTCCTTCCCGGAGTGGGGTGGCGCGGCGGCGAGGCCGCGCCACCCTCCGCTCCGCTCGATCAGCTGGCCGCGGCCTCGCCGCCCGCCTCGCCCTCGGCCTCGTCGCGCCGCCCGAGCGGCAGGACCATGTCGATGCTGACGTGCGGCCGCGCGATCACGTGGCTAGCCACCATCTCGCCGACCTTCTCGGCGCCGGCGATGCCGGCCTGTACCGCGGCCTTCACGGCCGCGACGTCACCGCGCACGACGGCGGTCACGTAGCCGCCGCCCGTCTCCTCGAAGGAGACCAGCTCGACCTTCGCCGCCTTCACCATCGCGTCGGCGGCCTCGACCATCGCCGGAAAGCTCCGGCACTCGATCATCCCTAGAGCCTCAGCCATCCCTCTCCTCCTCCTACCTCGTCGCCTCTCGTCCCTCGAGCCCCTCGAGCGCGGCGACGGCTGCCTGCCATCCCACGTCGATGTCTCGCTCCTCGCCCCCGAGGTAGATCCGGCCCATCGAGCCGAACGACCTGACCTCGAGGATGTTGATCTCCGCGGCCTTCTCGGCCTCGTTCGCCGCGAGCGCCGCGTACGCCGCCGGCTCGCACTCGAGCACGTACAGCGTCTGCCCGGGGATCAGCATCTCCCCGTGGCGCACCCGGTTGATCAGCTGGGCCTGGTGGTCGTCGACCCGCCGGATGATCTGGCTGGAGAGGACCCGCGGCTTGATGCGCTCCTCCTCCTGCAGCTCGATCGCGTCGAGGATCGCCGCTCCCGCGGCCCGAACCTCGGCCTGCTCGGGCGAGTGCACCTCGAGCATCCCGAAGTAGCGCTCGACGATCTGCATCCCCGGCTTCACCGTCGTGGACTTCAGCGCCACGTCGGTGAGGCGGTTGATCTCGATCCCGGGAGCGACCTCCACGTACACCGAGGCGTCGCCCGCGAGCGGCAGGAAGCCCTGCGCCACGGTCCCCAGGAACGCGGCGTACTGGGGCTGGAGGCTGTCCAGGAAGCAGTACGCCCGGAGCTCGATCTCCTTGGCCATCACTCGTCCCTTCGCTCAGTACGGTTCGTCACCGGATCCTCCGCTCACGATCGCCACGCCGGCCGAGGCGCCGATGCGCGTGGCCCCCGCGGCGATCATGTCGCGCACGTCCTCGGCGGTGCGCACGCCGCCGGCGGCCTTCACGCCGAGCGTGGGGCCGACGGTCTCCCGGATCAGCAGGACGTCCTGGATCGTGGCCCCGCCCGGTCCGAAGCCGGTCGACGTCTTCACGAAGTCGGCCCTCGCCTCCTTCGCCAGGTGCGCGGCCACGATCTTCTCCTCGTCGGAGAGGAGCGCGGCCTCGATGATCACCTTGAGGGCGGCCCCCGCCTCGTGGCACGCGTCGGCCACCTTCGTCACGTCGTCGCGGACCACGTCGTGGAAGCCGCTCTTGAGGGCGCCGACGTTCATCACCATGTCGATCTCGCGCGCGCCGTCGCGGATCGCGCGACGGGCCTCCAGCGCCTTGATCTCGGGGGTCGTGGCCCCGAAGGGGAACCCCACCACCGAGGCCACCCGCACGTCGGTCCCCCGCAGGTTCGCGGCGGCGCGCTTCACCCAGAACGGGTTGACGCACACGGCGGCGAACCCGTACTCCCGTGCCTCCTCGCAGAGGGCGTCGATGTCGGAGGCCGTGGCGTCGGGCTTGAGCAGCGTGTGGTCGATATAGCGGGCCAGGTCGGAGGGGACGCTCGACCCGTTGCCCGTGTAGCTGATGCGGCGGGCGCCGGTCTCCACGATCGCCCGGACCTTGTCGGGAACGTGGGCCGCGCAGGAACCGCGGCAGTCGGGACAGCGCTCAGCGGGCGCGAGCGCGGCCAGCACCTCGGTGGTGACGGCCTCGACCAGGGCGTCGCGCCCGCTCACGCCGTGGCCCTCGCATAGGTCCGCTCGATCTTCTCGATCAGCGAGACGCGCCGCGCGTGGCGGCCCCCGCCCCACCCGGTGGAGAGCCAGGCCTGCACGATCTGCAGGGCCAGGGCCTCGCCCACGAGCCCGGCCCCCAGGGCCAGCACGTTGGCGTGGTTGTGCTCCCGGCTGTTCCTGGCCGAGGAGACATCCCAGCACGTGGCGGCCCGCACCCCGGGGACCTTGTTCGCGGCTATCGCCGAGCCGATCCCGGCGCCGTCCACGACGATCCCCCAACGACAGGCGCCCTTCGCCACCAGCCGGGCGACCTCGTGCGCGTACTCGGGGTAGTCGACGGAGTCGGGCCCTTCGGTCCCGCAGTCCTCGACGCTGAACCCGTGGTCGCGGAGCTCCGCCGCGATCCGCTGCTTCAGGTGGAACCCGCCGTGGTCGGCCCCGACGGCCACGTCGGCCAGCGACGGGCGGCCCTCGACTGAGGGAGCGGGCGCATCCTCGCGGCCAGGAGCGGGCGCGGGCTCCGCTGCGACGGCGTCGACCACCGTGGCCACGATCGCCCGGACCTCCTCGAGGGTTCGCCGCTCGCTCATCTCCCCGGCCTCTTCATCTCGACGCGGTACTCGTAGCGGCCGCCCGCGAACAGCAGCCGGGTCCACTCGATCGGGCGCTCCTCGGGCGTGTAGGTGACGCGGTGGATCACCAGGAGGGGGCTGCCCTCCTCGCACCCGAGGAGGCCGGCCTCGCCGTCCTCGGCCACACCGGGGTTGATCGTCTCCACGGCCCGATGGAGCCGGAGGGCGATCGGCTCGGCCTGGAGCAGCTCGTAGAGCGAGCCGTCCTCGATCGTCCCGTGCTCGAGCAGCGCGTCGTGCTCCCCGAGCACCTCGCGCGGCAGCCAGGTCTCGGCGAGCCCCACGGGGTCGTCATCGGCCAGGAAGAGCCGCCGGAGGAACCGGCACGGCTCGCCCTCCTCGATCCCCAGCGCCTCGGCTACCTCGGGAGGCGCGGGGCGCGTCGCCGATACGAGCAGGCGGTGCG
>DATKBL010000182.1:0-3257 GCA_035513995.1 Actinomycetota bacterium
AGCAGCTCGGACACTTCCGGATCACCGCCAAGCTGGGCGAAGGCGGCATGGGCGCGGTCTACCGGGCCGAGGACGGCAAGTTGGGCCGCGAGGTGGCGGTCAAGGTGCTGCCGCAGGCCTTCGTCGCCGACCCTGAGCGGCTGGCCCGCTTCGAGCGGGAGGCGCGGGTGCTCGCGACGCTCAACCACCCGCACATCGCGGGCATCCACGAGGTCGGCGAGGACGACGGCGTCCACTTCCTGGTCATGGAGCTCGCCGAGGGCCGCACCCTCGACCGGCGGCTCGCCGAGGGGCCGGTGCCGCTCGAGGAGGCCCTGCCGTGGGCGCTGCAGATCGCCCGGGCCCTCGAGGAGGCCCACGAGCGGGGGATCGTCCATCGCGACCTCAAGCCGCAGAACGTCGTCGTGACTCCCGCGGGCGGGATCAAGCTGCTCGACTTCGGGCTCGCCAAGGCGGCGGCGCTCTCGGCCACGGCCCTGCCCTCGCACGAGCTGGCGAGCTCCCCGACCCTCACCATGGAGCGGACCGTCGAGGGGGTGATCCTGGGGACGGCCGGCTACATGAGCCCCGAGCAGGCCAAGGGGCGCGACGTCGACAAGCGCGCCGACATCTGGGCGTTCGGCGTGCTCGTGACGGAGATGCTGACCGGGAAGCGGCTCTTCGCCGGCGAGACGGTCTCCGAGACGCTCGCCTTCGTCATGACCCGGGAGCCGGATCTTCGGCACCTCCCGGACGCGACGCCGCGGCTCCTTCGCGACACCCTGGCCCGCTGTCTCGAGCGCGATCCGAGGCGACGGCTGCGTGACATCGGCGAGGCCCGCATCGCCCTCGAGCGGGTCCTCGAAGGCGAGGTGGAGGAGGCGCCCGCCCCCGAGCTCCCGAGTCGCCGGGCCTGGGCGTTCGGCGCCGTCGCCGCCGCGGCCGCCGTGCTCGCTGCCCTGGCGACCTGGCTCGTCGGGGGCTTCGTGGCCCCGCAGGAGGCGCAAAGGCCGCTGCGCAAGCTCGACCTGGTCGCCGAAGGCGTCCTCGCCGAGTGGTTCACGCGACCGTCGCTCTCGCCGGACGGGGCTCGGATCGCCTACAACGCCGAAGGCGGGATCTGGATCCGCGACCTCGACCGCCTCGAGGCCCGCCGGGTGGCGACCCCCTCAGAGCCGTCGATGCTCTTCTGGTCGCCGGACAGCCGGTCGATCGGCTTCCGGGACGCCGGGACGCTGTGGCGGGTCGACGCCGACGGCGGCCGCCCGGCGCCGATCTGCGAGCTGCCCGGGACCACCAGCGCCGTCGGCGCCGCCTGGCACGAGGACGGCAGGATCGCCTTCGGCTCCTGGCGCGGGGCGATGTACGTGGTGCCGGCGGGGGGAGGGCGCCCCGAGCAGCTCTTCGAGCACGACGGGGAGGCGGTGATCGACTACCACGATCCCCTGTGGCTGCCGGACGGGAGACTGCTGTTCACCGTCCACCTCCGGGTACGCGAGGGCGATCCCAAGGGGAGGGAGAGCGGCCTCGCCGTCTTCGACGGATCGACGCTGCGATTCGTGGAGATCGCCGCGCCGGCCGCCTTCGGATCGTTGGCCTACGACCCGGAGACGCAGCTCCTCCTCTACGTTCGCGAGGGCCCCAACCCCGGCATGTGGGCGCGACCCGTCGACCCGCAGACCCTCCAGCCCACCGGGCCCGAGTCCCTGCTCGTTCCCGGCGCCGTCACGCTCAGCCTCGGCGGCGGGGACTCCATGCTCTACATGGAAGCGGCCAGCACCCGCGGCGTCCAGGAGCTGGTGCTGGTCGACCGCGCCGGCAGGGTGGTCGCCATCCCGGGGCAACCCCACCCGGGCCTCGCCGATCCTGCGCTGTCGCCCGACGGGCGGCGCGTGGCCTTCACCGCCTGGTCCGACGCCGACCGCGAGCTCTGGGTCGTCGACCTCGGGCGGGGCACCTCCTCCCGGCTCACCTTCGACGAGACCGGGGCCTCCGCCCCGGTGTGGACCGCGGACTCGGTGCACATCGTCTACAGCGAGCTCCGGGGCATGTCGAGCACGATCGTCACCCGCCGCGCCGACGGGACCGGTGGCAGGACCGTGGTGTTCGACGGGGCCGGCTACGGGCTATGGCAAGGGCTCGCGATGTTCGCCCCCGGAGGGAGGCACTTCGTCGCGGCGATCGACGAGGGGGGACCGAAGTTCCTGCGCATCGCGGACGTCGACGAGTCCGGAGGATTGTCGGATCCCCGGCCCTTCTTCTCCTTCGAGCCGGATCCGAGCGTCCTCGACGCCCGGATCTCCCCCGACGGCAGCATGCTGGCCTACACCAGCTCCGATTCGGGCCGCCCCGAGGTCTATCTGACCCGCTTCCCCGGCGGCGAGGGCCGATGGCAGGTCTCCTTCGACGGCGGGCACCGCCCCCGCTGGGCGGCGGTGAGCGGGGAGCTCTTCTTTCTCTCGGGAACGGGCTCCTCGACCCGCGCGCTACGGGTGGTAGAAGTCGAGGCCTCGCCCTCGATCGACGTCGGAACGCCCCGCGACCTCTTCCGTCTCGCCGCGGGAGCGGTGGGTGGGGAAGGCCAGCTCGACTTCCTCGCCGGCCGCGACGACGCCTTCGACGTCACGCCGGACGGCGAGCGCTTCGTGATGGTGCGAGCCGCGACCGCCCGCGGGTTCACGCCCCGGATGGTCCTGGTCCAGAACTGGCGGCAAGAGTTGCCGCGGCGATGATGGGCACTGGCGGTGGAGGTATCGATTCCCGATAAAGGATCCGCGTCATGGTGATTCCGAAACGAATCGTGGTGTTTCTCATGCTGCTGGTCGTCCCCGCAGCCGGGGCGACGGACGAGCCGGTCCCCCGAGCCGACGAGGTCCTGGATCGCGCGATCGCGTACCACGATCCGAACGCCGTCTGGGGGACGGGAGCCCTGCGCCTCAGCGAGAGTCTCGACCTGTCCGCCGAGACCCGGGAGAGGCTCGGCTTCGAACGGATGGACTCCGAGATCCTCATCGACCACGAGCGGGGAGCCTTTCGGTGTACGACCCGGACGAGCGGCGGCGACCTCATCGAGTACCTGGTCACGGGTGACGAGGGCGAGACCCGTCTCAACGGGTCCTCGGAGTACGCCGCGGGCGACCACCCGCTGCTGCGCCGGCCGTCGGCCGAGGAGGCGCCACGGCACCGCAATCTGGATGTCTACGTGCTCGGCCTGCCGATGAAACTCAGGGACGCCGGGACCCGAGTGCATCCCGAGGTGCTCGTCGAGGAGGTGAGGG
>DATKBL010000183.1:0-19097 GCA_035513995.1 Actinomycetota bacterium
GCCATGGCCTCAGGATACCAGGACTACGTGGCCTTCTTCCGGCCCGAGGACTTCTTCGAGCCGCTCTTCTTGGTGGAGGAGCGCTTCTTCGCCGAGGTCTTCTTGGCGGCCGACTTCTTGGTCGCGGCCTTCTTCGCCGCCGGCTTCTTGGAGGAGGCCTTCTTCGGGGTCTCCGCCGCCTCCTCGGGCTCCTTCTCCGACGCGACGGCGTCGCCTAGCTTGACCTCGAGGACCTCGAGGACCGTCATCCGCTGGCGGTGACCCTGGGTCCGCTTGTAACCGCTCTTCGGCCGGTACTTCTGGACCTTGATCTTGGCCGCCTTCGTGTCCCCGACCAGCGTCGCCACCACCCGCGCCTCCCCCAGCGACTTGCCGACGTGCGGCTTGTTCTTGTCGTCCATCACGAGGATCGGCTCGAACTCCACCGCCGAGCCGGGGTCCACGTCCATGTACTCGACCTCGATCACGTCCCCGGGGCGGACCTTGTGCTGCTTGCCGCCCGCCTTGATCACCGCGTACATCGTGCCTCCTCAGATCTCGTGCGTCAGCAGGATGCCCCGTCCCTCACAGGTGGGGCAGGTCTCCGAGAACGCCTCCACC
This sequence comes from Actinomycetota bacterium, assembly GCA_035513995.1. GTDB lineage: Bacteria > Actinomycetota > UBA4738 > UBA4738 > CALAEC01 > DASUTW01. Next base: position 601 of record DATKBL010000183.1, read on the forward strand.
AGTCCGGCGGAGACGCGCTTCCGGGTCATCTCCAGGAGGCCGAGCGGGGTGATGTCGAACACCTGGGAGCGGGTCCGGTCGTGGGCCAGCTCCTCCTTCAGGGTCTGAATCACCAGGCCCTGGTTCCGCTCGAGCAGCATGTCGATGAAGTCGATCACGATGATCCCGCCGATGTCCCGCAGGCGGAGCTGGCGGGCGATCTCCTTGGCGGCCTCGACGTTCGTCTGGGTGACGGTCTCCTCGAGGTTGCTCTTGCCGACGTGCTTACCGGTGTTCACGTCGATGATCGTCATGGCCTCGGAGCGGTCGATGATCAGGTAGCCGCCCGACGACAGCCACACCTTCCTCTCGAGAGCCTTGTGGATCTGTTCGGTGACGTGGTGTTCCTCGAACGCCGAGAGCTTGCCCGCGTGGAGCTCGAGCCGGTCGACGAGCTCCGGCGAGATGTCCTCGAGGTAGGCCAGGACCTTGTCGTAGATCGGCTTGGAGTCGGTGACGATCTTCTCGAACTCGCTGGGCGAGAAGACGTCTCGGACCACTCGCAGGGTCAGCTCCGGCTCCTCATAGAGGGGGCGCGGGGCCCGGCCGCGCTTGGACTTCCGCCGGATCGACTCCCAGGACTTCTTCAGCCGTTCGAGGTCGGCCTCCAGGTCCTCGGCCGAGGCGCCCTCGGCGGCGGTGCGGACGATGACGCCCGCCTTCTTGGGCCGGATCTCCTTGATGATGTCCCGGAGTCGGGCCCGCTCCTTGTCGGGCAGACGACGGCTGATGCCCGAGGCGCCGCCGTCGGGGACGAGCACGAGGTAGCGGCCGGGGAGGCTCGCCTGGCCGGTGAGGCGCGCGCCCTTCCCGCCCATCGGATCCTTCGTGACCTGGACCACGACGCTCTGGCCCGGCTTCAGCGCCTGCTCGATGCGGCGCTCCTCTCCCTCGACGTCCTCGGCGTAGGAGACCTCGCCGGCGTAGAGCACGGCGTTCCGGCCCCTCCCGATGTCCACGAACGCGGCCTCCATCCCGGGGAGGACGTTCTGCACCTTCCCCAGGTAGATGTTGCCGACCATGGAGCCCGCGCCCTTGCGGGTCACGTAATGCTCGACGAGATCCCGGTCTTCGATCACCGCGATCTGATCGCGATCGCCGTTCTCGGTGATGAGCATCAGCTTGTCGGTGCGACGCTCCACGCGGACGGACTCGGGACGCCTGCGGCCCCCGGACTTCTTGCGGGACCGCGTGCGGGTGGCCGAGGCGGCGGCAGGCTTCTCGGAGCGCTTGGTAGCGGGACGCTCCTCGCCCTTGCCCCCGTCACCCCGACGCCGTCGCCGGGACCGGCTGCGGGCGGACTTCTTCTCGGGCTGGTCCGACTTCTCGTCGGCCTTCTTGTCCGCCGCGGGCTTCTTCGCCTTCGGCTTCTCGCCCTTGGGCTTCTCGCCCTTGGGCTCGTCGGCCTTCGGCTTCCGGCCGTCGCCCGAGACCTGCTCGGGCTTCGCGCCCCCGCCGGACCGGCGACGACGCCGGCGCCGCGAGGAGGACGACTTCTGCTCTGAGCCTTCGGGCTTGTCGGCCGCCTTCGTCCCGGATGACTTCCGGGAAGGAGACCGACCACCCTGCTTCTTGGCCTCGGACTTCTGGGGGCTGTCAGCCCCCTCGGCCTGGGCCTGCTGCCCGCCGGAGCCTCCGCGGCTCCGGCGTCGCCGCCTGCGGCGCTGGCCGGACGGCTTGGGGGACGCCGCTCCGGCCTCGTCGGCCGGGGCGTCCACGAGCTCTTCGTTCATGCTTCACACCTTCCTGGAGCACGAAGCTCCTCTCCGGCCTCAGGCCACGCGCCGTGGGAAGGGAGGGGGGTCGGGCGCGATCGGCCGAGGCCGCACGTTCGTCTCCCTCAGCCGGTGGTGTCGTGTCTCGACGATGTGCGAGAGGTGCGAGGTTCCGGGTGAGGGACATCCACCGCCAAGGATAGCAGGAGGAGGTCCGCTCGCCTCGGAAGATCTACTTGAACCTTCGCATGTGCACGTTGAGGAGCAGACCGACCGCGAGGAAGTTGGTCAGCAGCGCCGTGCCGCCGTAGGAGAGGAACGGTAACGGGATGCCGGTGATCGGCATGATCCCGACCGTCATCCCCACGTTCACGAAGACCTGGAACGCAAGCATCCCGACGATGCCGAGGGCCAGGAGGGAACCGAACGTGTCCTTCGACAGCATCGCGACGCGGAACCCCCGCCAGAGCAGAATCCCGTACATCGACAGGAGGAGGACGGAGCCCACGAAGCCGAACTCCTCCCCCACCACGGTGAAGATGAAGTCGGTGTGCTGCTCGGGCACGAAGTCGAGGTTGGTCTGGGTGCCCGAACCGTACCCGGTGCCGAACAGGCCCCCGGCGCCGATCGCGATCTCGGCCTGGGCGCGGTTGTAGCCGGCCCGGAGGGGGTCGTTGGCCGGGTCGAGGAAGCCGGTCAGCCGCTCGATCTGGTACTCCTGGACGACGCCCAGGCGGAACGCCGCGAAGAGCGCGATGAGCGCGGCGAGGGCGAGGATCCCGATCTGCTTCGCCTTCGCCCCCGAGACGATCAGCATCGTCACGAGGATCACCGCGAACATCATGGAGGTGCCGATGTCGGGCTGGAGCACCACGAGGAGCATCGGGATCAGCGTCAGGCCCGTCGCCCGCCAGACGTGGTCGATCCGCACGGGCCCGCGGATCTCCGAGAGGTAGGCGGCCAGCATCGCGATCATGGCCAGCTTCGTGATCTCCGAGGGCTGGAACTGGAACCCGAAGAGGGTCAGCCAGCGCTGCGCGCCGGCCGTCTCGCTCCCCAGCGGGGTCAGCACCAGGAAGAGGAAGAAGCCGCAGATGCCGAAGATGAAGGGCGCGTAGACCTTGACGAGCCGGTAGTCGAGGACCGACGAGAACACCAGCACGATCAGGCCGAGCATCATGAACGCGAGCTGCTTCTTCAGGTAGAAGCCGGGATCGTCGCCGAAGCTGGCCAGCGCCCGATGCGTGGCCGAGTAGACCATCAGGAGCCCGTAGATCGTGAGCCCGATGCTCACGAAGATCAGCGTGGGATCGAGGTGACGGATCGGCGCCACCTCGCCGAGCCACCTCCGCGTCGGTGCGGCCTCGAGCGCCATCAGTCGGTCGCCACCCCGATGTGGAACTGGCTGGCCGTGAACCCGAAGTACTGCTCGAGGACCCGGCGCACGATCGGCGCGGCCACCTCGGAGCCGTGGCCACCCTCCTCGACGATGGCCACGATCACGACCTCGGGCTCGTCGGCCGGGGCGAACGCCGCGAACCAGGAGTGCGTGGTCTCCTCGCCGTCCACCGTCACCTCGGCCGTCCCGGTCTTCCCGGCGAGCGGCTGCGGGTAGCCGGCGAACGCCGTCCTCGCGGTCCCCCCATCGCCCTGGACGGCCGCCCGCAGGCCGGCCATGATCTGGTCCCTCGCCTTCTTGCTCATGGCGATCTTCCGGATCTCGCGGGGGACGACGGCCTTGAGGAGGGTCCCGTTCGGCTCCTCCACCCGGAGCCCGATCTCCGGGCGGTAGAGCGTGCCGCCGTTCGCGATCGCCGCGTAGGCCCCGGCGAGCTGGAGCGGCGTGACGAGCAGGTCGCCCTGGCCGATCGACATGTTGATGTTGTCCCCGGGGAGCCACAGCCCCTCGGGGAAGTACTTCGGATAGAGCTCGTGCACCCGCTGCTTCCACTCGCTGTCGGGGACGCGTCCCTCGACCTCGAACGGCATGTCGATCCCGGTGGGCCGCCCGAACCCCCACTTGCGGAGCTGTCGCTGCATCAGGTCGCCGCGCTCGTCGCGCTCCCGCCAGAAGTCCAGCCCGAACTGGTAGTAGATCGTGTCGCACGATCGTTCCAGGGAGCCCCCGAGCGAGAGGAACCCGTCGTTCCCTGTGTGCCAGTTACCGAACACCGTCCCCGACGTGTCGCCCGGCACCTCGAAGGTCGGGGGGCAGGGGAAGTACTCCTCGGGCCCCGCGATCCCGGCCTTCACCGCCGCCGCCGCCACGAAGGGCTTGAAGGTCGAGGCGGCAGGATACTGCCCCTGGATCGCTCGGTTGTTCAGCGGGTAGTTGCTGTCCTCACGATTCAGCTGCCGCCACTCCTTGGCGGAGAGCCCGTCCGCGAAGATCTTCGGGTTGTAGTCGGGGTAGGAGGCCATCGCGAGCACGTGACCGGTGTCGGTGTCGAGAGCCACGATCGCCCCCGCCTTCGCGTTCAGCGTCCGGCCGTCCGAGGTGACGACCCCGTTCGCCGCCCGGATGCCCTGGGCCAGGCTGTCCTCAGCCGCCGTCTGGAGCCCGAGGTCGATCGAGAGGTAGAGGTCGTTGCCCGGCTCCGGCTCGCGTGAGCCGAGCACCTGGCCCGATCGCCCCTGCGCGTCCACCTGGATGCTGCGGTACCCCTCCCGCCCCCGGAGGAACTCCTCGTAGTGCTGCTCCACGCCGCCGCGGCCCACCTCGTCGCCGGGTCGGTAATCGTTGAACGCGGGGTCCTTCAGCTCGTCCTCGTTGATCTCCCCGAGGTAGCCCAGCGCGTGCGCGGCGAGCGCGCCGTAGACGTGCTCGCGGACCCCCACGACCCGGTAGGAGACACCGGGGAACTCCCGCCGGTGCGCGACGAGGTAGGCGACCTCCTTCTCGGGGACGTCGTCGGCCACCGGGACGGGCTGGTACGGGAGGTAGGTGGGGTCCTCGTATCGGCTGGCAAGGTCCTCGACCGGCACGTCCAGCACCTCGGAGAGGCGGAACAGCAGCTCCTCGGCGTTCTCGACCCGCCGGCGGTTCACGGTGACCTGGATGCTGCGGCGATTGTCCACGAGGACGCGGCCGTTCGAGTCGAGGATCCTCCCGCGCGGGGCCGGCTCCGGGATGATCCGCACGCGGTTCGACTCGGCGCGCTCCCGGTACTCCTCCGCCGCCAAGACCTGGAGGAACCACAGCCGCGTGAAGAGCGCCGCGAAGAGGAACGCGACGAACGCGGCCAGGACCCGCATCCGCGTGGACATCCGATCCTCGGTCATCTCACCAGCGATGGACCCGACTCGCGCGGGAGGCCTCGGCCACCCGCTTCAGCACCGGGTACAGCAGGGGCGTGAGCACCGCGTTGTAGATCGCCGATAGGAAGGCGGTCCGCAGGAGGAAGAGGAAGCCGGTCCCGAGCTGGCCCAGCAGGAACGCCACGAGCCCGTAGAAGAGGATGCCGATCGCCGTGAAGCCGCCGACGAGCAGCACCGGGGTCAGCGGGCCCGGCGTGACGATGTACTGCCGGACCTGCCCGACCGCGTAGCCGACCAGCGTGAGCGTCAGCGCGTTGATCCCCTTCGGCTGGTCGAGCAGGAAGTCCTGGCCCAGCCCCGCAGTGAACCCGGCGACGGCCCCCACCGCGGGCCCCTCGAGCATCGCCATCACGATCGTGATGAGGTACATCAGCTCGGGCTGGGCCCCCGCGAGCTTCACCTGGGCGAAGACGGTGGATTGGAGCAGCAGGGCCGTCACCACGACGGCCGTCCATGCGAGTCCGCGACGCACGGAGAGTCAGTCTAGCCGTCTCCATGCGGGCACCCCTAGCGCTGGCTGCCCTCGAGCAGCCCGCCCGAGAGCACGACCAGCACGTCCGAGAGCCGGGACACGTCCACGTTCGGGCGCACGAGGATCTCCTCCTGGAGCGTGGACTCGTTCGGCACCACCAGAGAGACCACGCCGATGCCGATGCCCGGCGGGTAGATGCCGTCCTGGCCGGAGGTGACGACCTGCTCCCCCGGCTGGACCGGGGTCCCCGGCAGGATCAGGTCGAGCCTCAGGTCGCGCTCGCGCTGTCCTCGCAGGATCCCCGTCTCGCGGGTGGACGCGAGCCGCGCGTGGACCGCGTGGTCGGTGTCGATCACCAGGAGAACCTTGGACCAGTGCTCGGCCACCTGGACGACGCGCCCCACGAGCCCCTCCGCGGCCACCACCGGCATGTCCAGCTCCACCTCGTCCGCGGCGCCGCGGTTGATCGTGACCGAGGCCTCGAAGTTGGAGGGCACCTCGCTGACCACGGTGGCCCCGATCGTCTGGAGCTCGAACTCCTCCTTGAACTCGAGGAGCCCCGTGAGCTCCGCGATCCTGGCCTCGTACTCGAGGATCTCGGCCTGCGCCCCCTGCAGCTCCGCGAGCTCGGCTCGCAGCCGCGCGTTCTCCGTGCGCAGCGAGCCCAGCGCGGCGAGGTTGCTGAAGAACGCCCCGACCGGGCTGAAGACCCTGGCGATCCCCTCCTGCAGCGGAGAGATGATCGCCAGGGAGAGCCTTCCCGCGGCGGCCAGCGGTCCCCGCTGGCCGCCGCGGAAGTCTAGCGTGATGATCATGAGGCTCGTGACCACCAGCGCCACCACGAGCAGTCGCGTGCTCCGCTCGCGCTTGTAGATCGCCATACGGTGGGAGTCTAGCCCCGCTCGGGACTAGCGTCGCGTCGAGGAGGCGAGGACCTGCTTCAGGGCCTCGAACTCCTCCAGGCACTTGCCCGAGCCCATCACCACGCACGCCAGCGGGTTCTCGGCGACGTGGATCGGCATCCCGGTCTCGTGCTTCAGCCGCTCGTCGAGCCCCTTGAGGAGGGCACCGCCGCCGGTCAGCACGATGCCCTGGTCCATGATGTCTGCGGCCAGCTCGGGCGGACAGCGGTCGAGCGTGTTCTTGATCGCGTCCACGACCGCGTTCACCGGCTCCTCCAGGCCCTTGCGGATCTCCTCGGCCGAGACGTGGATCGTCTTGGGCAGCCCGGTGACGAGATCGCGGCCCTTGATCTCGGCGATCATCTCGTCGGGCATCGGGAAGGCGGAGCCGATCGCCATCTTGATCGCCTCGGACGTGCGCTCGCCCAGCACCAGCGAGTACTCCTTCTTGACGTACTGGATAATCGCCTCGTCGAGCTCATCGCCCCCCACGCGGACCGACGTGGCGGTGACGATGCCACCGAGGGAGATGATCGCGACCTCGGTGGTGCCGCCGCCGATGTCCACGACCATGTTCCCGGTGGGCTCGTGGACGGGAAGCCCTGCGCCGATGGCGGCCGCCATCGGCTCCTCGATGATGTAGGCGGCGCGGGCGCCCGCCGAGATCGTGGCCTCTTCGACGGCCCGCTGCTCCACCCCGGTGATCCCGCTCGGGACGCAGACCACGACGCGGGGCTTGGCCAGGAAGCGCCGCGTGTGCACCTTCTGGATGAAGTACCGGAGCATCTTCTCGGTGATGTCGAAGTCGGCGATCACGCCGTCCTTCAGCGGGCGCACGGCCTGGATGTGGGAGGGGGTCCTGCCGATCATGCGCTTGGCCTCGGAGCCCACGGCAAGCACCTGCTTCGTCATCGTGTTGATCGCGACGACGGACGGCTCGTTCAGGACGATGCCGCGACCGCGAACGTAGACGAGGGTGTTGGCGGTGCCGAGGTCCACGGCCATGTCACGGCCGAGGAACCCGGTGATGCCTTCGGGCCGGCGCTCGCGGGAGAGGGACCGTTCCGTTCGCTGTGGGTCACCGTTCTGCGGCAATCTCACCTCTCCAGGGAAGCTCGAGGCCGGTCGACCTCCATCTACAAGACACCATACCGTAAAGCAACGGCGGCCCGGCGTCCACCGACAACCCTCTTGCGCACACGGTGATGCCGGGCGATCGCTCGGGCCCTTCCTCCCCGCCGGGGCTCGCACGCCCGTCGCGACCGCCTGGAAACCTACCCGGTAGTATATCTGACCTGCGATAACCTACCGACCGTTAAGTTGCGCGTACCGGGTAACCGTGGCACCCTGCGGCCAGTCTGGGGAACGGGTCCGGCCGGATCCGTTCCGCCCGACACACCAGGAGGTGCCGTTGAAGATCGCCGTGCTGTTCCCGGGGCAGGGCTCCCAGTATCCGGGGATGGCCGATCCGTGGAACGACCACCCGGCGGGGAAGGAGACCCTCGCCGGAGCTTCCGACGTCCTCGGCTACGACGTCGTCGAGATGGCGAACGACGAGACGCGGCTCGCGCTCACCGATGTCGTCCAGCCCGTGATGTTCGCCTGCGACCTCGCGGCGTTCCGGGTGCTCGAGGCGGAGGGCGCGACCTTCGCGATGACGGCCGGACATTCTCTGGGCGAGTTCGTGGCGCTCGTCGCCGCCGGCGTCCTCCCTACCGAGCAGGCACTGACCGCCGTGGTCGAGCGCGGCCGGGCGATGCAGGATGCCGCGGACGCCTCCCCCGGCGCGATGACCGCCCTCGTGGGCGTCTCGCCCGAGGAGGCCGCCGAGATCGTCGCCACCGCCGGCCGGGGCGACGTCCTCACCGTGGCGAACGAGAACAGCCCCAGGCAGACCGTCATCTCCGGCTCGATCCCCGCGATCGAGCGGGCCGAGGAGCTCGCCCGCAGCCGGAAGGTCCGGGCCGTCAGGCTGAAGGTCGCCGGCGCCTTCCACTCGAAGCTGATGGAGCCCGCCCTCCCCCGCGTCCGCGGTGCGATCGCGAAGCTCGACTTCTCGGAGCCGCGCTTCCCCGTCGTGCCGAACGCCAGCGGGCGACCCACCTCACAGCCGTCCGCGCTCCGCGACCTGCTCTCCCGCCACCTCGTGTCGCCCGTGCGCTGGGAGCGCTCGATCCGCGCGATGGCGGAGGCCGGCGTCGACCTCTTCGTCGAGGCCGGCCCCGGAGACGTACTATCCAAGCTGGTGAAGCGCAGCGTCCCCGGCTCCCGCGCCGCCCCCGTGGGGAGCCCCTCGGAGGCGCGAGCGCTCCTCGATGACGAAGGAGTCCGATGAGCATCACGTTCGAGCCGCTCGGCCACACTCCGACGAGCCTCCGGGTTCTCGTCAGCCCCGGCGCAGGCCGCCTCCGCTACCTCCCGCCGGTTCGCTTCGCCGGCGGACGCGAGCTCGTCGAGGCCGGCCAGCCCGTGGCCCGCGTCATCCAGGGCTCGGGGGAGGTCATTCTCAGGGCGCCGGTGGGCGGCGTCGTCTCCTCGATCCTCGGGATCGAGGGCGAGCCGCTCGTCGCAGGCCAGGCGATCCTGGCGATCGAGCCGGAGGCCGTCGCCGAGCCGGAGGCTTCGTGAGCGGGCGGTACGCCCGCGTCGCCGGGATGGGCTCGGCCCTCCCCGAACGGTTGGTTACGAACGACGACCTCGCGGCAATGGGCGTGGACACCTCCGACGAGTGGATCCGCTCGCGCACCGGGATCCGGGCCAGGCGGTTCGCGGCGGAGGGCGAGACCGCCTCCACCCTCGGGGCCGACGCCGCACGCCGGGCGCTCGAGTCCGCGGGCGTGGACCCCGGGGCCGTCGACCTGACGATCTGCGCGACTTTCACCGGCGACCAGCCGCTCCCCTCGACCGCCTCGTTCCTCCAGGCCGACCTCGGCATCACGGGGGCCGCGTTCGACCTGGCCGCGGCCTGCGCCGGATTCATCTACGCCACCGAGATGGGACGGGCCCAGATCGCCACCGGGGGCGCCGAGACGGTGCTGGTCGTCGGCGTCGAGGTGCTGTCGCCCCTGCTCAACATGGAGGACCGCACGACCTGCGTCCTCTTCGGCGACGGCGCTGGCGCCGCGGTGCTGGTCCCCGGCGAGGAGCCCGGCATTATCGGGTCGGTCCTGGAGAGCGACGGGCGGCACGCCCACATCCTCGAGGTCCCCGCGGGGGGGTCGGCCTCGCCGATTTCGGCCGAGACCGTCGCGCGCCGGGAGCACTACGTGCGGATGGCCGACGGGCGCGAGGTGTTCAAGCGAGCTGTCCGTGGGATGTCCGACGTCGCGGGGCGGCTGCTCGAGAAGGCGGGGCTGGCGCTGGACGACGTGTCGATGCTCGTCCCCCACCAGGCCAACGCCCGCATCATCCGATCCGTCGCCGAGCGCCTCTCGTTCCCGCCCGAGCGCGTCTACGTCGACCTCGCGGAGGTGGGCAACACGTCCGCGGCCTCGGTGCCGATCGCGATCGACCACGCGTGGCGGGAGGGCCTGCTCCGACCGGGCGACCTGGTCCTCACCGCGGCCTTCGGCGCCGGCCTGGCCTGGGGGGCGAACCTGATCCGCTGGACGGCGGAGCCGCCGGGGGAGGCATGAGCGAGCGCATCTCGCTCGTGACCGGGGCCGGAGGCGGCCTCGGCCGCGCCGCCGCGATCGAGCTGGCCAGGCGCGGGATGCCCGTCGCCTGCGCGTACGGCTCCAACGACGCGGGGGCGAAGGAGACGGCCGAGCTGATCGAGGAGGCCGGAGGCGTGGCCGCGACGTTCGGGGCCAACGTCGCCGACGAGGCCGAGGTACGAAGGCTCTTCCGCGAGGTGAAGGAGTGGCGCGGCGCCCCGCTCGTGCTGGTCGCCAACGCCGGGGTCCGGCGCGACGGCCCTACCGTGAAGTACCCCCTGGAGGAATGGCGGAGGACGCTCGACGTGAACCTCACCGGCGTCTTCCTCTGCGTCCGGGAGGCCCTCCGTGGTATGCAGCTCGCCCGGTGGGGGCGCGTGATCCTCATCTCCTCCGCCGCGGGGCTCCGGGGAAACCCCGGGCAGGCCTCGTACAGCGCGTCGAAAGCCGGCGTGCTGGGGCTCACACGCTCGCTGGCCCGCGAGGTCGGCACGCGCGACATCACGGTGAACGCCGTGGCCCCCGGGTACGTGGAGACGGCGCTCGTCGTGGAGGTGACCGACGCGGCCCGCGAGCGCATGATGGGCCTCATCGCGGCGGGGAGGCCGGGGCGACCCGAGGAGATCGCGGCCGCGATCGGCTTCCTCGCCAGCGACGAGGCCTCCTACGTCAACGGGGCGGTGCTGCCGGTGGACGGCGGCATGACCGCATAGGGTGATCGGAACAACGACCAAGGAGGAAGACATGCAGCGACAGGAGGTCGAGGAGCGGGTCCGCAAGGTGCTGGCCGAGCAGCTCGCTCGGGACCTGGACGAGGTGACGCCGGAGGCCAGCTTCGAGGACGACCTCGACGCGGACTCCCTCGACCTCGTGGAGGCCGTGCTCGCGCTCGAGGAGGAGTTCGGCATCGAGATCCCCGAGGAGGAGATGGAGAGCGTCAAGACCGTCAAGGAGGCGGTCAACCTCGCCGCCTCCAAGCTGGGGGTGTCCGCGTAGGTGCCCGAGCGGAAGGTCGTCATCACCGGCATCGGGCCTGTCACTCCCGTCGGCGTCGGGCGCGAGGCGTTCTGGGACGCCCTCGTCTCGGGACGATCGGGCATCGGGGAGGTCACGCTCTTCGACGCCTCGGAGCACCCCGTGCGGATCGGCGGAGAGGTCAAGGGCTTCGAGCCCGCCGACTGGATGGACCGCAAGGCCGCCAAGCGAACCGACCGGGCCGTGCACCTCGCCGTGGCCGCGGCCAAGCTGGCCTGGGAGGACGCGGGTGAGCCCCCGATCGACCCCGAGCGCGCGGCCGTCGTCGTCTCCACGGGCGTGGGTGGTCTCCGCTCCATGGAGGAGCAGATCAAGATCCTCAACGAGCGGGGGCCGGGGCGGGTCTCCGCCTTCACGGTCCCCGCGATGATGGCCAACGCCGCGACCGGGACCGTGGCGATGGAGTTCGGCTTCACCGGACCCAACGCCTGCATCACCACGGCATGCGCGGCGGGCGCCCACGGGGTCGGCGAGGGGTATCGCTACATCAAGCACGGGATGGCCGATCTGGCGCTTGCCGGCGGCACGGAGGCCGCCATCACGCCGCTGGCCCTGGCCGCCTTCGCCCAGATGCAGGCGCTCTCGAAGAACCCCGACCCGGAGCGGGCGTCCCGACCCTTCGACGCCGGGCGTGACGGGTTCGTGATCTCGGAGGCCGCGTGCGTACTCGTCCTCGAGGACGAGGAGCGAGCCCGGACGCGCGGCGCCACCATCTACGCTGAGGTGGCCGGCTACGGGACCTCCGCAGACGCGTTCCACATCACCCAGCCCGAGCCGCAGGGCTCCGGCGCAGTGATCGCGATGCAGATGGCGCTGACCGACGCGGGGGAGCCGGCAGAGGCGGTCGACTACATCAACGCCCACGGCACCTCGACGCCGCTGAACGACGCGGCCGAGACCCGGGCGATCAAGAAGTCCTTCGGGGATCACGCCTACAAGGTCGCGGTCTCGTCCACGAAGTCGATGACCGGGCACATGGTGGGAGCGGCCGGCGCCGCCGAGGCCGCCGCCGCCGCGCTCGCGATCGGGGACGGCGTCATCCCTCCCACGATCAACCACGAGACGCCCGACCCGGAGTGCGATCTCGACTACGTGCCGAACGAGGCGCGGAAGGGGGACGTCAGGCTGGCGCTCTCCAACGCGTTCGGCTTCGGGGGACAGAACGCGGTGCTCGCGCTCCGCAGGATCTGAGAGCGGTCAGGGCCTCCGCACCTCGACGTCGCCGTCCACCAGCACGAAGGCCGCGCGGTAGGTGACGCCAGACGCGCCGGGAGCCCCGAGGGGCTCGCCGCCGAGCCGGAGCCGGACCGCGCCGGCGTCGGCGACCTCGAGTCGGATCCTCCGATCCGCGCGGAAGGTCTCGACGAAGCCCGGCCGCCGGACACCCTGCTCGAGCACCTCGCCGTCCGCCACCACGCGGAGCCAGGTCTTCGCGTCCTTCACCCGCAGGCGCAGCGCGATCACTTCCTCGGACGGCGGGGGCACGACGGCGGGGGCCTCAGGGGGCGAGGTCTCGGCCGGCAGGGGCGCCGGAGGGACCGGCCGGTCGACGCTGCGCGCGGAGACCACGACGAGGCTCCCGAGCACCCCCAGCGAGCACAGCCAGAGGATCGTGGCGATCAGCTTCGGCCGCAATCTTCTTTCCACGGGCCGGGGCAGCCGGATCGGTTCGGCGCCCTCGATCCCGTGGGTGGAGGCGTAGTCGGAGACGAGCGGCTCGGGGTCGAGCCCGAGGAAGCTCGCGTACTCGCGGAGGAACGCCCGTGCGTAGACCGGCGCGCGGAACGCCGACGGAGGTGCGTCGGCCTCCAGCGCGCGCAGGAACCTGGGCTTGATGCGCGTGTGGAGGGCGGCGTCGTCGACGGACGCGCCTCGACGGGCTCGAGCTTCCTTCAGGCGGGCGCCCACCCGCGTCTTCGGAGCAACCGAGATGGCCATGCGAACCTCTCCATCCGGTGCCCCTCCCCCGTGACCGGGATTATAGGGCCGCCCCGCCCGAAGGGTGGGACCTGCTCACGGCGTCAGTCGAAGAAGAGGTCGAGCTCGCGCTTGGCGCTCTCGGGAGAGTCGCTGCCGTGGACGAGGTTTTCGGTGATCACCTCGCCGTAGTCCCCCCGGATCGTGCCGGGGGGTGCGTCGGCGGGATCCGTCGGCCCCATCAGCTCGCGTACGACGGTCACCGCGTCCTCGCCCTCGACCTTCGCGACGACGACCGGCCCCGAGGTGATGAACCCCACGAGCTCCTCGAAGAACGGCTTCTCCCGGTGCTCTTCGTAGTGGCGCCCGGCGAGGTCCGCGTCGATGCGCATCATCAGGAGCTCGGTGATGCGGAGCTCCTTCTCCTCGATCCGCCGAAGGATCTCGCCGACGAGCCGTCGCCGGACGGCGTCGGGCTTGGCGATCACGAGCGTCTCCTGGGTGGACATCTCAGCCTTTCAGGTACCGGGGTCGCGCGTCCGCGACAGTGTACAGAGAGCCTGTCACCACGATGAGGTCGTCCGGCCCCGCGGCGGCCTCGGCCGCGTCGAGCGCCGCGTCGACCGTGGCGTGCGCGATCGCCGGGATGCCCGCCCGCTCGGCGACGGCGGTCAGCCGGTCCGGGTCCATGGCCCGGGGATGGCTCGAGGCACCGACGAAGGCCGAGGTCGTGCGCGGGGCCAGCGCCGCCGCGATGCCGTCGGCGTCCTTCGTGTCGAGGACGGCCAGCACGAGGAACAGCCGCTCCCAGATGAAGGCCTCCCCCAGCGCGGCGGCCAGCGCGGCGGCGCCGTCGGGGTTGTGGGCCCCGTCGAGAACGATGAGCGGGTGGCGCGAGAGGACCTCGACGCGGCCGGGAGAGCTCGCGCCGGCCAGCGCCTCGCGCACCGCCTCGGCCCCGACCTCACGATCGAGCACCAGCTCGGCCGCGGCGACCGCGGCGGCCGCGTTCCGGGCCGCGTGCTCCCCGTGGAGCGGGAGCGTCAGCCCCCGATACTCGCCGCGGAGGCCGCGGATCGCCAGGCGCTGTCCGCCCACGGCGAGGTCTCGCACGGGGACGCCGAAGTCCTCCCCCTCGTGGAGCAGGGTGGCGCCGACCTCGGCCGCGCGCGCCTCCAGGACGGCCCGAGCCTCGGGGCGCTGCTCCCGCACCACGGCCGTGGTCCCCTCCTTCAGGATGCCGGCCTTCTCGCCCGCCACCTCCTCGATCGTGCTGCCGAGCTCGGGGTGGTCGAGCCCGATCGGCGTCACCACCGCGACCTCGGAGCGGATCACGTTCGTCGCGTCCCACGAGCCGCCCATCCCCACCTCGAAGACCCCGACCTCCACCGGCTTGTCGGCGAACCACAGGGCGGCGAGGGCGGCGAGGGTCTCGAAGTAGGTGACCCGCTCGCCCTTCCGATCCACCTCCTCGAGGAAGAGCCGAAGGTGCGCGTAGGTCTCCGCGAACTCCTGCTCCTCGATCGGGTCGCCGCAGAGGGTCAGGCGCTCGCGGACGTTCTCGAGGTGCGGCGAGGTCAGCGCGCCGGCGGAGACGCCGCTCGCGCACAGGACACGCTCGATGAGGCGGGTGGTCGTGGTCTTCCCGTTGGTGCCGGCCACGTGGACCGTTGGATAGACGTGCTGGGGGTTGCCCATCAGGTCGACGACCTGTCGGATCCGGTCGAGGGTGGGGATCATCCTCCCCTCGCTCCGTGCATCCAGGTCGGCGACGGCCTCCTCGAACCGCATGCGGTCAGCCGCAGCCCAGCTCGTCGAGCTGCTCGCGGAGGGCCGCCTCCTCCTCCTTGAGCTGGCCCAGCCTGCGGCGCTGCTCCTCCACGACCTCGGCCGGGGCCTTCGTCACGAACCCCTCGTTGGCCAGCTTCCGCTCGGCCTTCTCGGCTTCGCCGGCCATGGCCTCGAGCCGGCCGCGCAGACGCTCGCACTCGGCCTCGGGATCGAGAACACCTTCCAGCGGGATGAGGACCTCGGCTCCCTGCACGTGGAGACGAGCGGCGCCCGACGGCGGGAGGTCGGCCCCTCGAGTCAGGAGAGAGCCGATCCGCGCCAGCCTGCGCACCTCCTCGGACAGGGTGCCCAGGATCTCCCGCTGGGCGTCGTCGCCCTCCACCCCCACCCGGAGCTCGAGCGCCGGAGGGACACGGTGATCGCTGCGGAAGCGGCGCACGGCCGTGACCAGGTCCATCGCGAAGCCGACGCGGCCCTCCGCTGCCCCGTCGCGATGGTCGGGCATCGGCTCCGGCCAGGGGGCGATCACGATCGACCCCTCCCCCACGAACCGCTGCCGGATCTCCTCGGTGACGAACGGCATGATCGGGTGGAGGAGGCGCAGGGTGCGCTCCAGGATCCAGGCCAGGACCGAGGAGGCGTCCTGCCGGTCCTCCGCGGAGCCCTCGTAGAGCCGCGGCTTCGCCATCTCGAGGCCCCAGTCGCAGTACTCGGACCAGAGGAAGCGATACAGAGCCTGCGCGGCGTCGGCGAACCGGTAGGTCTCGATCGCCGCGTCCACCTCCTGGCGGCACGCCTCGGCCCGCGAGAGCAGCCACCGGTCGATCACCGTCAGCCGCGCTGAAGGCGGGAGCTCGAGAGCGTCGCCCTCGAGGTTGGTGCGGACCAGGCGAGCCGCGTTCCAGAGCTTGTTCGCGAAGTGCTTCCCGGCCTCGATCTGATCCTCGGACAGGGGGAGGTTCTGCTGCTCAGGCGAGGCCATCCGCGAGAGCGAGAACCGCAAGGCGTCGGCCCCATACCGCTCGATCATGTCCAGCGGGTCGATCACGTTCCCCAGCGACTTGGACATCTTGCGGCCCTGAGCGTCTCGGACGAGGCCGTGGATCACCACGTCGTGGAAGGGCACGTCGCCGGCGAGGCGGATGCCGGCCATGACCATCCGGGCCACCCAGAGGTAGAGGATCTCGTAGCCGGTCACCAGGACCGACGTCGGGTAGAAGTACCGGAGGTCCTCGGTGTCCTCCGGCCACCCCAGCGTCGAGAACGGCCAGAGCTGGGAGGAGAACCACGTGTCGAGGACGTCGGGGTCCTGCTCGATCTCGGTGCTCCCGCACTCGGCGCAGGCGTCCGGGTCCTCGACCGACGCGAACTCGTGCCCCTTCGGGCAGTACCAGACCGGGATCCGGTGGCCCCACCAGAGCTGCCGGGAGATGTTCCAGTCGCGGAGCCCCTCGAGCCACTCCAGGTAGCGATCCCGCCAGCGGGCCGGAAAGAACGTGAGCTTGCCCGCTTCGGCCGCCTCCATCGCCGGGCCCTTCAGCGGCTCGACCTTTACGAACCACTGCTTCCCCGAGAGCCAGGGCTCGATCTCGGAGCGACAGCGGTAACAGTGGCCGACCGAGTGGACATACGGGCGCTCCTCCTCGACGAGGAGGCCAAGCTCGTCGAGCCGATCCCGTACGGCGCGTCTCGCCTCGTACCGGTCGAGGCCGCGGAACTCCTCCGGCACGAGATCGTTCAGCGTGGCGTCAGCCTCGAGGATGTTCCGGGCCTCGAGCCCCCTCCGCTCGGCGATCTCGAAGTCGTTCGGGTCGTGGGCCGGCGTCACCTTGACCGCCCCGGTCCCGAACGCGGGGTCCACGGCGGCGTCGGCGACGATCGGCAGCTTCCGCCCGTCGAGGGGATGACGCACCGACCTCCCCACGAGGCTCGCGTACCTCGTGTCGTCGGGGTGGACGGCGATGCCCGTGTCGCCGAGCATGGTCTCGACGCGCGTCGTGGCCGCGTCCACGTACCCGTCGCCGTCGCCCAAGGGATAACGGAAGGTGATCAGCTCGCCCTCGACCGACTCGTGCTCGACCTCCGAGTCGGACAGCGCGGTCTGGTCCGTGGGGCACCAGTTGATGATCCGCTCCCCCCGGTAGATCAGGTCGTCCTCGTACAGGCGGACGAACGCCACGCGGACCGCGTGCTGGAGCCCCTCATCCATCGTGAAGCGCAGCCGGTCCCAGTCGCAGGAGTTGCCCAGGGCTTTCATCTGCTCGACGATCCGGTCTCCGTAGCGCTCCCTCCACTCCCAGACGCGCTCGACGAACACCTCCCGGCCGATCTCCCGCTTGTCGACGCCCTCGGCGAGGAGCTGACGGGCGACGAGGACCTCCGTCCCGATGCCCGCGTGATCCGTGCCGGGGAGCCACAGGGCCGCGTACCCCTGCATCCGCCGGCGTCGAACCAGCACGTCCTGGATCGTGTGATCCAGCGCGTGGCCGATGTGGAGCGCGCCCGTGACGTTGGGGGGCGGGAGCACGATGCAGAAGGGCTCGCGTCGGTCGTCCGGCTCCGCGTGGAAGTACCCTC
Organism: Actinomycetota bacterium; assembly: GCA_035513995.1. Taxonomy (GTDB): domain Bacteria; phylum Actinomycetota; class UBA4738; order UBA4738; family CALAEC01; genus DASUTW01. The sequence continues at coordinate 18,023 of DATKBL010000183.1, forward strand.
GCGCCACCCACGAGCGGTACAGGCGTCCCTCGACCTCCGAGGGCTCGTACGCGGACGGCATCGTCATGGGCGCGAGTGTACCGCGCTCCCTCTCGGCATCCCGTTCGCGCTGCTCACACGGCGACTTCACTCGGTCCCCCGAGCGACCGATAGAGGAACGGAGGCTCCCGAAGGAGCGTTCGGACGAAAGGTCGAGGCTGATGCAGCGCGAGGGACCCGGGCTCGGGGGCTCGACCCCCGGAACCGACGCGCCGCCCAAGGTCGCGGGCGGCTTGATCGTGCGCGTCTTCCATGAGACGCCCGACGTCATCCTCATGCTCCAGCTGAGCGGCGACGGCTTTCTCCGCTGCCAGACCGCGATCAGCTCCTTCCCCACCGCCCCCAGCCTCGCGGCCGTCCAGGGGCTGGTGATCGAGCAGATCCTTCCGCCGGACGTCCTGGCGCGGTTTGGACAGCGCTACGAGGAGGCCACGAAGCGCAAGGGGCTGATCCGCTACGAGGAGCACCTCAGGGTGGGGGACGCCGATATCGTGCTCGACGCGGCGCTCACGCCGATCTTCGACGAGCAGGGAGCGTGCACGCACCTGTTCTGGAGCGCCCGAAACGTCACCGACCAGTGGACCACGCGCGAGTCCCTCAAGCGGACGGAGGAGCGCCTCCGCACGCTCGAGCGGGAGCACGCGAAGACCGTGGGGGAGCAGGGAGAGGCGAGCGCGAGCGACCTGGCCGTCCTGGCCGAGCAGCAGCGGGCCGTCGAGGAGCAGGCCGCGGCGGTCGGGGTTCGGGAGCGCGCGATGGAGGAGCAGAGCCGATCGCTCGACGAACAGACGGGCCTCCTCGAGCAGCGCGAGAGGACCCTCGAGGAGCGGCTCCGCACCCTGGACGCCGAGCGGCAGACGATCCTCGAGAAGGAGGGGACGCACGACGAGCAGCGGAAGGCCCTCGAGGACCTGCGCGAGACGCTCGAGCATGAGCGCGCCTCGATCGACACCCACCGGGCCGAGCTCGAGGAGGACCGCTCGAAGCTCCGCGGCGAGGTGGACCAACTCGAGAAGCAGCGAGCGGAGATCGAGGG
>DATKBL010000184.1:0-3204 GCA_035513995.1 Actinomycetota bacterium
AGGCCACGCCGGCGAGCGCGAGGGACGAAGATCACGTCTCCGGGGCGGAGCTTGCCGAGCGCGTCCTTGATCTCCTCCTGCCGCTCCCGCTGCTCGGTGCGGTTGGCCTCGCGGCGGAGGTCCTCCGCCTCCTCGAGCAGCCCCCAGTACTCCTCGAAGTCGCCGACGTCGCAGACGAGGCGCTCGCGGTAGCCCTCCAGCCCCGCACGATCGCGCTCGACCTCTCGTTCCAGGGCGACCACCGCCCGGTCGGCCTGGAACTGCCCGAACGAGGAGTTCAGGAGGTGACGCGCCTCCTCGAGGGTGTAGTTGCGAACGAGGTTCACGGTCATGTTGTAGGAGGGCCGGAACGACGACGTGAGCTCGTAGGTTCGCTGGCTGGCCAGGCCGGCCACGCGCTCGAACTCGACCTGGCGCTGGTGCAGCACCACCGCGTAGCCCTTCTCGTCGATGCCGCGGCGACCGGCGCGCCCGGTGAGCTGCGTGTACTCGCCCGGCGTCAGCACCTCGTGGCGCTCGCCGGTGAACTTGAAGAGGTCCTCGATCACGACCGTGCGGGCCGGCATGTTGATGCCCAGCGAGAGCGTCTCGGTGGCGAAGACCACCTTGACCAGCCCGCGGGCGAAGAGCTCCTCCACCGCCTCCTTGAACACCGGCAGCATCCCCGCGTGGTGGGCGGCCACCCCGGCGGCCAACGCCTCGCGCAGCTCGTAGAAGCCGAGCGTCTGGAGGTCGTCCTCGTCCATCCACGCGGTCCGCATCTCGAGGAACTCACGGATCCTCTTCTCCTCCTCGGGGCTGGTGAGCCGGATGCCCGCCTCGACGACGTACTGCACGCTCCGGTCGCACCCCGCGCGCGAGAAGACGAAGTAGATCGCGGGCAGCATGTCCTCGCGGTCGAGCGCCTGGACGACTTCCTCGCGCCGCGGGACGTAGACCCGCCGGTGGCCTTCTCGAGGACGGCCGCGAGGCTCGTACTGGCGCCGGCCGTCGCCGCGGCGCCGGTACTCCTTCACGCGGAGCTCCCGCTGCGAGAGCGACACGAGGTAGGGGTTGGGGGTGAGATGGCCGTCCTGCTCGGCGTGCATGGGGTGCAGCTCGCGACCGGTCATGTAGAGGTGATCGAGCGGCACCGGCCGCCGCTCCTCCACGATGACTCGTGTGGCCCCGCGGAGCGTGGTCAGCCACTCCCCGAACTCCTCCGCGTTCGACACGGTGGCCGAGAGCGCCACGACCGAGACCACGAGGTCGAGGTGGATCAGGATCTCCTCCCACACCGGTCCGCGGTACGGGTCTTGGAGGTAGTGCACCTCGTCCATCACCACGACCTCGAGCTCGCGCAGGGTGGAACTCTGCGCGTAGAGCATGTTGCGGAGGATCTCCGTGGTCATCACCACGACCGGGGCCTCGGAGTTGATCGAGTTGTCGCCGGTGAGCAGGCCCACCTCCGCCGCCCCGTACTTGGCCACGAAGTCGCCGTACTTCTGGTTCGAGAGCGCCTTCAGCGGCGTCGTGTAGAAGGCCTTGCGGCCGCGCGACAGCGCCTGATCGATCGCGTACTCGGCGACGACTGTCTTGCCCGAGCCGGTGGGGACCGCCACGAGGACCGAATCGCCGAGGGCGAGCGCGTCGATCGCCCGCCGTTGGAAGTCGTCCAGCGGAAACGGGTAGCGGGAGGCGAAGCGTTCGGGGTCCATCGCCTCCATCCTCCCACGCGGTCCGGTCAGGTGCGGCGCAGGAGCCCTCGCACGGCCTCCAGGAAGCCCTCGGGATCCTCGAGGTTCGAGAGGTGGCCGGCGCCCTCCAACACGACCAGCTCCGCGCCCGGGATCTGCTCGGCCATCGCCTCCGAGAGCCGCGGGGGCGTGAGGGTGTCCTCCGAGCCCACCACCACCGTGGTCGGGACGTCGATCGCCGGGAGGTCGGGTCGCGAGTCCGGCCGCTCGCCCATCCCCAGCGCCGCCCAAGCGATCGAATCGGCCGGCTGGCGGGCGATCCACTCCTTCACCCGCTTCCACAGGTCGGCGGGGGCACCGGGAGAGAGCAGGGGCGGAGGGCTCTCCACCACGACCTCACTCCCCTGCTCGCGGACCTTCTCGGCCAGCTCGAGGCGCTTCCGCCGGCCCTCGTCGTCGTCGGGCTCGGCCCTCGTGTCCACCAGGAGGAGCCCCGCGACCCGGCCGCGGTGGCGGCGCCACATCTCGAAGGCCGCGTAGCCGCCCATCGAGCAGCCGGCGATCACGGCGCGCTCGAGCCCGCGCCGATCCATCGCCGCGGCCACGGCGTCGGCCATCGCCCCGACGGTGAGCGGTCCCTCCGGCGGCGGCTCCCTTCCGAAGCCGGGAAGATTCGGCGCGAGGGCGCTCGCCTCGCCGGCGAGGTCGGCTACCTGACGCTCCCACATCGAGGCGTCGACGGGGAACGCGTGGATGAAGACGACGTCGGTCACGGGGCGATCACCTCCAGGGTCCGGGGCTCCACGGTGAACGTCGCGGGCAGCGGCCCGAAACGCTCACCGTCCGCGTACACGTCGAACGGGCGGGAGGACTCGAGGGTCACGCTGCGCGAGCGCAGCATCGTCACATCGGGGTGCGTGACGTGGGTCCCCCGGTACACGCTGGGGAACGCCGCCACGAAGCTCCGCCGCGACATCGCGCCCACCACGCACAGGTCCAGCACGCCGTCGTCTACGAGCGCGTCCGGGCAGACCATCATCCCTCCGCCGTAGGACGCGGCGTTCGCCACGGCGACCATCATCGCGTCGAGGCGCAGATCTTCGTCCTCGGTGACGATTCGAAACTCGGCGGGACGGAAGGTCCTCAGCGTCCTCATCAGCGCGACCACGTACCTCGCGGTCCCCCGCAGGCGGCGCATGGTGTTGGCCACGGCGTTCGTCTCGGAGTCGAACCCGGCACCGGCGACGCAGACGTAGTGACGGGCCCAGCCCGGCCCCTCGGCCAGCACCGAGTCCACCGAGCGGCGCGCGCCGAGCTCGAGGAGACCGATCGAGCGGAGCGGGCGCCGGTGGTCGAACCCGAGGCGCCGGGCGAAGTCGTTCCCGGTCCCCGTGGGGATGATGGACAGCGCGGTGCCGGTGCCGATCAGCGCGTTCGCGCACGCGCTCACGTGCCCGTCCCCGCCCAGCGCGACCACGACATCGGCTCCCGAGTCGGCCGCCTCCCGCGCGGCCCGCTCGGGATGATC
>DATKBL010000185.1:0-2273 GCA_035513995.1 Actinomycetota bacterium
CATGCACACGTTCGTGTTCGAGCACCCCATCTTCGCCTTCGACGACGTCAGGCTGGGGCCGGAGAGCGTGCTCGGTGAGGTCGGCGGCGGCTACGAGCTGACGAAGGACTGGTTCGTCGAGGAGCGCCTCATGATCGGGGCCCGGACGGTCGGCGCCTCGATCCGCGCGCTCGAGCTCTCGCTCGACTTCGCGAAGGGTCGGGTCCAGTTCGGCCGGCCGATCCTCGACTTCCAGGCGGTGGAGTTCGCGCTGGCCGACATGGCGGCCGAGATCTCGGCGGCCAAGGCGCTCCTCTACCGGGTGGCCTGGCAGGGGGCGCGCGGCGGGATCGGCCGCACCGAGCTGCACGGGCTGGCCGCCGTAGCCAAACTCGTGTGCTCGGAGACCGCGGGTCGGGTGCTCGACCGAGCCGTGCAGATCCATGGCGGCCGCGGCTACATGCGCGAGCAGCCCGTCGAGCGGCTGTGGCGCGAGCTGCGGGTCGACCGGATCTGGGAGGGCACCTCGGAGATCCAACGGCTCGTGATCGGCAACGAGCTTCGGAAGCGCGGCCCGGGCTCGATCACGGGGTGGCCGGGCGGCGCCTGATGCGCCTCGAGGAGGTCCTCGAGGGCTACGAGCTCGACGTCGAGGACTCCTTCGAGGGCGACGATCTCGATCGATCGCTCTGGCTCCCCCACTATCTGCCGCAGTGGAGCTCGAGGGAGGCCTCGACCGCCCGGTACGAGCTCTCGGGCGACGATCTCCACCTCCTGATCGAGGAGGACCAGGAGCCGTGGTGCCCGGAGCTCGACGGGCTGACCCGCGTGTCCTCGCTGCAGACCGGCGTCCTCGCGGGGCCGGTCGGGAGCCGTATCGGCCAGCATCGCTTCCACCCCGAGGCGGTCGTGAGGGAGGCCCAGGAGAGCGCGGCCCTGTACACGCCTCGATACGGGGTCTTCTCCCTGCGCGCGGCCGCGCTCGACGATCCCGGCTGCATGGTGGCGCTGTGGATGATCGGCTACGAGGACCGGCCGGAGCGCTCGGCGGAGATCTGCGTCTTCGAGATCTTCGGAAGGAACGTCGAGCGAGACTCCGCGGCGATCGGGATGGGCGTGCATCCGTTCGGGGATCCGGCGATCGAGGACGACTTCAAGGAGGTCGCGCTCGCGATCGACGTGCGCGAGCTTCACGAGTACGCGGCCGAGTGGACGCCGGAGCGAGTGACGTTCTTCGTGGATGGAAGGCCGGCGCGGACGGTCGATCAGTCCCCGCGGTACCCGATGCAGCTCATGCTCGGGATCTACGGGTTCGGCGACCCCGCAGGGCCGTACCCGAAGCGCTTCACGATCGAGTCCTTCAGGGCGTACCGGCGTCTCGGCGAGGGATGACGAGCGCGTCGGCGGCCACGCAGCCGTTCGGGCCGGCGATGAGCGGGTTGACGTCGAGGGCGTCGAGGGCGTCGCCGAGGTCGGAGGCGAGCGCGGAGAGCCTCACCAGGGCCTCCACGACCGCGGCCACGTCGACCGGCGGCCTCCCCCTGACCCCGTCGAGGAGGCTCCGCGCCGCGAGGCCGTCCACCAGCCGGCGCGCCCCGGCGGCGCCGAGGGGCGGCAGGGCCAGCCGCCGGTCGTCCAGTACCTCCACGAGGACGCCTCCGGCCGCCACGAGCACGAGGGGCCCGAACTGCTCGTCGCGCACGACCCCGAGCGCCAGCTCCACGCCCTCGGGGACCTGCCTCGCAACCAGCACGTCGGGCCCGAGGCGCTCGGCGAGATCGCGGTGGGCCTCGCGTACGGCTTCCTCGCTCGAGAGCGTCAAGCGCACGCCGTCTCGATCCGACTTGTGGCCCCCGTCGGGAGTCGCCGTCTTCAGGACGACCGGGTAGCCCAGCTCCGAGGCGGCCGCCACGGCCTGATCCTCGGTCGTCGCCTCGCGGAACTCCACGACCGGCAGGCCGTAGTCGGCCAGGAGCCGCAGCCCCTCGGCCTCGGTCCAGGGATCGCTTAACCCCAGTCGAGCGCGCCACCGCTCCCGGACCTCGTCCGGCGGAAGCGAGGGCGCCTGCGGCGCCGGCAGGTCCCGATGATCCCGAAGGGCGAAGAGGATACGGAATGCGGCCAGGCCGGTGTCGGTCCCTTCGAGGACCGGAACCCCGGCGGCCCGGAGCTGCTCGGCCGACTCGGGGCCGATCGCGCTCGCCATGTTGCACAGCACCGCGAGCGGCAGGTCGGTCTCGCCCCAGACGCGCTCGGCCACCCGCGCGTACCCGGGCTCGAGGTCGTCGCCGGCC
>DATKBL010000186.1:0-3248 GCA_035513995.1 Actinomycetota bacterium
GGGGGCACAACCGACCGCGGGAGACCTCCCTCTCTCGACGAAAAGGGGCCGCGCATAGCGCGGCCCCTTTCGCTGCCCCGCCTCAGCGCGCCAGCCGCCGGACCTCCTCGGTGGTCTCGGACGACTCCCCGGGCAGGTGGACGAGGTTCTCGACCTCGTCGACACCGTCAGTGGCCAGCACCAGTCGGGTAAGGTCGTCGCGCAGCTCAGGACGGTCGACCCGGCCCCGCAGCACCACCCGCCCCTGCTCCACGCTCACGAGCACCGACCCCTTCGGAACGTCGGGGCGTCCGAGGAGCTCGCTCTCGACCTTCCGGGCGAGCGTGACGTCGTTCGGCGCATCGTAGCCCTCGGTGCCGTAGCGGGCGGCCTGCACGCGGCCCTCGACGTCCGAGGCCATCCGCCGACCCAGCCGTTCGACTCCCTCGAGGGCGTCGCGGCCACTCGCGGCCGCCTGGTCGGCGAGCCTCGCGCGCCGGGTTCGGCCCAGCAGCGGGTCGAGAAGGAACGCCGCGAGCGCCCCTACGGCCACGCCGCCCGCGAAGGCCAGGATCCTGGCTCGACGCTCTCTCCGCTGTCGCTCCTTGGGGAGCGCGCGCATGAACCGCTTTCGTGCGTCGTCGTACCGGTCGCGGATACTCGAGATCGTGTCCTCCGTATCGAAGTCGAATCGATCTTGGAGACGGTCGATCATCACCACATCACCTCCGGTTCGAGGTCTACCCCGCCCCGGGTGCGGCAAACGGGAGCGGGTCGCCTAGGAGACCCGGTGGCCCTCGGAGTCGTAGCGCTCCAGGCCGCCGGGCTCGTGCTGTCGGAGGGTACGCTCCGCGGCGTCCACGATCCCGGGGTCCGTGTGCCGGACGGCGACCACGACGCTGTCCTCCCGGACCTCGGCGTGGGCTCGCTGCCAGGCGCCGCTTGTGCCGAGGCCGGAGACGCCGCCGATTACTCCGCCCACGGCTCCGCCCGCGATGCCTCCGCCGATGGCGGAGGCCCACACGCCCGACCCCGAGAACGCCAGGAGCCCGAGAGCGAGCCCCAGGAGCGCGCCGGCGACGGTCCCCAGCAGGGCTGCGACGGCGACCCTCTTGCCCACGTCCCCAGCGAGCTGGCGATCTTGGCCCCTGGTGTCGGTCGTTTCCACCGGGGGGCGATCGCGTTCTCCGCTCTCCAGGGTCACGTTCGAGCCCTCGATCCCCTCCCGCTCGAGGGCGAGGATGGCGTCGCGGGCCCGCTTCACCTCTCTGAAGGTGGCGACCAGTCTGTGCTCTCCGGACATCGGCGAGAGTCCTACCCAACCAAGCGCGGGGCGAAGCTCAGCGCACGTCCATCTCGGCCCATACCTCGGTCACCGGGCCGCGGTTGACACCCCACCGGTCCGCGATGTGATCCACGAGATACAGGCCCCACCCCGACTCGGCGTGGGTATCGAGGTCGTCCGGAGCGGCGAAGCCGGCCCCCGGATCCTCGACCTCGAGGCGGAGCACCCCGTCACGGAGCTGGGCCCGCACCTCGAGGCGGTCCTCGCTGCGCATGGCGGCGTGCCTGTAGCTGTTCGTCACGAGCTCGCTGACCATCAGCCGGAGGTTCTCCAGGACCTCCCCCTCAACACGCCCCTCGAACTGGGCCATCGCGTCGCGCGCGGCGGCCGGAGAATCCGGGGTGGGGGGGAGGAGCAACCTCACTTCCGCCTCCTGTACATCCACCATGACCCCTCGTTACATACCCCGTAAGCGGAAGCCTCACCCGCCGATCGGCACCGCGAACCGGATCCGGCCCGAGCGATCGCCCTCGCTCAGGATCGCGGCGTCCGGGAAGAGCGAGCGGATCACATCGTACCCGACGCTTCGTCGGAAGGACTCGGGCGTCGCGACCAGGTCGTCTGAGAGGGGCGGCGGGATGTCCTCACCGACGATCTCGAACGCGAGGATCGCCCCGTCCCGCTCGGCGACGAGGCCGATCGTGCCGTCTCCGTCTTCGCGGACGCCGGCCGCGCAGGCCTCCGAGATCGCCAGCTTCACGTCGTCAACGTCGTCCTCGGACAGGCCCACCTGCCGGGCGATGGCCCCCCCGAAGATGCGGGCCGTCCCGACGTAGGCCGCCGCCGCGGGAACCCTCAGCGAGAACCGCTCCTCGGCCACCCTTTCAGCCCAGCGCGCTGCCGACGGAGTCGTGCACGGGGAACACCCGGTCCAGGCCGGTGATGCCCAGGACCTTCAGGACGGGCCCGCTGGTGCAGACGATCGCGAGCTCCCCGTCCTTCTCGCGGATCCTCTTCAGGCCCGCCACGAGGCTCCCGAGGCCCGTGGAGTCCATGAAGCCGACGCCCTCGAGATCGACGACCACGCGATCGTTGCCCGCGTCGATCAGCTCGATGAGCTTCTCTCGGAGCTTCGGCGCGGTGTAGATGTCAACCTCGCCGTTGACCTCCAGCACGGGGGTCCCGTCTTCGATTCGAACTTCCAGGGTCAGGTCGATGGATCCTCACCTCATCGCATCGGCGGCGGCCTGTAGTATAGGCGGTCCGTGACCGACCGCATGCCCTCCCCCGTCGTCGTCGAGGTCCCTCCGAGGCCGGAGCACGCGCACGTACTCAGAAGCGTCGTGGCCTCGGTCGCCACACGCCTCGACCTCCCCCTCGACAGCATCGAGGACCTGAAGATCGCGGTCGACGAGGCCGTCGCGCACCTCCTCACCACCGGGGGGACCGTCCTGCGCATCGAGGTGCTCGCGCAGCCGAACGGCATCGAGGTCACCGCGTCGACCGACGCGCCCGACGTGCCCTGGCCGCCGGACGGCTTCGACGGATCCCTCACCTGGCAGGTCCTCACGGGCCTTACCGACGACGCCTCGTTCGGCCTCGACGGAGGCCCCCTCCTCCGCTTCACCAAGAGAGCCCTCAGCCATGGCTGACCAGGAGCGCGAGGTCGAGCTGTTCCAGCGGCGCGGGGAGGACCCTGCCGTGAGGGACGAGCTGGTCGAGCAGTTCCGCGCCCTCGCCGAATACCTCGCGCGACGGTTCCAGGGACGGGGCGAGCCCGTGGAGGACCTGACCCAGGTCGCGATGATCGGGCTGCTGAAGGCGATCGACCGCTTCGACCTCCACCGCGAGGTCAAGTTCTCGACCTACGCCACCGCCACGATCGTCGGTGAGCTGAAGCGCCACTTCCGCGACAAGGGCTGGTCCGTGCGCGTCCCCCGCCGCCTCCAGGAGACCGGGCTGAAGGTGAGCAAGGCGATGTCGG
>DATKBL010000187.1:0-3339 GCA_035513995.1 Actinomycetota bacterium
CCGCCGTCCTGGTCATGTGGATAGTCTGCCCACCACGGCCGCCTTCTCGCATCTACACTGGTGGCAGCGCCGGTAGCTCAGGGGACAGAGCGGCTGCCTTCTAAGCAGCGGGACGGGGGTTCGAATCCCTCCCGGCGCGCAGGATCATCCCAGGTCAGAGGGCCTATTCACTTCCAGCCTTGATCACGTGAGGTCTCCGCACGCTTCATCAAGACCTGGCGAGGCCCCTTGAAGCCCACCTGCTTTCCTGCCAGAGTTAAAAGTCGTGAATCAGCCACTGCCTCCTTGTGCGAGGTGCGTGCCCTTATGACTGCCCCGATACGTGCGCGTGGACTGTCGAGGTGCAACGAGCCTGACGATGCTCATCGAAGTGGTCACCGAGTTCGCTTCAAGTCTGACATTCCACAGGGGTCTGAAGCGGGGTGCCGACGTTGACTCCCAACCTCTGGATGCTGTTGTGGGTCCCACTCGTCGTCGATCTTGGGGCGACCGTTGTCTGCGGCCTGAAGAGGAAACGTGGGTGCCTGCTGTTCGGGGTGCTCGTCGTGGCCCTTGCCGCCTGGATCAATCTAGGCGCCCTACGAGGCTGGGATTGGATCGTGGACGAAAGTTTTCCGGACCTCTTGGTTGGGATGATCTTCGTGATTGTCCTGCTACCAACCACGGTCGCGTTGCTCGTGGACGCGATCCTCGTGGGCAAACCCGGGTCTTGGTGGGTGGAGAACATCTCTTCCGACTCCGGCAAGGCACGCGCCCTGGCGCGCTTCGGCCCATGATGGCCGAGCAGTCGGCGGACGGCTACCTCGGATCTCGATGTGGTAGTCGTACCCGGCGGTTGGTCATGAAGCACAACGGGACGCGGTTCTTCAAGGGCACCCGCGAGACCAGGCCTCCGAGCGGATCGTTCGAGGTGGAGAGGCACACCAGCGACCGGCCGGGCACGGATCGCTTCGTGGCGCGAGCCAGGAACCTCCGCACGGGAGAGGTGTGCCGAGGGCGCGCGTCGATCTGACGGTCTCGTCGAGACCCCGGGCCCGCGGTGGCCTCGACACGGGGGAGCTAGCGTGAGGACGGGTGGTCCGCGCGGGTCATCCAGCGGGTCCGCGATGACTACCCGAGATTCCCTCGGGCTCGCTATGGTGCCCTCGTCGGCCTGGAGGCACACTGCCCCTATGAGCGAGGAGCGACGATCGGAGCGACCGATGTCCCCCGCGGACATCGCGCGGCTGGCCGCGGCTCTGCTGGATGCGGTCGCGCATGGAGACGTGGAAGCCACCCCGGCCGAGCTCGCCTTCCTCCGCTCTCTCGCAGGCCGCCGCGCACCCAAACCCGCTCGCCCCTGAGCGGCCCGGATCGCGCTCCTTCACGGTCGGATCCGCTCGTATGGAGGACAATCCCCGGAGCGGCATGCCGCCGCGAGGAGCACGGGTGGAGGACACGGAGACCAGGGTCGACGAGGCGTGGGTCGTCGGCGATCGAGACGAGGATCCCTCCTCGTTCCGAGGGCCGGCCGACCCGCTCTGGCGGCGCGCGCCGCTCCTCCTGCTGCGCTACCCGGGGATCCTCGTCGCGATCCTGCTGACGACGCTGCTCCTGGCCGTCGCCGGCGCCTCGGCCCCGCTCTTCGTCTCCTCCGCCTCCGCGGCCGCGCTGGAGCAGGAGCTGGCGGCCGTCTCCTCCACCCGCGCGGGGCTCATGGTCGTGGCGTTCGGCCCGATCGAGGAGGGGGTGCTGAGCGAGCACGACGGACTGCTCTCCTCCCGAGTGGAGAGGATCCGAGAGCTCGGCCCCCGCGTGCTCTCGGGGATCGGGTCGGAGGTCGACGTGAGCTCGGTGGACGGGCCCGCGGCGCGCGGCCGCCTGGCCACACGGACGGGGTTCCTGGACCACCTCGAGGTCGTGGACAGAGTCCCCGGAGACGGCGCGTGGATCTCGGACGCGATGGCGGAGGAGACGGGGCTGCGTCCCGGCGATCCGCTGATGATTTGGGTTCGCGGAGCCACGACGCAGACGCGAGTGGCGGGCGTCTACGTCTCGCTCGCCGGAGACACCGAGCAGGGCCTGCCCCCGCTCGCGAAGTACTGGGTCCCGCTCTCGGAGTTCGTGCGCTCGGCGCCCCCCCATCCCCCGCCCCCGCCGCTGATGCTGGCGGAGCCCTCGCTCTTCGCGCAGGTCGGTGAGCGGCTCGCCGACGACGCCCGGTTCCAGTGGGAGTTCCCGCTGGAAGCGGGGCCGATGACCCTGGCGCGGGCTGAGCGGGTGGCCCGCGAGATCGTCGGCGTCCAGGCGGAGCTGGACGACTCCGGTCACGAGCTCGGCCAGGCCCTGCCGTTCGCCACGGAGACCACCGAGCTCCCGCAGCTCGTGCTGCGCGCCCGCCAGGCGACCGCCGGGCTCCGCGGGCCCGTCGAGACGGTCTCGTGGGCGGGACGCATCGTGGCCCTCGCCGCTGTGGCGGCCGCCGGCGTCTACGCGGTCCAGCGGCGGCGAGTCGAGACCAGGCTGCTGTCGGCGCGGGGCGTCAGCCCCGCGGCGACAGGAGCCCGCCTGGCGGTCGAGTCGGCGCTGCCGGTGGCCGCCGGCAGCGTGGCCGGGTGGGGGCTGGCCATCGGCCTGGTGCTGTCGCTGGGCCCCGCCGATCTCTTGGATCCGGCGGCGACGAGGTCCGCCGCCGCCGCCGTGCTCCTCACGGCGGCGGCGGCCCTCCTCCTCTTGTGGGCCGCCACGACCATCGCGATCCGCGGTCAGCTCGAGACGGGCACGAGCCGCGGCCAGGCCGGGAGCCGCGTGCCGTGGGAGGCGGTCGTGCTGGCCCTGGCGGCGGCGGCCTACCTCGAGATCGTCCTCCGGGGCTCCGCCGTGGTCCCCAGCTCCGAAGGGGTCCCCGACGTGGACGTCCTCGTCCTGATGTTTCCGATCCTCCTGGTGGCGGCAGGGGCCGGGCTGATCGGGAAGGCGCTCCGGCGCGCGCTCCCCGTCCTGCGGACGGGCGGCGCGCGCCTCGGTTCCGCCTCCTACCTCGCCGTCCGCCGTCTTGCCGCGCTGGGAGGCCCGATCGTCACCCTCCTCACCGCCACCTCGCTGGCCTTCGGCGTGCTCTTCTACGCCGGCATCCTCGTCGCCTCCACCCGGGCGACCAACGACGCCAAGGCCCACGTGTTCACCGGGAGCGACGTGGCGGCCTGGCTGCCCCCGAACCCCTCGCCCCTCCCGGACCTTCCCTTCCCCGTAACCACGGTGATCCGGATCCCGCAGGCCGAGGCGGTCCCGTCCGGACGTGCGGTCGAGATCCTCGGCGTCGACCCGGCGACCTTCGACCGCGCGGCGTACTGGGACCCC
>DATKBL010000188.1:0-7957 GCA_035513995.1 Actinomycetota bacterium
CGCGTCCCACGTGAAGTTCATCTCGCTCCGGTAGCGGGTCTGGAAGCACAGCAGACGGAACGCGAGCGGGTCGAAGCCGCGTTCGATCACGTCGTCGATCGTGTAGACGTTCCCGGTCGACTTGGCCATCTTCTGGCGCTCGACCCTCAGGTGTCCGCCGTGGACCCAGGTGGAGACCACCTGGTGGCCGACGTCGCCGTCGGACTGGGCGATCTCGTCCTCGTGGTGGGGGAAGATGAGGTCGACGCCCCCGGTGTGGATGTCGAAGCGGTCGCCGAGGTACTTCACCGACATGGCCGAGCACTCGATGTGCCAGCCGGGGAAGCCCTCGCCCCACGGCGAGTCCCACTTCATCAGCCGGCTGGGCTGGGCGCGCTTCCACAGGGCGAAGTCGGCGTGGTGGCGCTTCCGGTCGTCGGCCTCGAGGTCGCGGTGGCCCGGCTGGAGCTTGTCGAGCGTGTTGTGCGAGAGCTTCCCGTACTCGGGGAAGGACTGGACGTCGTAGTAGACGGAGCCGTCGTCGAGCGCGTAGGCGTGCTCCTTCTCGAGCAGCGTCCGGGTCATCTCGATCATCTCGGCGATGTGGTCGGTCGCGCGAGGGTACTCGCTCGCGCGGAGCAGCCCGACCTTGTCGGCGTCATCGAGAAAGACGCGCGTGTACTTCTCGGCGATCTCCCACGGGCCCAGCCCCTCGTCCTCCATGGCCAGCTCCATCCGGTCGAGGGCTCCCTCGGAGGAGTCGTCCACCATGTGCCCGACGTCGGTGATGTTGATCACCTGGACGACCTCGCGGCCCTCGAGCTCGAGCGCGCGACGGACCATGTCGGACAGCAGGAACGTCCGGAGGTTGCCGATGTGCACCGGTCGGTAGACGGTCGGCCCGCACGTGTACATCGTCACGGGACCGTCACTCGACGGCTGAACCTCCTCGACCTGCCTGGTCAGGGTGTTGTAGAGGCGCATCCGGCCACAGGATAGTCGCTCGGGTGGGCTCCCGGCCCCGCGTTCGCTACGCTGAAGGGCATGGATCGCGACTTCGGTCTGTCGGACGACCAGCGCGAGATCGTGGGCCTCGTGCGGGAGTTCGTGGCCGAGCGCGTTCGTCCCCAGATCGAGGAGTTCGAGGAGAAAGGCGAGTTCCCGCGGGGGCTGTTCCGCCAGCTCGGGGAGATGGGACTCGGCGGGATCCCCTTCGAGGAGCGCTACGGGGGCGCCGCCCAGCCGTACCTGACCTATCTGTCGGTGCTCGAGGAGCTCGCCACCGGGTCCGTCTCGCTGGCGGTGGGGCTCTCCGTGCACCACCTGGCGGCCTTCGGGGTGCACGACTACGGCTCCGACGCGCTGAAGGAGAGGTACCTCTCGAAGCTCACGAGCGGGGAGTGGCTGGGCGCCTACGCCTTGAGCGAGGCCGGCAGCGGCTCCGACGCGGCGTCGCTGGCCACCAAGGCCTCACGCGAGGGTGACGCTTGGCGTCTCTCGGGCTCGAAGCGGTTCATCTCGCACGGGGGCGAGGCCGAGTACTACCTGGTCATGGCCCGCACCGGGGGAGAGGGGCCCAAGGGGATCTCGGCGTTCGTGCTGGAGAAGGGGTATCCGGGGTTCGAGTTCGGGAAGCCCGAGGAGAAGATGGGCTGGAACGCCAGCCCGATGCGGGAGCTGCTGTTCGACGGGGCGGAGGTTCCCGGCGAGAACCTGGTGGGGGAGGAGGGCCAGGGCTTCACGATCGCGTTGGCCGCCCTCGACGGCGGACGGCTGGGGATGGCCGCGTGCTCTGTGGGCGTGGCCCAGGCCGCGCTGGATGCCGCGGTGGCCTTCACCAAGGACCGCGAGCAGTTCGGGAGGCCCGTGATCGAGTTTCAGGGGCTGCAGTTCATGCTGGCCGACATGCACGCGCAGATCGAGGCCGCGCGGCGGCTGTACCGGGAGGCGGCCCGGGCCCGGGACGAGGGGGTGGGGACGCCGGTGTCGTGCTCGGTGGCGAAGCTGTTCGCGAGCGACGTCGCGATGCGGGTAACGACCGACGCGGTCCAGGCCCACGGCGGCTACGGCTACATGAAGGAGTACCCGGTGGAGCGCTACATGCGCGAGGCCAAGGCCCTTCAGATCGTCGAGGGCACGAACCAGGTCCAGCGCATGATCATCGGCCGCCACCTGGCGGGGTCAGCAGGCTGACCAGAGGCCGCGGCCGGCGTCTCGAGCCTCCCGCTCGGCCGCCCGGAGCCTCGACTCGTACCGGTCGTTCGGCTCGTAGATCGTGACGGCCGCGTAGCCGCGCCTGACGAGGAGCACGTTCACCATACGGCCGTCCTCCAGGTAGACGTAGGCCAGGGTGCGGTCGTAGCGATCGACGAGGTCCTCGTCGTACTCGAGGCGGACGCGCTCCCCTTCGAGAAGGCCGCGGAGGAACACGCCGGCCTCCTCCCCATAGCACTCGGCCTGGCCCCCGTACCAGTCGACCTCGGGCGTGTCGATCCCGATCAGGCGGACCCGCTCCTCGGGCGGGACCCAGATCGTGTCGCCGTCCACCACGCGCACGACGGGCACGAAGGCGGCGCCGGCGGCCGGCTCGGGGGAGGGGACCGCCGGCGAAGTGGCCGCCGGTGTCTCCGTGACGGCCGGGCTCCGGGCAGGCTGGACCGGCCCGTCCCCGCCGCAGCGCGAGACGAGCAGGGCGAGCGCGGCCAGCACGCCCACGGCGCCCGCGGACATCCGCGACCGGAGGGGGAGCCTCGCCATCCACGACAGCGTACGTGGCCCCACCGACACGGACGCTGTACGCTGTGGCGCCGATGGACGACCTCCGCGCTCGCGTCCGCGAGCTCACGCCGCGCATCCGCGCCGACCTCGAGCGCCTCGTGCGCATCCCCTCGGTTTCGGCCGAAGGCTTCGACCCGGAGCAGGTCATCGAGTCGGCCAAAGCGACCGCCGAGATCCTCGAGGGCGCCGGGTTCCAGGACGTTCGGTTCCTCGAGGTCGAGGGCGCCCATCCGGCCGTGGCCGGCCACATCCAGGGGCCCGAGGGAGGCCCCACCGTGATGCTCTACGCGCACCACGACGTTCAGCCGGCCGGCGACCCTGCCGAGTGGACCTCGCCCCCCTTCGAGCCCACCGAGCGCGACGGCAGGCTGTACGGGCGCGGGAGCACCGACGACAAGGCCGGCGTGATGGCGCATGCGGCGGCCGTCCTCGCGCACGAGGGGCGGCCGCCCGTGAGCGTGACCGCCTTCATCGAAGGGGAGGAGGAGACGGGGTCCGAGAACCTCCCCGCCTTCCTCGAAGCCCACAGCGCCGCGCTCCAGGCCGACGTCATCGTGCTCGCCGACTCGGTCAACTGGCGCGTGGGCCAGCCCGCCCTCACCACCTCGCTGCGCGGGCTCGTGGACTGCACCGTCGAGGTGCGCACACTGGGCCACAGCGTCCACAGCGGGTTCCTGGGGGGCGTGTTCCCCGACGCGCTCACGGTCCTCAGCCGCCTGCTGGCCACGCTGCACGACGAGAAGGGGAGCGTGGCGGTCGAGGGTCTCGTGGGCGAGGACGCCGACCCTCTCGACCTGACCGAGGCTGAGATGCGCGAGCTCGGAGACACGGTCGAGGGGCTGCAGGCGATCGGGGAGGGGAGCCTCACCTCACGGCTCTGGACGCAGCCGGCGGTCTCGGTGCTCGCGATCGACGCGCCGAAGGTTCAGGACGCATCCAACACGCTCGTCCCTGTGGCCCGCGCCAAGGTCAGCCTCCGCCTCGCGCCCGGCCAGGATCCCCAGGCGGCGATGGACGCGCTTGCCCGACACCTCGAGGAGCGAGTCGAGTGGGGGGCAGAGCTAACCGTCACGCCGGGGGCGATCGCCCACCCGGCCCGCATCGACGCGACGGGGAAGCCGTACGATGCGGCGCGCCGGGCCTTCCGCGAGGCCTGGGGGACCGAGCCGGTCGACGTCGGCGCGGGGGGCACCATCCCGTTCGTCCGGGCGTTCATGGAGGCGCTGCCGGATGCCGCGATCCTCGTGACGGGAGTCGAGGATCCCGACGGCCGCGCCCACGGGACCGACGAGAGCCTCCACCTCGACGAGTTCGAGCGCATCTGCCTGGCCGAGGCCCTCCTGCTCCGGGAGCTCGCCACCTAGGGGATGCTCCGAAACCCCCGGCCGGGCGATGCGGGCCCGGCGGCGTGTCCGGTAGGCTCTCGTTCCCCCCACAGGCGCCTCCCCCCGAAGGAGAGCGTTGGCGATCCGCGTGGACCCGATCCGCTGCTTGGCCGTGCCGAGGCCGGGCGGCGGGGAGCGGACGATGGCCCGTCTGTCGACGAGGGACCGAGCCGAGTGGGCGGCGCTCGCGGGGCGCATCGCCCCGCTGGTCGAGAGGCTGCTTCCGGCCGCGGTCGTCGCCGACCGGGCGGTCCCGGATCGAGACGGATGGCGTCTGGCGCCGATCCGCCCCGCGCTCCGGAGAGCGAGCCGCGCGGCCGCGAGGCTCGCTCGATCGGGCGAGGTGGTGGCCACCGACGTCGAGAACTTCTTCGCCTCGGTGAGGCCCGAGGTGCTCGAGACCGCCTTGCTCGATGTCGGGGCTCCGCGCCAGGACGCGGCCGGCGCGGCGGCGATGGTCGACGGATGGGCCGCCCACGGGCACCGGGGCCTGCCGGTCGGGCCTGCGGCCTCATCGATCCTGGCCAACGCGGTCCTGCTCCCTGTGGACCTGAGCCTCGCCCCGCGCGCGTTCCTACGATGGGTCGACGACTACCTGCTCCCGGCGGAGCACCCGCTGGAGCGGTTCGACGAGGCGCTCGCGGCCGTGGGGCTCCGGCGCTCGACGCGGAAGACCGTGCGGGGGATCGCCGGGGTCTGGAGCCCGCCCTATCGACGCTAGAGGGTCCGGCCCAGCTTCAGCATGAGGCGGTCGCGCTTGGAGTCCAGCGCCGCGCGTCTTGCGGCCACCGACGCCAGGGCCCGCTCGAAGTTCCGGACGTCCTTCCCGGACTCGTGGGCGTTCTCGCGCTCGACGGGGGTCTCGTGAACGACGGCGTCGCGGACGGCGTCGTCGTGGAGGCTTCGGTGCATCCCGAGCTCGCCCTCGAGCAGCCGCTCCTCGCGCTCGAGGGCGGCGAGCGCGTCCATCACCTTGAGCAGCCGGCGCTCCACGCGGTTCACGGGACGATCTTGGAGATGGGAATCTCGAGGATGTCGGTGGCCCCGTGGGCTTTCAGGAGGGGGATCAGGGCGTTGACGGTGGCCTTCTCCACCACGGTCTCGATCGCGAACTCGCCCTCCTCCGCGAGCGACGACACCGTGGGAGCCTTCATCGCCGGCAGGACCTCGAGGACGTCGTCGAGCTTCTCCCGGGTGACGTTCAGCTTGATCAGCACGCGCCCCTTCGCCTCCATCGCGCCGCGCAGCAGCGTGCGGATGTCCTCGATCGCCCGGCGCTTGTCGGGGTCCTCCCACGACGCCCGGTTGGCGATCATGAGGACCTCGGACTCCATCAGCTCGTCGATGATCTTCATCCCGTGGGCGCGGAGGGTGCCGCCGGTCTCGGAGACGTCCACGATCGCGTCCACGATCTCGGGCACCTTCGCCTCGGTCGCGCCGTAGGACTCGAAGACGCGGACCTCGATGCCGAGCTCGGCGAAGCGCCGCCGCGCGAGCTCCGGGTACTCCGTGGAGATCTTCGTCCCGTGGGGGAGGTCCGACGCCCGCTCCCACGGCGAGTCGGTGGGGACGGCCAGCACGATCTTCACCGGACGGCCGGGCCCTCCCTTCGCGTAGGTGAGCTGGGCGAGCACCTCGACGTCGGCGCCCGTCTCCTCGACCCAGTCCCGGCCGGTGACCCCGATGTCGAAGAACCCCTCCTCGATGTAGCGGGGGATCTCCTGGGGCCTCATCAGGGAGACGCGATCGATGCGCTCGTCCTCGATCCGGCCGTGGTAGTCGCGCGAGGAGCCTCGGCGCACGCGGAGATCGGCGCCCTCGAGCAGCGAGAGGGTCTGCTCCTCGAGCGACCCCTTCGGGATCACGAACCTCAGCATCCTCAGGCCTCCAGGCGTCGATAGAAGCACGACCGCTCGCCCGTGTGGCACGCCGGACCGTCGGCGTGGACGCGCACGAGCAGCGTGTCGGCGTCGCAATCGTAGCGGACCTCGCGGACGTGCTGGACGTTGCCGCTCGTGTCGCCCTTGCGCCAGAGCTCGCCGCGGGAGCGGGACCAGAAGACGGTCCGCCCCTCGTCGAGGGTGCGCCGGACGGCCTCCTCGTTCATCCAGGCCACCATGAGGACGTCGCCGGTCGCCTCGTCCTGGACCACGGCCGGGATCAGCCCGCGATCGTCGAAGCGAAGGTCGTCGTTCATCGGCGCACCGGGATCCCGCGCGAGGCGAGGTGCTCTTTGACCTGGGGCACCGTGAACTCCCCGAAGTGGAACCGGGAGGCCGCGAGGACGGCGTCGGCGCGGCCCTCGGTGAACGCCTCGGCGAAGTGCTCGAGGGTACCCGCGCCGCCGCTGGCGACGACCGGTACCTCGACGGCGTCGGCCACGACGCGCAGCAGGTCGAGGTCGTACCCTTGGCCGGTGCCGTCGCGGTCGACCGAGGTGAGCAGCACCTCGCCGGCGCCGAGGTCGGCCGTGGCGCGGGCCGCCCACTCGACGGCGTCGAGTCCGGTGGGTGTGCGGGCTCCTTCGACGACGACCTCCCAGCTCCCGTTCCGGCGCTTCGCGTCGACGGACACGACCATGCACTGGGTCCCGAAGCGCGAGGCGCATCGGGCCAGCAGCTCCGGGTCGCGCACCGCGTGGGTGTTGAGCGCAACCTTGTCGGCTCCGGCGCGGAGGAGGGCGTTGACGTCCTCCTCGGTGCGGACCCCGCCGCCAACGGTGAGCGGGATGAACACCTCGTCCGCGGCCCTGGCCACCACCCCCAGCATCGCGCCGCGCCCCTCGACCGAGGCGGTGATGTCGAGGAAGACGAGCTCGTCGGCGCCCTCGGCGTCGTAGCGCGCGGCCAGCTGGGCGGGGTCGCCCGCGTCGCGAAGGTCGACGAACCGCGTGCCCTTGACGACGCGGCCGGCGTCCACGTCGAGACAGGGGATCAGCCTCCGGGCGAGGGTCACACCGGCACCTCGATCGCCTCACGGAGGGTGAAAGCGCCCTCGTACAGGGCCTTCCCCACGACCACACCCTCGACATCGACCCGAGCGAGACGTCGAAGGTCGTCCAGGGACCCCACGCCCCCGGAGGCCAGGACCGGTACGTCGACGCGAGCCCTGACCCTCCGGTAGAGGTCGAGGTCGGCGCCCTCCAGCGTGCCGTCGCGGGCGATCGCCGTCACGAGGAGCCGGGGGACGCCCGCTTCGACCAGCCTTTCCAGCACCTCGTCGAAGGCTCCCGCGGGCTCCGTCCAGCCGCGGACCTTGACCACCTCGCCGTCGGTGTCGAGGGCGACCACCACGCGATCAGCGTGCCTCTCGACGCACGCTCGCAGGAACGCGGGATCCACGATGGCCTCGGTCCCCAGCAGGATGCGGGCCGCGCCCAGCGCGAGCACTTCGTCGATGAGCGATGGGCTGCGGAGACCCCCGCCGACTTGGACGGGCACACCGGCCTCCTGGGCGATGTCGGCGATCACCGCTCGGTTGTCCCCGACCTCGAACGCGGCGTCGAGATCCACGACGTGGACCCACGAGGCCCCGTCCCGCGCGAACGCCCGGGCAGTCTCGACCGGGTCGCTCGAGTACACGGTCGTCTCATCGAGACGGCCGCGCCGGAGCCGCACCACCTTCCCCTCCCGGAGATCCACGGCGGGGATGACGATCATGTGGCGGCCTTCACCAGGTTCTCGTAGATCTGGAGCCCGGGCTCGCCCGACTTCTCGGGGTGGAACTGGGTCGCGAACAGGTTGCCCCTGGCGACGGCTGCCGCGAAGGGCTCTCCGTAGTCGGTCTCGCCCACGACGACGTCCTCCTCGGCGTCG
>DATKBL010000189.1:0-4287 GCA_035513995.1 Actinomycetota bacterium
GCCGCCACGATCGTGAGGCCGGCCCTCGCACGGTCGCACAGCGCCAGTGCCCGGGTGACGCCGGCCTCGGCCACCTCCCGGCCGGTCATGCCCTCGACCCGAGCCGTCGTGGCGAAGCAGACGGCCGGCGCCCCGGCCGTGAGCGCGGCGTCGAACGCCGTGCCCCCGGTCGCGGAGACGATCACCACGACCTTCCCCTCGCACGAGGCCAGGGCCGAGAGCTCGGCCCCCTGGTTCGGGACCAGCTCCCAGTCGATCGCGGCGCCCTGGATCCCGTTCAGCACCGCGGCCGCGCGCTCCTGCCGCTCCTCCTGGGTGCCGACGCGCGGCTCGGCGACCACCAGCACCGAGGCGTCGTGCTCCCCGGCCAGGGCCACCGCGCGCATCCCCACGGCGTCGGGCCGCACGGTGACCGGTGGGTCGGCGTCGGTCGGCGCGGCGCCGAGGACGGCGACCGCGCCGGCCGACAACGCCGCCTCGGCGCTCGTGGACGAGTCCACCACGTCCACGACGCACACCACCCGCCCCCTGGCTCCGGCCTCGGCGGCGCCGCTGGCGTTGAACGTGACCTCGAGAGTGCGGGCGATCAGCGCTCCGCCTTCCATCGGGCCGAACCCGTCGCCATCCGTCCGGCCAGAACACCCGCAGCGCCTGCGGCCAGGAAGAACGCGGGATCCTCCTCGATCGTCCGGCCCATGGAGTCGAGCGGAACGCCTCGCTCGATCAGGGCGGCAAGTGCGGGGGCGCCGTTGGCCTCCACCAGCTGATGCTGCGTCTCCAATCCGGCGTCGCGCAAGGCCTCCCAGACGGCGTCGCGCTGGGCCGGGTCGTCCAGGGTGGGCACCGCGACGTGCACGGGACCGGAGGCCACGCGGGTGAGGGCCGTCAGGGAATGATGGGAGACGCCCCGATGTCGCTCCCGCACATCGGCGAAGCTGACTCGCAGGGCGGCCACGGCCCGGCCGCGGAGGACGGTGACGGCGTGCAGGCTCATCGCCGACTCGATCGCCGTCACCCCCCAGGTGGTGTCGGTCCCCGTGTTGCCCGGCCCGTCGCCCACCACGATCACGTCGGCGTCGGCCACGACCTTCGCGGCCAGCAGGGCCGAGAAGACGGTCACCGCCTCCAGATCCCCGCCGAACGCATGTCCGGCTGTGACCGTGGAGTGGAGCAGCCCGGCGTCGCAGAGCGCGTGGACCTGCCGGGACCAGGCGATCGGGAGCGCGGCGCCGTCGGTCATCACGTGGACGATCCGGCCTGCTCCCGCGGCCGCCGCTCCCGCGCAGACGGGTCCCAGCATGGAGTGCAGGGGCGTCCACACGACCGGGGTGCCGTCGAGGGAATCGGCCTCCCGGAGCGCGGCCCGCCCGGGGCTCTCCTCCTCCTCGACGGCCAGCACCTTGGCCTGGAGCGGCGTATAGCGGAGCTTCATGACGTGTCCCTCGGAGCCCGGATCCCGATCCTCCGTCTCCTCGATCGCGATCACGAAGTGGTAGCCGCCGCTGCCGAGTCCCGCGGCGACCGCGGTCGTGTTGAGGATCACGCGGTCCCCCTCCCGGACCGGGCCGGTCAGCTCGGGGTAGGCGATGGCGAGCTCTCGCCGCCCCTCGACCTCCACGGCGAGCTCGAGGAGGCCGGGGCGAGGCGCCTCGACGGTCAGAACGATCCCGCGCCGCAGCCGGATCACCCGGGTATCGTAGACGCCCCCGGCCACCGCCCACCGTCCGAACCGTACGAGCGGGTAGTATCGGGCCGCGATGGAGCCCCTGGAGCGTCTCCTCAAGCTGGTCGCCCTCCTCCTGAACGCTCCCCGCCCCCTCACGTTCGACGAGATCCGCGACGAGATGGGCGCCTACACGCAGGAGGACCGCGAGGTTGCCAAGCGGCAGTTCGAGCGGGACAAGGACGACCTCCGGAGGATCGGGGTGCCGATCGAGACCGGCGGCACCGACGTGTACGACGTCGAGGTGGGCTACCACATCCCCAAGGAGCGCTACTACCTGCCCGAGATCGAGTTCACGCCCGAGGAGGTCGCCGCCCTGTTCATCGCGGCGCACGCGCCGGGCCCCTACGAGGAGGCCGCCCAGGCCTTCGGGAAGCTGGCCCGGGACGCGGACACGGCCGTGATGTCGGGCCTGGTGGAGCGTCGGATCCCCGGCCTCGACGACTCCGGCCCGCACATCATGGACGCGGCCGACGCCGTGGCCCGTCGGCGCGTCGTGCGCTTCAGCTACCGCCCGTCCGGCGGCGAGCCCTCCGAGCGGGAGGTCGACGCGTGGGGGCTGGTGTTCTTCCGGGGGGCCTGGTACCTCGTGGGGCGTGACCGCTCCGCCGACGACGTGCGGAGCTTCCGACTCTCCAGGATCCTGTCGGAGGTGGAGGACGGGGGAGAGGCGGACCCCGCCCCGGAGGGGTTCGACGCGCGAGAGCGCCTCCGAAGCGGACCCTGGGGGGTCGGGGAGCCCGAGACGACGGCCACCGTCGCCTTCTCTCCGAAGGTCGCGTGGTGGGCGCGGGACCAGGCGCCGGGCTCGGAGGTCTTCCGGACGAGGCGAGACGGCTGGGTGGTGATGGAGATCCCGGCCTCGTCCGATGAGTCGTTCCTCGGATGGGTCCGGGCGTTCGGCTCCGACGCCGAGCTCCTGGCCCCCGCGGATCTGCGCCGGCGGCTGGCCACCTCGCTGAAGGAGATCCGTGCCTCCCTCTAAGGTCGCGCGCCGGATGGAGCGCCTGCTGGCGATCGTGCCCTACGTGATCCGCCACCCCGGCACCACGCTCGAGGACCTCGGCCGCCTGTTCGACGTGGACCCCCGGTCCCTGATCCGCGACCTCAACCTGCTCTTCATGACCGGCCTCCCTCCGTACGACCCGGGGAACCTGATCGAGGTGGACATCGAGGACGGCCGCGTGTGGATCGGGATGGCCGACTACTTCGGGCGCCCCGTGCGCCTCACCCAGGCCGAGGCGCTGGCCCTGTACTTGAAGGGGACCGTGTTCCTCGGCGCCCAGGGCCTGGCGGAGGCCGAGGCCCTTCGCTCGGCCCTCGACAAGCTGAAGGAGCACCTCGGCGAGACGCTGGGCGAGCTCCAGATCGAGGCGGGGGAGGGGAAGCCGTCCGGCCCGCTCGACGCGGTCCGCGGGGCGGTGGAGCGGCGCGAGGCGCTCGAGGTCGACTACTACTCGGCCAGCCGAGACGAGGTGGCCACCCGGCGGATCGACCCCGAGCACGTGTTCAGCGCCCTGGGGAACTGGTACGCGGTCGCCTGGGACCACCTGCGCGAGGAGGAGCGCCTCTTCCGGATCGATCGGATCCGCGAGGCTCGCCGCACCGGCGAGGGGTTCGAGCCGCGAGGCCTCCCGGGTCCCGGCAGGCCCCTCTACACGCCCACCGACCGCGACGTCGCGGTTCGTCTGCGCCTCGGCCCCCGCGCGCGGTGGGTGGCCGAGTACTACGAGGTGGAGGACGAACGGGAGCGTGATGGAGACCTGGAGGTCACGGTCCCCACCCCCGACCTGGCCTGGGTGGCCAAGCTCGTGCTCCGGGTGGGGTCGGAGGTCGAGGTCCTCGACCCGCCCGAGCTTCGCGACATGGCGGCGGGGATGGCGGAGGAGACCCTTGCCCTTTATGTCTGATTCCGTGCGTCTAAAGTCGCCCTTCCCTCTGCCGATACGGAAGAGTGAGATGACCACGATCCGTGCGACGTGTCCTCGGTGTGGCGAGGTTGAGATGGGGGCGGCCTCCGTGCTTCTCGTCGTGGAGACGGGGACCACCGAGGGGACCTACCGCTTCGTCTGCCCCGGCTGCGAGGACACGATCGAGAAGCGCGCAGACCGCAAGGTGGTCATGCTCCTGCTGTCGGCCGGCGTGGAGGTCCGGGAGGTCTCCCGCGAGGTCTCCCGCGAGGTCGTGAACATGGAACACCCCTCGGTCCGCAGCTCGCAGCCCAGCTTCGACGAGGCCCTCGAGGAGGACTTCCTCGTCCCCGCCGAGGAGCCGGCCTTCACGCTCGACGACCTGATCGACTTTCATTTCCTGCTGCAGAGCGACGACTGGTTCGACGAGCTCGCCCGCTCGGCGCCCTGAGCCCCAGCCTCCCTGGTATCCTGGCTCGCGTGATCCCCCTGGCGTTCGTGATCGCCGTGGCCATCGCGACCCTGCTGGTCCTCGTGGTCGCCGCCGTCTCGCTCGCCCGCCAGACGAAGCGTGTCGTGGGGTCGATCGCGGCGTTCCAAGAGGAGCTGGAGCCGATCCTCCGCGAGATCCAGCGCGACGCCGATCAGGCGAGC
>DATKBL010000190.1:0-6421 GCA_035513995.1 Actinomycetota bacterium
CTTCGTGCTCGCGCTGGTCCCGGCGATCGTCCTGCACGAGCTGAGTCATGGGCTGACCGCCGACCGATTCGGCGACCCCACCGCGCGCGCGGCGGGACGCCTCACGCTCAACCCCATCAAGCACATCGACCCGTTCGGGACCGTGATCCTCCCCGGCCTGCTGCTCCTCCCGCACCTGTTCGGACCGGCGGGGACCCCGGTGTTCGGCTACGCGAAGCCGATGCCCTTCAATCCGCAGAACCTCCGGGACCCGGAGCGTCAGACGATGTGGATCGCCGTGGCGGGGCCGCTCACGAACCTCTTCCTCGCGCTCGTGGGAGCCCTCCTCTTCCGCCTCGTGGGCGCCGCCGGGGGCGAAGTGGCGCGGCTCCTCTTCATCTTCATCCTCGTGAACGTGATCCTCGCGGTGTTCAACCTGCTTCCCCTGCCGCCGCTGGACGGCTCGAAGGTGCTGGCACGCTTCCTGCCGGCCCGGGCGCGCGAGGTCTACCAGTCGATGGATGCCTACGGCGTGCTGATCCTCCTCGTGATCTTCTTCATCTTCCCCGGGGCGATCTTCAGCTTCATCGAGCCGATCGTGAACGGGCTGATCGAGATCTTCACCGGCCTAGGATGATTGAGCGGCCCCGCGGCCGCGGCTACGATGGCCCAGATCTATGAGCGCCATGGAGGAGGACCGCGCGCTCGCCCGGGTGGGCGAGTTCCCGATCGAGCTCCCCGTCTTCACGGGGCCCTTCCGCGTCCTCGCCGAGCTGCTCCTCGACCGGAAGGTCGACGTCTGCGACGTCTCGATCTCGAGGGTCGTGGAGGAGTTCGTGGGGCGCGCCGACGAGGCCGAGGGCTGGTCGCTCGAGGAGGCGACGTGGTTCCTGGCCATAGCCGCGGTGCTGCTCGAGCTGAAGGTGGGCCGACTGCTGCCCAAGCGCGAACGGCCGCTCGACGAGGAGGATCTCATCGGGGGCTCTCCCGACCTGGCCTACGCGCGGCGCCTCGAGCTCGCGGCGTTCCGGAGGGTGGTGATCGACCTCGGTCGGCGCATCGAGGAGGCGGCCCGGCACGTCGGCCGCGAGGCGGGGCCTCCCGAGGAGTTCGCGCACCTGTACCCCGACATCCTCGAGGGCGTGGAGCCCTCGGAGCTGGCGGAGACGATGGCCGCGCTCTTGCGCCCTCCGCCCACGGTCGACCTCTCGCACGTGACCCCGATCCGCCTGACCGTGGAGGACGGGGTGGAGGCGGTCGTCGGCCACCTCACCGGGCGGAGCGGCGCGCGGTTCCGCGAGCTCGTGGCCGACTGTCGCGACCGCATCGACGTCGTGGTTCGATTCCTCGCCCTGCTGGAGCTGTACCGTGACGGGCGCGTGCGGCTGCGCCAGGCCGAGACGTTCGGTGACATCGAGGTGAGCTGGGAGGGCTGATGAGCGAGATCGCTCCGCGCTTGCGGGACCTCGAGGCGGTCCTGTTCGTGTCCGACGAGCCGCTGACCGCGGCGGCGCTCGGACAGGCTCTCGACCTGCCCCGCCCCGAGGTCGAGGGGCTTCTGGCGAGCCTGGCCGCATCCCTCGAGGATCGCGGCTCGGGGATCGTCCTTCGGAACGTGGCCGGCGGGTGGCGCCTCTTCACCAGCGGCGACGCGCTCCCCGTGGTCGAGCGGTTCGTCCGCTCCTCGCGACACACGCGGTTCACGAAGGCATCGCTGGAGACGCTGGCGATCGTCGCCTACAAGCAGCCGGTGACCCGCCACCAGGTCTCCGCGATCCGCGGCGTCGACTCCGACGGCGTGCTCCGCGCCCTCACCGACCGTGGCCTCGTCGTTGAGGTTGGGCGCGAGGACACTCCCGGACGCCCGGTCCTGTACGGGACGACCCCGGAGTTCCTGGAGCGTCTGGGGCTGACCTCGGTGAGCGACCTGCCCCCGCTGGCGCCGCTGCTCGGCGAGGCCGAGGAGGAGGAGGATGACGGCGCGGCCCCGGGAGCGGACGACCCCGCAGCCTGAGCCCGAGCGGCTCCAGAAGGTGCTCGCGCGGGCCGGGATCGGCTCGCGGCGCGCGTCGGAGGCCCTGATCGAGGAGGGGCGGGTCACCGTGAACGGCACGGTGGCCACGCTCGGCGACCGCGTGGACCCCTCGCGCGACGTCGTCGAGGTGGACGGGGGGCGGGTGCCGCTCGACCCCGAGGCCCGCTACTACGCGCTCCACAAGCCGGCCGGCGTGGTGACCACGGCCAAAGATCCCCAGGGGCGACCCACGGTCGCGGAGCTCTACCCGGAGGGGCCCCGCGTCTTCCCCGTCGGCCGGCTCGATCGCGAGACCGAGGGCCTGCTGCTGCTGACGAACGACGGGGAGCTGGCGAACCGCCTGACCCATCCGCGCTACGGCGTCGAGAAGGAGTACCTGGCGGAGGTCGAGGGCGACCCCGGCCCCGACGCGATCCGCCGCCTCATGCGGGGCGTCAAGCTCGACGACGGCGTGGCCACGGCGGCGTCGGCGAGCCGCGTGGCCGGGAGCAAGGGCCGGACCGCAGTGCGGCTCGTGATGACCGAGGGGCGGAAGCGGGAGGTGCGGAGGATGCTGGCGAGCGTGGGCCTCCCGGTCCGCAGGCTCGTGCGGACCCGCATCGGGCCGATCCGTCTCGGGGACCTTCGGCCCGGGGAGACGCGCGCGCTCGATGCCGCCGAGGTCGCGGAGCTCTACCGATCGAGCGGCGCATGATGCGGGTCCGGGGCATCCGCGGGGCCGTGACGGTCGACGCGGACACCGAGGAGGCGGTGCTGGCGGCCACGTCCAGCCTCCTGCGGGAGATGCTGGAGCGCAACGAGGTCGATCCCGAGGACGTCGTCAGCATCGTGTTCACGGCGACGGGAGACCTGCGGTCGGCGTTCCCAGCCGCGGCGGCGCGGGCGATCGGGCTCGATCGGGTCCCCGTGCTGTCGGCCCGGGAGCTCGACGTGGAGGGGGCGCTCCCCATGGCGGTCCGGGTCCTGCTCCATGCCTACACGGAACGGTCGCAGGGCGACGTGGCGCACGTGTACCTCGGGGACGCGGCGGCGCTGCGAGAGGACCTGGCGTGAAGGTGGCCATCCTCGGCACGGGCCTGATCGGCGCGTCGATCGGCCTGGCCGCCCGGCGGTGGCTCGACGCGCAGGTCGCGGGCCACGACCCCGACCCCGGGGCGCTGGAGGCAGCGACCCGCAGGGGAGCCGTCGAGCCGATGTCGAGCCTCGAGGAGGCGGCCGCGGCGGCCGATCTCGCCTTCGTCTGCGCGCCGGTCGCCGCGATCCCCGAGGTGGCGGCCGCGGCGCTCGACGCCGGGGCCCGCGTCGTGACCGACACCGGCAGCGTTAAGCGCGAGGTAGTCTCCCTCGTGGAGGGGGGCGGCGGCGCCGGCCGGTTCGTCGGCGGCCACCCGATGACCGGCTCGGAGCGGTCGGGGCCCGCCGGCGCCGCCGCCGGCCTGATCGACGGCGCCGCCTGGGCCCTCACCCCGACCGGGCGGACCGACCCGCAGGCCGCCGTCGCCGTGGAGGAGGCCGTCCGCCGCATGGGGGCGGTGCCGGTCCGGCTCTCGCCCGAGCGCCACGACCGCCTCGTCGGCCTCGTGAGCCACCTCCCGCAGATGGCCTCGACGGCGCTCATGGCCACCGCGGCCTCCTCGACCGACGAGGCCGCGATGCTCCTGGCCGCCGGCGGGTTCCGGGACCTGACCCGGCTCGCGGCCAGCAGCCCCGAGCTCTGGGTGGAGATTCTGCTCGCGAACCGGGACGCGGTGCGTGAGGCGATCGAGGCCTACCGGGAGCGCCTCCGCCTGCTTGGTGCGATGGTCGAGGCGGGGGACGCGAAGAGCCTCTCCCGCGCTTTCCTCGAGGCCAAGGAGGCGCGGCTGGGGCTGGCCGCCCGGCCCCAGGCTCGGCTGGGTGTGGCCATCCTCGCCGTCCCGATCCCGGACCGCCCGGGCGCCCTGGCCGAGATCACCGCCGCGCTCGCCGACCGCCGCGTGAACATCGAGGACCTCGAGATCGTCCACAGCGCGGAGGGCTCCCGGGGGACCGCGCACGTCACGGTGGGGGAGGGCGAGGCCGAGGCAGCGATCGCCGCGCTGGCCGAGGCGGGCCACGAGGCCGCCCAGCTCACCTGATGCGCCTCCGCGTGCGCCCCTCGCCGCCTCTCCGTGGGAGCGTCTCGGTGCCCGGCGACAAGTCGATCGCGCATCGATGGCTGCTGCTCGCCGCGACCGGCGACGGCGACTCCGAGATCGCCGACCTGCCGCTGGCCGACGACGTTCGCTCCACCGCGGCGTGCGTCCTTCGGCTGACCCCCGCCCAGCCCGGCCTCGAGGCGTGGCTCCGGGGAGGGGACGGGGCGGTTCGGATCGCGGGTCGAGGATGGGGCGGCCTGGCCGCGCCGGCCTGGCCGCTCGACTGCGGGAACTCCGGGACGACGCTGCGCCTGCTCGCCGGCGCGCTGGCGGGCCGCCCCTTCGCGTGCGTCCTCGACGGCGACGAGAGCCTCGCCGCTCGTCCGATGGAACGCGTGGCCGAGCCCCTGCGTCTCATGGGGGCCGAGGTCCACACCGAGGACGGGCGCCCGCCGCTCCAGGTGATCGGAGGCGGCCTCCGCGGGATCGAGTACCGGCCTCCGGTGCCCAGCGCGCAGGTGAAGGGGGCCGTCCTCTTGGCCGCCGTCCAGGCCGAGGGCGAGACCCTGATCGACGAGTCCGCGTTCGGCACGGGCGTCGCTCCGACCCGCGACCACACCGAGCGGGTTCTGGCCGCCCTCGGAGCCCCGGTCGAGGCCGCCGACGGGCGCGTCTCGGCCCGCGCCTTCCAGCATCCGGGCTTCGGCGGCAGGATCCCCGGGGACCCCTCGGCGGCGGCCTTCCTGCTCGCGGGGGCCGCGATCCTCTCCGGCTCCGACGTGGAGGTGCGCGGCGTCGGCGTCAACCCGAGCCGACTCGCGTTCGCCTCGCTCGTGGGGGCGGCCGCGGGTCCCGTGGAAGAGGAGGTCCTGGGCGAGCCCGTCGGATCGCTCGCTCGCCGAGACGGAGAGCCCCGTTCGATCGAGGTCACCGACGCGCTCCTGCCGGCCGTCGTGGACGAGGTCCCGGCGCTGACCGCCGTCGCCGCCCACGCCGAGGGCGAGTCGAGGTTCCGGGGCGCCGCCGAGCTCCGCGTGAAGGAGTCAGACCGCCTCGAGGGCCTGGCGATGGGGTTGCGTGGCCTCGGCGGCGAGGCAGAGATCCAGGGCGACGACCTCGTCGTGGGCGGAGGAGGTCTCGCCGGGGGCGAGGCCGACTCTCAGGCCGACCACCGCCTGGCGATGGCGCTGGCCGTCGCCGCGTTGGGCGCCGAGCGGGAGAGCGTCATCCACGACGTCCAGTGGGCCGCCGTCTCGTTCCCCGGCTTCGTGGAGACGCTCCGCTCGCTGGGCGCCGACCTGGAGGTCGAGGAATGAGTCGCCCGATCGTGGCGATCGACGGGCCCGCGGGATCGGGGAAGAGCACGCTGGCGCGCCGCCTCGCCCTCGCGCTGGACCTCCCGTACCTGAACACCGGGACGACCTACCGGGCCGTGGCTCGCGAGGCCCTCCGGCGCGCGATCGCGCCCACCGACGGCCAGGCGCTGGCCTCCCTCGTCGGTGACCTGCGATTCGAGATCGATCCGTCGTCGGCCCCTCCACGGCTCCTCGTGGACGGGGCCCCTCCCGCCGACGAGCTGCGCACGCCCGAGGTGGAGTCGATCGTCTCGGAGGTCGCGCGGCATCCCGAGCTGCGGGCGGCGCTCCACGAGGTCCAGCGCCGGCTGGGGGAGGGGGGCGCCGTGGTCGAGGGCCGAGACATCGGGACCGTGGTCTTCCCCCAGGCAGACGTGAAAGTCTTCCTCCACGCCGACCCCAAGGAGC
Organism: Actinomycetota bacterium; assembly: GCA_035513995.1. GTDB lineage: Bacteria > Actinomycetota > UBA4738 > UBA4738 > CALAEC01 > DASUTW01. Next base: position 5,895 of record DATKBL010000190.1, read on the forward strand.
GAGCCGCGCGACGCGAGGAGGAGCTCGGCGACCCCGAGCTCGCGGCGGCCGTCGCGAAGCGCGACGCGCTCGACGCGCGCGTGAGCCCGTTCGTGCCCGCTCCCGACGCGATCGTGGTGGACTCCAGCGGCCGCTCGGCCGACGAGACCCTCGAGGAGGTCCTGGCGCTCGTGCGCGAGCGCCTCGCTGGGGGAGGATAGCGGGGTGAGCGAGCCCCAGCGCATCGCCGGACGCCCGCCCCGCGTGGCCATCGTCGGCCGCCAGAACGTGGGGAAGTCGACCCTGCTCAATCGGCTGCTCGGCGCTCGCGAGGCGATCGCCCACGAGAGCCCCGGCGTGACCCGCGACCGTCTCGAGGTCGAGGTCTCGTGGCGAGGGCGCCGGTTCGTGGCGATCGACACCGGCGGCTACGTCAGGCGGGCGACCCGGATCGAGTCGCTCGTGGCCGAGCAGGTCGAGCGGGCGCTCGCGCAGGCCGACCTCGTCCTGCTCGTGGTGGACGCGGTCACCGGGCCCCAGGACGAGGA
>DATKBL010000191.1:0-15292 GCA_035513995.1 Actinomycetota bacterium
GACTCCGAGGTGGGCCTGAGCACCCTCAAGGTGGACGGCGGTGCGAGCGTCATGGACCTGCTGTGTCGGTTCCAGGCGGACCTGCTCGACGTGCCGGTGCGACGTCCCAAGGTGCAGGAGACGACCTCGCTCGGAGCGGCCTACCTGGCCGGCCTGGCCACCGGCGTGTGGTCCTCGAAGGACGAGGCTGCCGGGGCCTGGGAGCTCGACGCGGAGTTTCTCCCCAGCGGCGAGGACCTCACGGAACGCTACGACGACTGGCGCCGGGCGGTGGAGCGCTCGCTGGCCTGGGAGAAGAGCTAGGCTGCGCCGGAGCGCGTGTCCTGGTCGACCGGCTCGGTCTCGGGCACGCGGACGACCCGCTCCTGCTCGGCCAGCTCCTTCTTGACCTTCGCGGCGTACTCGTCCACGTACTCCTGCCCCGAGAGCATCATGATCTCGTACATGATCTCGTCGGTGACCGACCTCAGGACGAACCGGTCGTGCGGGCGATCGTAGTAGCGGGAGAAGTCGAGCGGCTTCCCGAACCGCACGAGCACACGGCCGCGCAGGCGGGGCGTCTTCTTGTCGAGTGGCATGATCTCGCTGGTTCCCTCGATCGCGATCGGGACCACGGGCGCCCGCGCCTCGAGCGCCATCCGGGCCACGCCGGTCTTCCCCCGGTACAGCCTCTGGTCGGGGCTGCGCGTACCCTCCGGGTAGATCCCCACGACCATGCCCTTCTTCAGCGCCTCCACCCCGGTCCGGATCGCCGCCTCGCTGGCCGAGCCGCCGGTGCGGCGAACCGGGATCACGTTGACGGCCTTGACGAACCAGCGGGTCCGCCACGAGTCGAAGTAGTCTGCCTTCCCCAGGAACACGACGGGACGCTTCACGAGCAGCGGGATGAAGAGACTGTCCACGAAGGAGAGGTGGTTCGAGGCGAGGATCACGGGCCCCTCCGCGGGGATGTTCTCGAGGCCGACGGCCTTCGGCCGGTAGATCAGCCGGAGGAGCGGGCCGAGCATCACGTGCTTCAGGAACCAGTAGAACATCTCGATCCTCGGTCGAATGGGCGCTCAACTACACTATAGGCTCCGCCGAGGACCGACAAGGGTGAGGAGGCGAACCGTGGAAGGCGCCTGGGGCGTGCTCGAATGGACGTTCGTGATCGCGGTGGGGAGCCTCTCGTTGGTCGTTGGCCTCTTCGCGCTCTACCTCCTGATCCTCCCCTTCCGCAACACCGGCCTCCGCCGGCGTCCGAGCCCGCCCGGTCGGTGACCGAGGCCGTGGGTCGGAAGAAGACGATCCTCCTCGTGGAGGACGACGACTCGGTCCGACAGCTGCTCCGCGTCTCGCTGGAGCGCCACGACTTCGAGGTCGTGGAGGCCAGCGGCGGCACCGAGGGTCTCGACCTCCTCGATCGCCACAGCCCAGACGCCGTGGTCCTCGACCTGATGATGCCGGGCGGCGACGGCGAGCGGCTGCTCACGCAGCTCCGCGCCGCGCCCGAGACCGAGCGGACACCCGTCGTGATCGTCTCGGGCAAGCCCGAGGTGGGGCCCGAGGTCATCGGGCTCGTGGGGAGGGAGAACTTCCTCGTGAAGCCCTTCGACCCCCAGGCGCTGATCGACCGCGTCAAGGCCCTCGTCGAATGACCACCGAGGTCGTTCCCGGCGCCGAGCCGTTCTTCCTGCAGGGGGGCGACACGGGGGTGCTGATGATCCACGGGTTCAGCGGGAACCCCGTGAGCATGCGGGACTGGGGCCAGGCCCTCGCCCGCCACAACTTCACGGTGTGCGGCCCCCGCCTCCCCGGGCATGGGACCACCTGGCAGGACCTCGCCGCGAGGCGGGGCGACGAGTGGATCGACGAGATCGACTCGGCGCTGACGAGGCTCCGCTCCAAGGGCGGGCCGGTCGTCCTCTGCGCCCTCTCGTTCGGAGGTGCGCTCGCCCTGCACCTCGCCGCGCGACGTCCGCAGGACGTGGAGGGCATCGTGGTGGTGAACCCGTACGTCCGCGACCGACGCCAGGTCCTCGTGCCGTTCGTCCGATGGTTCCTCCGGAGCGTCCGCGGCACCGGGAACGACATCAAGAAGGCGATGCAGAACGAGCGGGCCTACGCGCGGGTGCCCCTCCGCGCCTGGTCGGAGGCCGGCAGGATCATGAAGCAGGCCGAGGCCGAGCTTCCCTCGATCGTCGCCCCCTTCCTGCTCTTCCACTCCCCCGAGGACCACATCGTGCCCCGCGGCACCGCGGAGTGGGTCTTCGATCGGATCGGCAGCGTCGACAAGGAGCTCGTGCTGCTCCCCGACTCCTACCACGTGGCCACGCTGGACAACGACGCGCCGACGATCTTCGAGCGCAGCGCCTCGTTCATCGAGCGGATCGTGGGGACCTAGGGAAGCTCCAGGTCGACGACGAGCGGGAGGTGGTCGGAGGCCTCCGCCGCCCCGCGGTCCACGAACGCGCGCGCGACCTTCACGTCCTCCGGCAGGAGCAGGTAGTCGATGCGGGCCCGCGGGTCCGTCGCCGGGAAGGTCTCGCCGGGCGCCTCCCCCACCGCCGGGAACGCGTCCCAGAGCCGGTCGGCGAGCCACGATGCGGCGCGGCCCTCGGGCTGCTCGTTGAGGTCGCCGCCCAGCAGTACCGGCGCGCGGAGGCCGGGCAGGATCCGGTCGGTGAGGTCGCGGGCGTGCGCGAGGCGCTCGGGGTCCGAGAGACCGAGGTGAACGCTCGCGGCGGTCAGCCGGTACCCCGACCGGCCGATCAGCGCCGCGACCACCCCCCGTCGAGGTCCGGCCCGACGCGGCAGGCCGATGGTCCGCGCGCGGAGGAGCCGCCACGGCGGCCGGATGAGCACCGCGTTCGTGACGCCCCAACGGAGGAACCGGAGCCCGGAGGCGGCCCTCGCGTCGAGCGCGCGGGCCAGCCGCCGCAGCCTCCACCCGCTCCACCCCACCTCGTTGAGCAGGACCACCTCGGGCTCGTGGCGCCTCAGCGCCTCCGCCGCCGCCGAGACCCCCGCCCGGAACCCGTGCGCGTTCCACACAACCACGCGAAGCTCCATCGGAGAAGCGTAGCCCCGAGCTCGTGCGGAGCCTAGGAGCCGACGATCGAGGTGCCGACGCGCCCCTCGAGGGCGGCGAGCGCGCGGTCGAGGGGACCGATGACCGCGCGCTCGCCGCCCCCCCTGACGAAGTCCACGCAGGCCTCGACCTTCGGGCCCATCGAGCCCTCGGGGAGCGACGCGAGCATCGCCTCGGCCTCATCGACCGTGAGCCGCTCGAGCAGCCGCTGGTCGGGCTCTCCGAAGCGCTCGTACAGCCCCTCCACATCGGAGAGGATCATCAGGACCTCGGCCTCGACCTCGCGGCCCATGATCGCCGAGGCGTGGTCCTTGTCCACCACCGCCTCCACGCCGACCAGGCGCGGCCCCTCCTCGATCACCGGGACCCCGCCGCCTCCGGTGCAGATCACGATGGTCTCCGACTCGGCGAGGCGTCGGGCGATCGGCGCCTCCACGATCGAGTACGGGCGGGGCGACGGAACCACGCGGCGCCAGCCGCCCTCCCCCGCCGGCTTCACGACCCAGCCGCGCTCCTCGCCCAGGCGCTTCGCCTCGGCCTCCTCATAGAAGGGACCGATCGGCTTCGTGGGGTCCTCGAAGGCGGGGTCGTCGGCGCGGACGCGCGTCAGCGTGAGCAGGGTGCTCACCGGCCGCTCCATCCCCCGCTCGTAGAAGACGTCGCCGATCGCCACCTGGAGGAGGTAGCCGATCTGCCCCTGGCTCATCGCGCCGCAGACGTCGAGGGGCATCGGGTGCGCCCAGTCGCGCGCGGCCTCGTTCTGGAGCAGGATGCGGCCGACCTGGGGCCCGTTGCCGTGGGTGACGAGGATCTCCCAGCCCGAGGCGGCCACGTCGGCCACCTGCTCGGCCGCGGTGCGAGCGTTGCGGCGCATGACCTCGGCGGTGTCCTCGTCGTCGTGCTGGAGCAGCGCGTTGCCTCCGAGGGCGATCACCACCCGGGGCATCTCAGTCCTCGTACGCGGGCAGCCGCTCGGCGAGCACCTCGGCGATCGTGGGCTGTCCCTCGGCCTCCTCGAGCTCGTAGCCCACGCGGACCGAGGGCTTCGAGAAGCGGGCTATGCGGGTGAGGTCGACGGGCGTCGCCACGAGCACGAGGTCGCACGGGACGGCGTCGATCGTCTCCTCGAGCTCGCGGATCTGCTCGGGCGAGTACCCCATCGCGGGGAGCACCGGCCCGACCGGGTACTTCTCGTAGACGACCCGGAGGCTGCCGACCGCCCACTCCCGGGGGTCGACGATCTCCGCCGCCCCGTGCTGGCGCGCGGCCACGACGCCGGCGCCGTAGGTCATCTCGCCGTGCGAGAGCGTGGGGCCGTCCTCGATCACGAGCACCCGCGCTCCCTCCACAGCGTCCGGATCGTCCACGGTCACGGGGCTGTTCGCCCGGATGATCACGGCCTCGGGGTTCAGCTCGCGGGCGGTCCGCTCCACCGCCTCCACGTTCTCCGGCTCCGCTGTGTCGACCTTGTTGATCACGATCACGTGCCCCATCCGCAGGTTGGCCTCGCCGGGGTGGTAGCGGGTCTCGTGGCCGGGTCGGTGAGGATCGGCCACCACGAGGTGGATGTCGGGCCGGAAGAACGGGAGGTCGTTGTTCCCTCCGTCCCAGATCACGACGTCGGCCTCCTGCTGGACGGCATCGAGGATCTCCGCGTAGTCCACGCCCGCATAGATCACGGTGTCCGAGGCGATGTGGGGCTCGTACTCCTCGCGCTCCTCGACGGTCACGTTCGCCGCGTCGAGGTCGTCCATCGTGGCGAAACGCTGGAGCCGCTGAGCCACGATGTCGCCGTAGGGCATCGGGTGGCGGACGACGCCGGGCTTGCGGCCCTGCGCCTTGAGCGCCCGGACGACGGCGCGCGTGGTCTGGCTCTTCCCCGCCCCCGTCCGCACGGCGCAGACGGCGACCACGGGCTTCGTGGAGGTGAGCATCGTGGCCTCCGGCCCGAGGAGCGTGAAGCTCGCGCCGGCCGCGAGCGCTTCGCTCGCCCTGTGCATCACGTACTCGTGGGAGACGTCGGAGTAGGCGAAGACCACCTCGTCGACCCTTTCCCCGGCGATGAGGTCGGCGAGCTCGTCCTCCATGCGGATCGGGATGCCCTCCGGGTAGCGGGGACCTGCGAGCTCCGGCGGGTAGCGGCGCTTCTCGATCCCCGGGATCTGGGTCGCGGTGAAGGCGACCACCTTGATCTCGGGATCCTCGCGGTAGACGAGGTTGAAGTTGTGGAAGTCCCGCCCCGCGGCCCCCATGATCACGACTCGCTTCGCCATCGATGCTCCTTCCGCGTCGGGCCCGACGGAGACTACGGACCCCTCTCGATCGGTGTCAAAGCCTCGGGAGGACCTCCCGCGCGATCATCTCGCGGCGATCGCGCGGCCCGGCCGCCACCATGATGGCCCACTCCGCGCCCTCGCGCCGCAGCTCCCCGAGGAACGCGGCCAGCTCGTCGGCGGTCCCGCTCCAGACCGCGTCCTCCATGCCGCGGGTGGCGCGGGCCTCCTTGAGCCGGGCCAGCTCCCCCTCGTCCCGACCGACCAGAACGATCCCGGCCCAGGTCGCGGCGACCTCCCGCTCCCCCGCCGCCTCCCGGAGGACGGCGACCTTGCGCGCGAACCGGGGGGCGTCGAGCCCCCAGCCGTTCCAGCCGTCGGCGTGGCGGGCGGCCAGCCGGACGATCGCGTCCGCCAGGCCGCCGATCCAGATGGGGGGCCGGGCCCCGGGCACGAGCGGCCCGTCGAGCGGCGGTACCCTCTCGCCGCCGGGATACGCCGACCCTTCGAACAGGGAACGGAGGGCCCCGACCGTCTCCTCGAGATGAGCCCTCCGCTCTTCGCGTCCCAGCATCGGGAACCCGAAGGCCGAGTGCTCGCCGCCGTCGGTCTCGTCGCCGGTGCCGATCCCGAGGATCAGGCGGCCGCTCGAGGCGGCGTCGATCCAGGAGGCCTGCTTCGCGAGCAGCCCGGCCGGTCGGAGTGAGGCTCGGGTCACCAGGGTCCCGATCTGTACCCGCTCGGTGACCGCCGCTACGGCCGCAAGCGTGGCGAACGCCTCGAGCGACGGGCGGTCGGGAGAGGCGCCCGGAGGGAAGAAGTGATCGAAGACGAACGCGCCGTCGTAGCCGAGCACCTCGGACTCACGGGCAGCCGAGAGGACCTTCTCGGGGTCGCCCGAGAACAGGGGGAGGACGACCCCGACCTTCACGCGTCCGTCCCGGCGCGCTCCAGCGCCATCGCCGCCGCCCCGATCGCCCCCGCGACGTTGCCCAGCTCCGCGGGGATGATGGGGATCTCGGGCCGGTGGCCGGGGGCCTCCACGGTCTCGAGGAAGCGAGCCCGCGCGGCATCGAGGAAGGGGGGACCGATCTCGGCCACGCCTCCCCCGACGATGATCGCCTCCGGGTCCAGAACGTTGGCCAGCCCGGCCAGCCCCTCTCCCAGACGGCGCCCGACGGTCTCCAGGATCCGCGTCGACTCGGAGTCGCCCCCGGCGGCGGCCTCGACCACGTCCCGGCCGGTCGCGGCCGCTCCACCCGCTGCTCGCGCGATCGGGCCGTCGGGGCGGCGGCGCGCCGCCTCCTCGGCCATCCGATCGAGCGCCTGCCCGCTCGCCACCTGCTCCCAGCAGCCGAGGTTGCCACAGCCGCACACGGGTCCGTCGGGCTCCACGATGATGTGGCCGATCTCCGCGGCGAAGCCGTGGGCGCCCCGGTAGAGCCGGCCGTCCTGGATCATCCCGCCTCCGATCCCCGTTCCCACGGTGACGACGAGCGCGTGCCGCAGCCCCCGCCCGGCGCCGAAGCGGTACTCGCCCCAGGCCGCCGTGTTCGCATCGTTGTCCACAACGCAGGGGAGTCCGGTCCTCCGCTCGACGAGGTCGCGGAGCGGGACCTCGCGCCAGGCGATGTTCGGCGCCCAGCGCATCACGCCCGTCTCGAACTCGACCATCCCCGCCGCACCGACCCCGACGGCGGCGGCCGGCCCCTCGTCTCGGAGACGCTTCGCCACGAGGACCACCGTCTCGAGGACGGCCTCGACGTCGACGGCGGGCGTCTCGCGGCGCTCGGAAGCGCGCACCGAGCCGTCCTCGGCCATCAGGACGCCGCCCACCTTGCTGCCCCCGACGTCCAGCCCGATCGCCAGAGGCTGCTCACCCATCGCGTCGCCGAGCACTCAGAACCGGAGCAGGGCCCCGACCCCTCCGAGCGCCTCGAGCTCCTCCGCTCCGCCGATCGTCTCGACCCTGCACTTCTGCCTCACCGCGAGCTCGACGGCCTCCTCGACGATGTGGTCGGCCACCTCGGTCTCGGCCCCGCACGCCTCGCAGCGCTCCTCCGACAGCGACAAGTGGCCGCAGCGAGGGCACCGCCTGCCCTCGGCGCGGAGATCGGCCGCGACCACCAGTGTCTCGACCCTCCCGGCCTCGAGGGCCTCCAGCGTGTCGGCCAGCCCGGCCACCGCCCGCCCGGTCCCGGCCCGGGCCTCGATCGTCAGCCGCCCGAGCGCCTCGGCCTCGCGCCGCGCCTCCAGCTCGGCCTCGATCCCGAGGACGCGGTTCCTCACCTCGTCGGCCGAGACAGTGGTCGGCAGGACGATCCGGTCCAGCACCTTGCGCGCCACGTAGTCGTGCAGCTCCCGCTCGAGCTCGGCGACGAGCTCCTCGGCGCCGGCCAGGATCAGATGGTCGAAGGGGCGCCGCTCCGAGGCGAGCATGACCGCCCGGGCGGCGTGCTTCAGGTGACGCTGGACGTGGTCCTCGATGTGGCGCTGGTACCGCGACTGGGACCACCCGCCTTGGTCGTGGCGGCCCGGGACGTCGTCGTGGATCTCGGCGAGCACGTCGACCTGGCCCTGCTGGACGTACAGGAGCCGGGCCCGCTCCCGATCGGCGAGCAGCACGCAGAACGTCTCGAACCGCTCGAGCATCCCCTCCAACGGGATCAGGAGGGGCCGAATCCCGACGTGGAGCCGGTCCCGGAACGGGAGCGCGACGGCGAGGTCCTCCAAGAGCCCGCTCTTCGACGAGGAGAACACGGCGATGCCGGCGATGCCGCTCCGATCGAGATCGTCCTCGACGTACCGGCGGATCGCCGCAAGGTCCTCGCTCACCGACCTCCGCCCTTCACGATCCAAGCGGTCGAGATCCACGGTCTTGAAGAGGTCCTTCATCCGGACGAGGTAGCTGTGCCTGTTCGGGTAGCGGCGCCCGTCCACGTCGAGATACAGCGTGGTCACGGGGTGCCGGGGGGCCCAGTCCGTGAGCTTGCGGAGCAGTCCAGGATCGAGGGTTGCCATCGGCGCTCCTCCTATGGGCTCAGTCGACGTCGATCCGTTCCAGCCGCGGGTTCTCGGAGACGGCCTCGGCGCGGGCGTTGAGGAACGCCGTGGCCGCCATCATCAGCTCCCGGCCCGCGTTCAGCAGATGCTCGACCACCTCGGGTCGGGCCTGCCCCCCCAGGGTGAGCATCATCCCCACCGGGCAGATCGACACCGGGCACGACGGGATGCCCTGCCCCTCGTCCCGTGCGGTCTCCTTCTCCTCTGCCATCGGTCCCCCTCCGTCGGTCAGCTGCGGCCGGCGCTCACGCGGCCCTCGGGCGTCACCCCGAACTTGATCTCGAGGCGATCGTCCACAAGCTGGGCGTCGTGGACGTCGAGCCGCTGCAGCGCCTGCGGCAAGATGAGGTTGCGCTTGTGCGTACCCACCCGCACGAGGAGCTCGTCCCCCCTCCGATGGATGTCCAGACCGCCTCGCTCGACGAAGGGCAGTCGGAGGGTCAGCACGTACCAGGGTCCGCGTCGACGGACCCGCATCGGCTCCTCGGTGTACAGCACGGCGGCCGGGTCCCCTTCGCCGTAGACCTCGTCGCCCATCTCCGCGAGGAGGTCGGCCCCCACCATCTCCTCCCCGAAGAGTCGGGAGGTGAGGATCGGGATCGGCTGGAACGACTCGTGGATCGTGGCGAGATGCTCGCGCTGGATGTCCTTCCACTTCCCGAAGTAGGGGTCGTTGACCTCCTCGGGGATGATCCGGTTCGCCACGATCGCGTCCACCCTGTACCCGAACAGCGAGAGGTACGTGTAGGTGCGTCGGGCCTCGGCAATCACCATCTTCTCGGGGTTGACCACGAGCCGCACCGACGACTGCTCGGCGTCCGAGAGGATCGCGCGCACCCCCTCGAGGTTCCGGTGGAGCTGCTCGATGGCCGCGAAGATCCGGTCCTCGGCGATCGGCATCGTCGTCAGCCGCGTGAGGATCGGACGGATCGTCTTCACCACGCGTCGCTCCACGGGGAAGATTCGCTCGATGTACCAGTTCATAACCTCGGGGAGCGAGAGCAGGCGGAGCGTCTCGGCGGTCGGCGCGCAGTCGATCACCAAGAGGTCGTAGGAGCCGCCGTCCACGTGCCGCTTCATGTCGGTGAGGCTGAAGATCTCGTCCAGCCCTGGGATCACCGAGAGCTCCTCGGCCTCGATCGCGTCCACCCCCGCCCAGTTCAGGAACGAGATGATGTACTCCTGGATGTCGCGCCAGTTCGACTCGAGGCGCGCCTGGGCGTTGATCTGCTCGGCCCAGAGGCGGTCCTCAACCTGGAGCGGCGCGTCGCCGATCTCGAGTTCGAACGCGTCGGCCAGCGAGTGGGCGGGGTCGGTGCTGGTGATCAGGGTCCGCTGCCCGGCACGAGCGGCGCGCACCGCGGTGGCCGCGGCGATCGTGGTCTTCCCGACGCCGCCCTTGCCCGTGAACAGCAGGATCCTCATCCGGGGTCCATCGTAGCCGCCCCGGCCGGATGCGGGCGAGCGGGGCTCAGCCCTCCTCCACGCGGCGCTTCAGGCCCTCCAGCGCGGTCTTCACGATCGCTTTCTCGCCCCGGCGACGGAGCATCGACGGCACCGCCACCGCGAGATCGAGCGCGAGCCGGTAGGTGACCCTCGTGTCCTCTCCGGACTCCTCGAGGACGTACTCGCCGGCGACCTCCTTCAGCGCACCCTGGGCCTCCCGGGTCGTCCAGGACATGCCGGCGTCGTCGGGCGCGTACTCGTACTCCAGCGTGTAGGCGGCGTCGAACCCCATCTGCGAGACGCGGAACGCCACCGCGGCGCCGCGGCCTTGATCGTCCCGCTCGAGCACCTCGGCCGCCTCGACGCCGGCCCACTCCGGATACGCGTCGAAGCCGGTGAGGACCTCCATGACGTCCTCGGGCTCAGCCTCGATGAGGATCGTCCCCTCCGTCTGCTCGGCCATAGCGTCGAGTGTCGCACGGAAGCGGCGGTCGGCGACAGACGCTCAGCCGCCGAGGCTGGGCCCGGTGACGAAGAGGAGGACGATGGTGAGGAGCAGCAGCGCCGACACGGCGTAGAGGAGGACCCGCGACGAGACGAGCGCCTCGCTCCCCTCCGCCGCGCGCCGAGCGTCGACGGCCGACAGCATGTAGAGCGCGCCGGCCGCCGCGAAGTAGAGCGCCGCGAGCCCCAGGAGCGGGCCCAGGCCCCGGCCCGCGCGGGAGGCCACGATCACCACCAGCGTGCCGAGGAGCCAGGCGAAGATCACGATGCGCGCCGCTCCCTCGAGCTTCCTGCCGGCCGCGATGTGCCCGAGGCCCGGCAGGATCAGCGAGAGCGCGGTGGCCCGACCCGGGTCCACGTCGGGCGCGGCGCGCCCCTCCTCGAACAGCGATCCGAAGAGCGTCCCGCAGCGAGAGCACGCCTGCGCCTCCAGGGCGTTCTCCGCTTCGCACGCCGTGCAGACCCACACGAGCCCGTCCTCGCGCACCTGGAAGGGGCTGGCCTCGACGGCCGGGCCGCCTGGAGGCGCGGGCCGAGCCTCTTGCTCCGGGGGCTCGGGCGAGGGGTCCGGCGGGGCTTCGGGCTCCGTGGGCGCGGCGAGCTCTCCGAGCAGGGCGGCGGCCTCCGACTCCTCGGGCGGGGGGGCCTCGGGCTCCGCGTCGCGCAGGCGGGCGAAGCACTGGCCGCACCACTCCGCGCCGGGCGTCACGAGCCCGCCGCAACTCGGGCAGCGCTCGCTCATCGCCGGCCCCCCGGGGGGTCGCGCCGATCCATGTTCGCTATCGTGCCACGCGCGGAGCCTCCGGTCGCGCAAGGCGGACCGGCTACGCTGGGCGGCGTGTTCCTCCGGGAGAACGAGATCGGGCGGCGGGTCGCCCCGTGGGTCCACCCCCGGATGCGCCTCCTCGACGTCGGCTCGGGCACCGGGCTGATCTCCAGGTGGCTGGCCCGCGAGCGAGGGGTCGAGCCCACGACCTCGGACCTGGTCGAGTTCGGCAACCGGGTGGGCGACCTCCCCTTCCGCCGGATCGAGGACCCGGTGCGCGTCCCGGCCGCCGACGGCGAGTTCGACGCCGTGATGATGCTCTTCGTCCTGCACCACATGCCGGTGTGGGACGACCAGGTTCGGCTCCTCCGGGACGCGGCCCGCGCCGCGAGCCGGCGACTGATCGTGATCGAGGACACGCCCCTGCACCGCGTCGACCGCGCCTTCAACGTGGTCTGGGACTGGGCGCTCAACCTGCGACACGGCGTCCCCACGCCCTTCACCTTCCGCGACGTCCGCGGGTGGAGCGAGGTCTTCGCCGACCTCGGCCTCCGCGCGGGCCACGTCGAGACCTACCGCGCCTGGTGGCCCACCCTCGGCACGTATCACCACACGCTCTTCGTGCTCGACACCTGAGCGAGGGAGGCTCGTTGGTACGATGCGGTCGTGCCCCTCGAGTGGATCGCCGACCCGGGCGTGTTCGCCACGCACCGCGACGAGTGGGAGCGGCTACGGTCGGCCGACCCGGAGGCGACGCTCTTCCACACCCCCCGCTTCCTCGAGCTCTACTGGGAGGAGCTCGGGGATGGGCCCCCGCTGGTGGCGCTCGTCACCCACGGCGACGATCCGATCGGACTCTGCCCCTTCGAGATCCGCGCCGGGCGCCTCTCGTTCCTCGGCGGCTTCGAGGTCACCGACTACATGGGGCCCGTCGGCCGCCCCGAGGACCGCGCCCGCGTCGCCGAGCAGCTGCTGACGGGGCTCGCGGCCCGCGACGACTGGGAACGCGCCGACCTCGAGGGGCTCCCCCAGGACGGCACCTGGCTCAGCGCCCTGGCCCAAGCCGCGGAGGCCGCCGGCTTCGCGGCCGAGATCGCCCAGGACAACGTGGCGCCGATGATCGACCTCCCCCCGACCTGGGACGCTTACCTCGCGAGGCTCAAGCCAAAACAGCGGCACGAGATCCGGAGGAAGGAGCGGCGCCTCCGCGAGCGGTTCCCCGAGGCCCGGCTCACGCGCTCATCGATGGAGACGCTCCAGGCCGACCTCGATCGCTTCGTCGAGATGCACAGATCCAGCGAGGGCCCGAAGGGGAGGTTCATGGAGGAGGGCATGGGGCCCTTCTTCCACCGTCTCGGCCGCGAGCTGCTGCCCGAGGGCGTGTTCCGCCTGGTGTTCCTGGGAGGGGACGACGAGAAGCTGGCCGGGGTCGTGGCGTTCCGGTTCGAGGACTCCCTGCTCCTCTACAACTCGGCCTTCGATCCCGCGTACCGAGCGGTCGCGCCGGGGATGGTGCTCGTCTCCGAGATCGTGAAGGAGGCGATCGGCGAGGGCTGCGCCCGCCTGGACATGCTCAAGGGTGACCTCGGCTACAAGTACAGGTTCGGGGCCAGGCCCCGCCCGATCTGCCGGCTGCTACTGGAGCGACGCTAGCCCGTGATCGCGCGGGTGAACCGCTCGATCACCACGTCCCAGCCGAACTCCCGCTCGGCGCGCGCGCGACCGGCCTTGCCCAGCCTCCGCGCCTCGGCAGGGTCGCGGAGGAGGGTCACCAGCGCCTCGGTCACGTCGGAGACGTCGGTCCCGTCGACGACGAACCCGGTCTCGCCGTCGGCGACGGCCTCGGGGGCGCCGCCCGACCGGCCGGCCAGCGCGGGGCGACCGGATGCGGCCGCCTCCAGGTACACGATCCCCAGGCCCTCGACCTCGAAGCCGAAGCGCTCGTCCCGGCACGGCATCGCGAACACCTCGCACGCCGCGTAGTGCGCCGGGAGCTCGTCCTCCGAGACCTGGCCGGCGAACACGACCGGCCCCTCCACTCTCGCCCGCAGCCTGGTCAGCTCGCGGCGGTGAGGCCCGTCGCCCACGAGCAGGAGCGCGGCGTCGGGCACTCTGCGCAGCACGCGCGGCCATGCGCGTAGGAGCACGTCCTGCCCCTTCCGGGGGACGAGCCGGGAGATGCACGCCACCACGGGTCGGTCGCTCAGCCCGTGCCGCTTCCTGATCTCGAGCCCGCTCACGCCGGGGTGGAAGCGCTCCACGTCCACGCCCGGAGGCAGAGGAACCGTGGGGACCTCCCATGGGATCGCGCGCCGGAGCTTGTGCTGCATGAACCGGCTGACTGTGAACACGACGCGCGCCTCCGAGAACGCGCGGCGCAGCCGGGTCCTCACCACGGGCATCGCGGCGAGCATGAACTCGAGCCCGTGGGTGAGCATCGCGTAGGGGACGCCCGTCTCCGCCTTCAATCGCGGACCCAGCTCGCCCAGGGGGTAGCCGTGACCGAAGAGGACGATGCCGGCGCCGGTGTCGTGAAGCAGGGAGGTCACGCGCCGCCGCACCTCGCTCGTGGGCGACATCATCGTCGCCGAGTGCCGGACGACGCGGAACGGCTGCGCCTCGTCGAACGTCCGCCAACCCTCCCAGCGAGGGGCGAGTACGGTCACGCGATCGGCCGGGAGCTGGCGCACGAGATCGTGGACGTAGCGCTGCGTGCCCCCGACGCGGGGAGGGAAGTCGTTGGTGACGACGAGGAGGCGCGGCAGCTCCGGGCGATCGGTCGTCCTGATCTCCACGGGCCCGATTATCCTGCACCCATGACGATGGCGACCGACCTGTCCCCCGTCCTGGAGGGCCGCGCGTACGCGGAGCTCGCCGGATGGCGTCTCGTCGAGGTGACCGGGACCGACTCGCGAGCGTGGCTCCACGACCTCCTGATGGCCGAAATCGAGACGCTCGGGCCGGGGGAGGCGCGGCGGGCGCTGGTGCTGAAGCCCACGGGCCACATCCGCGCCGACGTCACCGTGGCCGCGCGCGGCGACGGCTTCCTCCTCGTCCAGAACCCCCGACAGCCCACGACGATCGATCGCCTCCTCGCCCCGTACGTGCTCTCGGCCGATGTCCGGCTCGAGGATCGGACCGAAGAGCTCCGGGCGGTGGCGTTCCCCAACCGCCCGCCGGAGGACGACGGGTACGCGCCCTCGGCCGCCGGGCCCGGCCACGACCTGATCCTCCCCGCCGGGGCGGCGGTCGAACCGCGCGGCGCGGAGGAGGTCTCGCCCGCGGACCTCGAGGCGTGGCGGGTGGTTCGGGGGGAGGCGCGCTTCCCGCAGGACCTCGGTGAGCGCTCGCTGCCGAACGAGGCCGGCCTCGAGATGCTGATCGACCACGCCGAGAAGGGGTGCTTCCTGGGGCAGGAGGCGGTGGCCAAGACGCGGACGCTCGGGCGGCCACCGTTCGCGGTGATCGCGGCCCGGACCGAGGGGGCCGCGGAGCCCGGGGAGAAGGTCCTCGCCGGCGACGTCGAGGCGGGGGAGGTCACGAGCGCCGCCGCGGTCGACGGTGGCTCGTCCCTCATCGCCCGGGTGCGCTGGTCGAGCCGCGAGGCGGATCTGACGGTCGGGGGCGGGCGGCTCGAGATCCTCGGCCTAGCGACCGGCTGAGCGCTTCCGGCCCGCGCGCTTCACGGTCGAGCTCTTCCCTGCCGAATTCCGGGAGGAGGTCCGGCGCTTCGATGAGGCGCTCTTCTTGCGTGGGGGCGCGGGCGCGGCCCTGGCCCCGCCCGTCACCTGTTGAGGCCGGGGGGCCGCGCCCGCGCCCCCACCCGACCCGTCGCCCTCCACCGGCGCGCGGAAGGCGAGCTCCTGCGCCAGGTCGTTCTGGGGCGCGACCGACCGCGACTGCGGCTCGAACCGCCAATCCGCCCGCTGCTTCCGGCCCCGCGACTCGTAGGCGAAGCGGACCCTCCACTCCCTGTTGTCGGGCCGCCAGGCGGTCCACCCGTCCTCGGCCACCCGCTCGGGGAAGCGCACCCCCCGGTCCCGAAGGTTCTCGATGATGGACGGACCGATCGGCAGCGCGGACCGCCCGAGCCTCGCCCGCACGACGTAGGACTGGAGCAGCTGACTCACGACCCCGAGGCGCTCGGCCTCGATCGGGGCGGCCAGCCGC
>DATKBL010000192.1:0-16868 GCA_035513995.1 Actinomycetota bacterium
AGCCCCGCGTCTCCCTCGTGGGCGATCGAGGGAAGGGGGACCTCGGGATCGAGCCGCCGGAACTCGAGACGCATCACGCGGAGCCTACCCCCCGGCCGCGGCGAGTCCAAGCAGAGAGAGGGGCTCTCTTTGACCCTCCTCGCCGCGCGGCCCTATGCTCAGCCGCGTGTCAGCCAACCTGTGCAGTCGCTGCGGCCGCCCCCTGCGCGACGGGGTCTGCCCGGTGGGGCATCCGCAGCGGGCCGCGCGGCGTCGCCGAAGGCGGCCCTGGCGGGGGGTCCTCACGATCATCCTCGTGGTGGCGTTGCTCGCGGGAGGCGCCTACGGAGCGCTCGTCTGGTACCCGCCGAAGGCGGCCGGTGACGCGATGCGGCCGCTGTCGGCGGAGCTCGCCCAAGCCGCGCCCCCCTACCGGGGGACGGTGGAGGCGTTTCCCAGCGAGGCCACCATCGACGAGCTCTCGGAGGCGTCCGAGGTCCTGTCGGTCTCGGACGATGCGCGACGGGAGCTGACACAGCTCCAGGGGCGTCTCGAGTCCACCACCGTGCCGTCGATCCCCCTGATCTCGGAGCGGCCCCCGATGGAGCTGGCCGCGAACCTCCACGATCAGATGTCGAGCTTCGCGGTCACGGCCCTGGAGAGCGTGAGCGACCTGGAGACCGCCGCCCGATACCTCACCGAGCTCTCGTCGGTCCTCCCGGGGCTTGGGAACCTCCGAGCCGCCGTCGGCAGCCCCCGATCCCCCGGCGAGGTCGAGGGGTCGGTGGCCGCTTCGCGTCCCATCGCGGAGCAGCTGGCGGCCGACCTCCGGTCGCTCACGCCCCCGGGGGAGCTGACGACGACCCACGCGACCCTGCTGGCCATCGCCCGGGGGCTCAGCACGAGCATCGACGAGCTCGAGCGGACGGCCGGGGCCGCGTCGGGGCCCGTGATCCGCGCCATCGTCGCGGACATCCGCTCGCAGATCGAGTCGTTCCGCGAGGCGGCCGCCGCGGCCCCCGAGGACGCCAGGGCAGGGGGCCTCGGCGAGCAGATCGCCGAGGCGGACCGCCGGCTCGAGCGCATCGCCGTAGGGCTCAGGGAGCTCGAGGACCGGGGCGTCGAGGGCTTGACGTTCCCCGAGGGCTGAGCTCTCTCAGGAGCAGCCGCTGGTCGCACCGCAGGCGTTGCAGACGTAGCAGGAGCCGGCCGGCTGCATCCGCGATCCGCAGGAGTAGCACAGCGGCGCGTCCTGGGCCTTGGCCTCGGCGGCTCCCTGCGCCTCGCCTCGACCGCCCTCCACGCTGACGTCCACGATCTGCGGGGTCTCCTTCGGAGCGGAGGCGTCACCGTTGGCGTGCTCGCTCGCCGTCTCCTTCCGCTCCTCGGTCGAGTGGACCCCGAGCGCCTTCCGTGTCTCGGCCGGCAGGTACTCGAGCGCCAGGCGCCGGAAGATGTAGTCGACCAGCGAGGTGGCGAACCGGATGTCCTTGTCGGAGGTGATCCCGGACGGCTCGAACCGCATGTTCGTGAACTTCTGCACGTACGCCTCGAGCGGCACGCCGTACTGCAGGCCCAGCGAGACCGAGATCGCGAACGCGTCCATGATCCCCGCGAGAGTGGAGCCCTGCTTCGCGACCTTCAGGAAGATCTCGCCGATGCCGTCCTCCGGGTACTCCCCCGCGATGATGTAGCCGTCGGCCTCCCCCACGGAGAACGAGAAGGTCTTCCCCGGCCGCGTCGAGGGGAGTCGTCGGCGGACCGGCGCTCCCGCCGCGGTAGCCACCTCGGCCGTCTTCTTCTTGTCGGCCGAGAGCGGCTGCGCCACCTTGCAGTTGTCGCGGTAGATCGCGACGGCCTTCAGGCCGAGCTTCCACCCCTCGAGGAGGAGCTGCTCCACGTCCTCGACGCTGGCGTCCTCGGGCAGGTTCACCGTCTTGGAGATCGCGCCAGAGATGAACGGCTGTGCCGCCGCCATCATCCGGACGTGCCCCATGTAGTGGATCGCCTGCTCGCCCATCGAGGTGTCGAAGACGCTCTCGTGCTCGGGCTTCATGTGCGGGGCGACCTTCACCGAGTTGTGCTCGGCGATGTACTCGACGATGTCCTTCGCCTGCGCCTCGTCGTAGCCGAGGTGCTTCAGGGCCCGCGGGACCGTGCGGTTCACGATCTGCATCGTCCCGCCGCCCACGAGCTTCTTCGTCTTGACGAGCGCGAGGTCGGGCTCGATCCCGGTCGTGTCGCAGTCCATCATGAGGCCGATCGTCCCGGTCGGCGCCAGCACGCTTGCCTGCGCGTTCCGGTACCCGAACTCCTCGCCGAGGACGATCGCCTCGTCCCAGGCTTGCTTCGCCGCCGAGAGCAGGCCCTCGGGGACCTGATCGGCGTCGATCTCGTCGGCCGCGGCGCGGTGCTTGCGCATCACGCGAAGCATCGCGTCCCGGTTGGGGGCGTAGCCGGCGAAGGGCCCCATCTTCTCGGCGATCCGAGCGGAGGTGGCGTAGGCGTGCCCGGTCATGATCGCCGTGATCGCGCCGGCCCAGCCCCTCCCCTGGTCGGAGTCGTACGGGAGGCCTCGCGCCATCAGCAGGCCCCCGAGGTTGGCGTACCCGAGGCCCAGCTGCCGGAAGGCCTTGGCGTTCCGCTCGATCTTCTCGGTCGGGTAGCTGGAGTTCCCGACGAGGATCTCCTGCGCCGTGAACACGACCTCGACCCCGCGCTTGAACGCCTGGATGTCGAAGGTCCCGTCGTCGTTCAGGAACTTCAGGAGGTTGAGGCTGGCCAGGTTGCACGCCGAGTTGTCGAGGTGCATGTACTCGGAGCAGGGGTTGCTGGCGTTGATGCGCCCCGTCGCCGGGCACGTGTGCCAGTCGTTGATCGTCGTGTCGTACTGCATCCCGGGATCGGCGCACTCCCACGCGGCCTGCGCGATCTGCCGCATGAGGTCGCGCGCACGCACCGACTTCACCGTCGAGCCGTCGATGACGGCCTTGAGGTTCCAGTCGCGGTCCTCGAGGTGCGCCTTCATGAACTCGTCGGTCACCCGCACCGAGTTGTTGGCGTTCTGGTACTGGATCGAGTGGGAGTCGCTCCCGTCGAGGTCCATGTCGAACCCGCCCTCGCGGAGGAAGCGCGCCTTCCGCTCCTCGATCGCCTTGCACCAGATGAAGTCCTCGACGTCGGGGTGGTCCACGTCGAGGATGACCATCTTCGCGGCCCGCCGCGTCTTGCCGCCGGACTTGATCGTGCCGGCGGAGGCGTCGGCGCCGCGCATGAACGAGACCGGCCCGGAGGCGAGGCCGCCCGAGGAGAGGCGCTCCTTCGACGAGCGGATCGACGAGAGGTTGATGCCCGAGCCCGAGCCTCCCTTGAAGATCGTCCCCTCCTCGACGTACCAGTTGAGGATCCCGGTCATGGTGTCCTCGACCGACAGGATGAAGCACGCGGAGCACTGAGGCTTCTCCTCGGCCCCCACGTTGAACCAGACCGGCGAGTTG
Organism: Actinomycetota bacterium; assembly: GCA_035513995.1. Taxonomy (GTDB): domain Bacteria; phylum Actinomycetota; class UBA4738; order UBA4738; family CALAEC01; genus DASUTW01. The sequence continues at coordinate 3,477 of DATKBL010000192.1, forward strand.
AACGCGGCCTTCTGCGTGACGAGGAGGTGGGTCAGCTCCTCCGCGAACACCGTTGCGTCGCGGTCGGTCGCGAAGTAGCCGTCCTTCTCTCCCCATCCCCTGACCGTGTCCACGACGCGACCGATCAGCTGACGCACCGAGGACTCGCGCTGGGGGGTGTCGAGGGGGCCGCGGAAGTACTTCTGGGCGACGATGTTCGTGGCGTTCTGGGACCAGACCTTCGGGAACTCCACCCCACGCTGCTCGAAGGCGTTGCCACCCGTCTTGAGGTTGGGGATCACCGCGTCGCGGGTCTCCCATTCGATCTCGTCGAACGGATGCACGCCCTCGCTCGTGAAGTAGCGCTCGAACGCGAGCCCCCTGGTCCTTCGCTCGAGGTCCTTCGTCGCCACGATTCTGCCTCCTTCCGGGCGCCTCCACGCGAGACGCGGATCCGAATTACAGTGGCGTGATTCTACGCCCGACCGCCGCTCCTTGCAAGAGTGTACAATCGATGATGTTGTGGCGTCTACCTTTCAGGACCACAAGATGTTGTGGTTTCTGTGGAGAACCTGTGGAAAGCGTGTGGACGGCCGGTCAGCCCTCCGCGGGGCTCCGCTTCTGGAGCAGGAGGCCCAGCTCGCGCTCGAAGTCGGTGAGCTCCTGGAAGTCCTTGTAGACGGAGGCGAAGCGGATGTAGGCGATCTCGTCGAGCTTGCGGAGCTGGTCGAGGACCTCGACGCCGACCTCCTGGGTGGTGACCACAGGGCCCTTCCGCTCGAGGCGGCGCTCAACCTCGTCCACGAGCCGGGAGACCCGCGTCTCGTCCACCGGGCGGTTCTTGATCGCCTTCATCACGCCCGAGACCAGCTTGGCGCGGTCGTAGGGCTCCTTGCGGCCGTCGAGCTTGACCACGGTGAGACCGGCGCCGTCGACCCGCTCGTAGGTCGTGAACCTGCGGCCGCAGGCCGCGCAGGCCCGCCGACGGCGGATCGACCTCCCGTCCTCGGCGGCGCGGGAGTCCACGACCCGGGTGTCGCCCGCCCCGCAGAATCTGCATCGCATGACACAACATCTTGGACCGTTCCCCCGGCGACCTCAAGATGTGGTGGCGCCCCGCGCTTGAGATAATCCCGTCATGCCACAGGATTGGGAGCTCGCGCTCCGCCTCCTTGCGGCAGGGGCCTTCGGGGGGCTGATCGGGTTCGAGCGCGAGATCCGCGACCAGCCGGCCGGGTTTCGGACCCACATCCTCGTCGCGGTGGGCTCGTGCCTCTTCGCGATCGTGTCCGCCTACGGCTTCGACGCGTTCCTCGGCGTGCGGCCCCAGGAGATCAGGTTCGATCCCTCGCGGATCGCGGCGCAGATCGTGACCGGGATCGGCTTCCTGGGCGCGGGCGCCATCATCCGATACGGGATGACGGTCCGCGGTCTGACGACCGCCGCGAGCCTGTGGATGGTAGCGGCGATCGGGCTGGCGGTGGCCGTCGGCGAGTGGCTCACGGCCGGGACCGCGACCGCCATCACCCTAGCCGCCCTGTGGGGCCTGCGGCGCATCCGCCCCACGCTGACCCGGGGTCTGAAGATGGAGTACGAGGAGTTCCTGCTCGAGCTCGAGCCGTCCACGGCGCTCGCATCGCTGGTCCGTCACGTGGACGAGACCGGCCTCCGCGTCGACCGCCTGCGCGTCGAGGAAGGCGGCGAGGGCGACCGCATCATCTCGCTGGTCCTGAGGATCCCGCCTGATCGGAGCCCCGAGGACGTCGCCGCGCTGCTCACCGACACGCCGGGGATCCGGCACGTGGACTGGACCCGCTGAGGGCTCAGGCCGCGGGCACGACGAGGCGGAGGCCCGGGAGGAGGGTCTGGCTCGCCTCCAGGTCGTTCATCTCCCGGATCTCTTGGACGACCGGCCTCGGGTCCCCCTCGGGGCCCACGACGCTCCGGGCGATGTCCCAGAGGGTATCGCCCTCGGCGACGACGTGGACCTCGCCGCCCGGCCCACCGGCGGGCGCCTCGGTCCTCCCGCTGGCGGCGCCGGAGACGAGGAGGACGGCGACGGCGACCGCCCCCGCGAGGGCCGTCACCCTGCCCGTTCGAACTCGTGTTCGAGCCATGGGGACAGTATGGCGAACATGCGTTCGGGCGTCAAACACTCGAACAGATGTTTGCCTCGGGTCCTGGCCCGTGCTAGCGTCGGGCGGACAGAGGAGGGCGCATGGACGACATCACCCCCAGACAGCAGCGGATCCTCGACTTCATCCGGGCGACGGTGCAGGAGCGCGGGTACCCCCCCACCGTGCGCGAGATCGGCGAGGCCGTCGGCCTGACCTCGTCCTCGAGCGTGCACGCGCAGCTCTCGAACCTCCAGCGCAAGGGCCTGCTCCGGCGGGACCACTCCAAGCCCAGGACGATCGAGCTGGCCGACCACCGCGCGGCGAGCGCCACGTCGGTCCCCCTGCTCGGACGGGTCGCGGCGGGGGCTCCGATGCTCGCCGACGAGAACCTCGAGGATCACATCGCCGTGCCCCTCGACTTCGCAGGAGGCGGGGAGCTCTTCGCCCTCCGGGTGGAGGGCGAGTCGATGGTCGAGGCCGGAATCCTCGACGGCGACGTGGTGGTGATCCGCCGTCAGGACGTCGCCGCCGACGGCGACATCGTCGCGGCGCTCCTTCCCGGGCCCGCGGAGGACGAGGCCACGGTGAAGCGGCTGCGGCGCGGGCCCGGGACCCTGACGCTCGTCCCCGAGAACCCCGCGATGGAGCCGTTCCCGATGCCCGAGGGAGGGCGCGTCCTGGGCGTCGTCACGGCGGTGCTCCGGAAGCTCTGAGGGGCCCGTCGGCTCAGGAAGAGGCGCTCGCGTCCCGCGCGAACTCCCGGACCCAGGACCACTGATCCTCGCGGACCCTGGCCCAGACCTCGGACCCCCGCTCCCCCTCCTCGACCCTGAGGACCTCTGCCTCCCGATGCAGCCGGGCGGTCACGTCGTGGCGGGCGTACGGGATCCGCAGGTGCACCTCGACCGGGGGGGAGGGCAGCGCGTCGTCCACGCGGGCGAGCAGCTTGTCGAGCCCCTCCCCCTCGAGGGCAGACACGTGGGCGGCGTCCGGGAACCGTCGCTCCAGGCGGGCGAGCTCGAGCCCCGAGACGCGGTCGGCCTTGTTGAGCGCCAGCACCTCGGGGAGGTCCGCCGCGTCGATCTCGGCCAGCACCTCCCGCACAGCCTCCACCTGCTCCTCGACGTCCGAGGCCGAGGCGTCGGCCACGTGCAGGATGAGGTCGGCCCGCGTCACCTCCTCGAGTGTCGAGCGGAACGCCTCCACGAGATCGTGCGGGAGCTTCCCGACGAACCCGACCGTGTCTGACAGCGTGACGTTCCGGCCTCCCGGGAGGCGGAGCCGCCGCACCGTGGGGTCGAGCGTCGCGAAGAGCTGGTCGGCCACGAGCGCGCCCGCGTCGGTCAGCGCGTTCATCATCGTGGACTTGCCGGCGTTCGTGTAGCCGGCGATCGCGACCTGCGGGATCCGCGATCGCTCGCGGCGCGCCCGCGTCACCCGTCGCGACCGGGAGAGGTCGCTGATCTCGCGCCGGAGCCGCGCGATCCGCCGGCGGATGTGCTGGCGGTCGACCTCCATCTTCGTCTCGCCCGGGCCGCGCCGCGTGCCGATGCCGCCCCCCATCCTCGACATCGCCTCGCCCCAGCCGCGAAGGCGCGGAAGCAGGTAGCTGAGCTGGGCCAGCTCCACCTGCAGCTTGCCCTCCCGGGAGCGGGCGTGGAGCGCGAAGATGTCCAAGATCAGCGCCGTGCGGTCGACCACCTTCACGCCGAGCTCCTGCTCGAGGTGCCGGAGCTGGCCCGGGGTGAGCTCCTCGTCGAAGACCACGAGGCCCGCGCCGGAGCCGTGGACAAGGCCGTGGAGCTCGCGCAGCTTCCCCTTCCCGATGAAGGTCGAGGGGTCGGGGGCCTCGCGCGGCTGCACCAGCCGGCCGATCACCACCGCGCCGGCGCTGTCGGCGAGAGCGGCCAGCTCGTCGAGGTCGTCCTCGTCGGGACCGATCCCGACGAGGACCGCGGGCTCGGACGTGGCCGGGCGCCAGCTCGCGGACAGCGGCGACTCGGAGACGCGGCGCCGCTCGCCCCGTCCGTCGCGCACGCTCACCTCGCCGCCATCTCCCCGATCACGTGAGGGCCTCGCGGAAGCGGTCCATCGCCTCCTGGAGGCGGTCGTCGGACACGGTCAGCGAGATCCGGGCGAAGCCCTCTCCCCCGGCGCCGTAGCCGCTCCCCGGCGAGATGACCACGCCGGTCCCCTCGAGGACGAGATCGCAGAACTCGGCCGACGACATGCCGTCACGGGTGGGAAACCACACGTAGAACGAGCCCTTCGGCGGCTCGAGCTCCCACCCCAGATCGTTGAGCGTCGCGATCACGACGTCGCGCCGCTTCTGGTACATCGCGCGGAGCCGCTCCAGGTGGTCCTGGGGCCCGGTGACCGCGGCGATCGCGGCGCGCTGCACGGCGTCGAAGATGCCCGAGTCGATGTTCGTCTTCACCTGGGCGAGCGCCCCGACCGCGTCGGCGCTGCCGACCGCCCAGCCCACGCGCCACCCGGTCATGTTGTGGGTCTTCGAGACCGAGCCGAACTCGATCGCGACCTCCTTGGCGCCTGCGGCCTGGAGGATCGAGGGCGCCACGTACCCCTCGAAGGTCATCTCCGAGTAGGCCGCGTCGTGCACGAGGAGGAGGTCGTGCTCGCGCGCGAACGACACGGCGCGCTCGAAGAACGGCAGGTCGGCCACGGCCGCCGTCGGATTGGACGGGTAGTTCAGCCAGAGGATGCGGGTGCGCCCGGTGACCCGCATCGCGTCGAGATCGGGGAGGAAGGCGCGTTCGGCCGAGAGCGGGAAGCCGACCGGCGTCCCTCCGGCCAGCGTCGTGCTCGAGGCGTAGACCGGGTACCCGGGGTCGGGCACGAGCGTCTCGTCGCCGGGGTCCACGAACGCGATCGGAAGGTGGGCCAGCCCCTCCTTCGACCCGATCAGGGGCTGGATCTCGGCGTCGGGGTCCAGATCCACCTCGAAGCGCTCGCGGTAGTGAGCGGCGATCGCCCTCCGCAGCTCGGGCATCCCGAAGTACGAGGGGTATCGATGGGTAGCCGGATCGGCGGCCGCCTCGCGGAGCGCCTCAACCACGTGGTCGGGGGTGGGGGTGTCGGGGTCTCCCACGCCGAGGGAGATGACGTCGACGCCGGCCGCCCGCTTCTCCTCGATCCTCCGGTCGAGCTCCGCGAACATGTACGGGGGAAGCCGCTCCAGGCGCGAGGCCGTCCTCACGGCGCCACCTCCTCGGCGAGCCGGCCTCCGATCTCTCCCGCCCGCGCGCGCTCGACCCACGCCGGCGCGAGCTCCGCGTCGAACACGAAGGCCGCCGGCCCGGTCAGGAACACGTGGTCGTCCTCGGCCCACTCGAGGTCGAGCTCGCCGCCCGGGAACCGCACCGGGGCGCGGCGCGGGGCCAGGCCGGCCAGGTTCGCGGCGACCAGGGTCGCGCACGCCCCGGTGCCGCACGCCATCGTCTCGCCCGAACCGCGCTCCCAGACCCGGACCTCGACCGCGCCGTCCACGACCCGGACGAACTCCACGTTGGTGCGCTCGGGGAAGTCCTCGTGGTGCTCGAGCACGGGGCCGAGCCGCCGCACGTCGATCTCGCGAGGGTCGCGATCGCCGATCAGGATCAGGTGGGGGTTCCCCATCGAGACCCCGAACGCCCGATACGTCACGCCCTCGACCTCGAAGGGCTGATCGAGGAACGTCCCCTCCCCGCGCATCGGCAGGGACGGCCGCTCGAAAGAGGGCGGCCCCATGTCCACGCGCACGCCGCGAACCTCTCCGTCCTCCACGGTCAGGACGAGGTGCTTGATCCCGGCCCGAGTGTCGACGTCGATCTCGGTGGCCGTGGTGAGGCCGCGCTCGTAGACGAGCTTGGCGAGGCATCGTATCCCGTTGCCGCACATCTCGGCGGTCTCGCCGCTGGCGTTCCAGTAGTCCATGAAGAAGTCGGCGCGGTCGGAGGCGGTGATGCGGATCGTGCCGTCGGCCCCGACTCCCAGGTGGCGGTCGCAGAGCGCCGCGACCAGCTGGGGCGTCTGCGGCTCTCCATCGTCGAGGTCGGCCCAGATCACGAAGTCGTTCCCGGTCCCGTGGTACTTCGCTACCTTCATCGTCCCCTCCCCGGGGCCGCTCCCCGCAGGTACTCCTCGATCTCGTCCAGCGGCGGCCCTCCCTCGTCCACGTCGAACCAGCGGATCCGCGGGTCGCGACGGAACCACGACATCTGGCGACGAGCCAGCGCCCTGGTGCGCCGAACGATCTCGCGGGACGCCTCCTCGAGCGTGAGGCGATCCTCGAGGTGCCGCACGATCTCAAGGTACCCGATGGCTTGCGATGCCGTGAGGAACGGACCGAAGCCGCGCTCGAGGAGCGCGCGGACCTCCTCGAGGAGCCCGCCCTCGAGCATTCGGAGCACCCGAGCCTCGATCCGGGCGCGCAGGAGGTCAGGGGGAAGCCGCAGTCCCGCGGCGCGGACGAGCTCCCGCGGGTAGGCTCCCCAAGCCGACGAGAAGGACGAGAACGGCCTGCCGGTGAGCGCGGCGACCTCGAGAGCACGGACGCTGCGCCGGAGGTTCTCGGGGTCGATCCTCGCGGCCGCGTCCGGGTCGAAGACGGCGAGGCGGGCGTGCATCCGCTCGGCCCCCAGCGCGCGGCCCTCCGTCTCCAGGAGGGCGCGCAGCCCCGGGTCGGTTCCCGGGAACTCCAGGTCGTCCACGGCCGCGCGGAAGTAGAGGCCCGAGCCCCCGACGAGCAGCGGGGTCCGTCCCCGTGAGGCGATCTCGCGAACGGCGGCGCGCGCCAAGCGCTGGAAGAGCGCGACACTGAAGGGCTCCGTGGGCTCGGCGACGTCGACGAGGTGATGCGGGACCTGGGCGCGCTCGGCCGCGCCGGGCTTGGCGGTCCCGACGTCCATGCCCCGGTAGACGGTCATGGAGTCGACGAGGATCACCTCGGCCTCGAGCCGCCGCGCCAGCTCGACGCTCGCCTCGGTCTTCCCCGTCGCCGTCGGCCCCACCAGCGCCCGCGGCACCGCGAGGTCGGGTCGAGCGCCCATCGCACGGCGCGCCGTCTCCGCCGCGTTCATCGGGACGCGGCGGAGACCGCGGCCGGCTCTCCGCTCAGGTGGTGCGGGTGCCCTCGCATGATCCGCACGTCGAGGAACCCGCCCGGCTGCGCCGGCCCGGCGAAGTTCACAACCCTGTTCGTCCGGGTTCGGCCCTGCGCGCCGCCCTTCCGCCCGGCCCCCTCCACCAGCACCTCCTGGACGGAGCCCTCGAGCGCGCGGTTCGCGGCCAGCGAGACCCCCTCCTGGAGAGCCACCAGGCGGTCGAACCGCTCCTGGACCACCTCCTTGGGGACCCGTTCCTCGAACGTGGCCGCCTGCGTGCCGGGCCTCGGCGAGTACTGGAACGTGTACGCGGCGTCGAACCTCGCCGCCTCTGCGACGCGGAGGGTCCCCAGGAAGTCCTCCTCGGTCTCGCCCGGGAACCCGACGATGATGTCCGTGGTGACCGCGATCCCCGGGATCGCCTCCCGGATCAGCTCCAGCCACGACAGGTAGCGCGCCGACCGATAGGAGCGGCGCATCGCCTTCAGGACCCGGTCGGAGCCGGACTGGAGCGGGAAGTGGATGTGCTCGCATACCTTCTCGCACTCGGCCATCGCCTCCACCACGTCGGGCGTGAAGTCGTGCGGGTGCGGGCTCGTGAAGCGGATCCGCTCGATCCCCTCCACGTCGTTCACGGCACGGAGCAGTCGGGCGAACAGAGGTCTCCGGGGCGAGTCGGGGATCGTGAGGTCGCGTCCGTAGGTGTTGACGTTCTGCCCCAGGAGCGTCACCTCGACGACGCCTTCGCGAGCCAGGCCCTGGACCTCGGCGAGGACCTCGCCGAGGGGCCGCGAACGCTGGGGGCCGCGGACCAGCGGCACGATGCAGAACGAGCACCGGTTGTCGCAGCCCGTCGAGACGGAGACCAACGCGGCGTGGGCCACCGCCCGCCGGGCCGGGAGCGCGCTCGGGAACAGCTCGGTGTACTCGCGGACATCCATCTGCGGGCCCTCGCGGTCCGCCCACTCGAGCAGGTCGGCGAGGTACGGGACCGCGTGCGTGCCGACGACAACGTCGACCCACGGGGCGCGTCGCTGGATCTCGCCTCGATCCTTCTGGGCGAGGCAGCCGGCGACCACGATGCGCAGGCGGGGGTTCGCCTCCTTCGCGGCCCGGAGATGCCCCAGGTTGCCGTAGAGGCGGTTGTCGGCGTTCTCGCGGACCGCGCAGGTGTTGAGCACGACGACCTCGGCCTCGTCGACCTCCTCGGTCCGCTCCAGCCCGCGCGACTCGAGCAGGCCCGAGATCCGCTCGGAGTCGTGCTCGTTCATCTGACACCCGAACGTCCGGATCAGGTACCGCTCCACCCTATTTCGCCAGCTCGACGGCGCGGGTCTCGCGGACCACGGTGATCTTGATCTGGCCCGGGTACTGGAGCTCCTCCTCCACCTGCTTGGCGATGTCCCTTGCCAGCACCTGGGCGGCCAGGTCGTCCACCGCCTCCGGCTGGACCATGACGCGGACCTCCCGGCCGGCCTGCATCGCGTACACCTTCTCCACGCCGGGGTGAGCCGAGCAGATCTCCTCGAGCCGCTCGAGCCGCTTCACGTACTGCTCGATGCTCTCGCGGCGGGCGCCGGGGCGTCCCCCGGAGATCTGGTCGGCGGCCTGGGCCAGCACAGCGACGACGGTTCGCTGCTCGACCTCGCCGTGGTGGGACTCGATCGCGTGGACGACCTCGGGCGACTCCTTGAGGCGCCGGGCGAGCTCGGCCCCGATCAGGGCGTGCGACCCTTCCACCTCGTGGGTGACCGCCTTCCCGATGTCGTGCATCAGGGCGGCACGCTTCACGATCGTGGGCTCCATGCCGAGCTCGGCCGCCATCACCCCGGCGATGTGCGCGGACTCGACGAGGTGCCGCAGGACGTTCTGGCCGTAGGAGGTCCGGAACTGGAGGCGGCCCAGGACGCGGATCATCTCCGGGTGGACGTCGGTCAGGCCGACATCGATCACCGCCTGCTCCCCCGCGCGCCGGATCTGCTCCTCGACCTCGACCACGGAGCGCTCATACATCTCCTCGACCCTCGCGGGGTGGATCCGGCCGTCCTGAACCAGCTTCTCGAGGGTGAGCCGCCCCACCTCTCGACGGACGGGGTCGAAGCTCGAGAGCACCACCGCCTCGGGCGTGTCGTCGATGATCAGGTTCACCCCGGTGAGGGCCTCGAAGTGGCGGATGTTCCGGCCCTCGCGCCCGATGATCCGACCCTTCAGGTCGTCGGAGGGCAGGGGGAAGACGGCCACCGAGGCGTCCGCCGTCTGCTCGGCCGCGACGCGCTGGATCGCGATCGTGACGATCTTCCTCGCCCGCTCCTCGGCCTCCTCGCGGGCTCGCTCCTCCATCTCGCGGACGCTGGCCATCGCCTCGCGTTTGGCCGCGTCCCGCATCTGACCGGCGAGCGCCTCCTTGGCCTCCTGCGCGGTCATCGAGGCCACCCGCTCGAGCCGCAGGCGGATGTCCTCGCCGGCGGACCTGAGCTCGTCGGCCTTGGCCGCGAGCGCGGCGCGGTCCTCCTTGAGCGCGGCCTCCGCCTGCTCGACCTGGCTCGCCTTCTTCTCCAGCGCCTCCTCGCGACGGGCCTGGCGCTCCTCCTGCCGCCCGGACTCCTCGCGGCGGGTCCGGATCTCCTCCTCCGCCTCCCTCCGCATCGCCCCGATCTCTTCCTTCACCTCGGCGAGCGATCGGCGGACCGTGGTCTGCGCCTCCTCCTGAGCCTCGGTCACGACGAGACGCGCGCGGGACTCCGCCGCGGAGAGCGCGCGACCACGCACGACGGTGCGGAGCAGGTATCCGAGGACCAGGCCCATGACGAGGGCGCCGAGGGCCGCAACGAACGTGATCATCGTTCCTCCCGGGGCGGCCGGTTCTCCCGGCCTGTGTCAGCCTCGGAGGGCGATGGGGACTACGGGGACGCCGCCGAAGGCCTGAGCGTCTCCTCGCTGATCGGGTGGCGATCCATGGTCTCCGTGTTCGCTCTCTCGAGGGTTGGTTGTCGGTTGGTGCGTTTCACAAGGGTACGACCTCCGGGCGGGGAGGCGCAAGACCTATCCTCTCAGGAGCCGGGCGCAGACGGTGCGGGCCACCTCGGGGTCGAACCCCCGGCGGAGGAGGAACCCCATCAGCCGCCGGCGAGCCGTCTCGGGCGGGAGCCCCTCGAGCCGGGCGAGCCGGGCACGACCGACCTCCTCCGCCCGCGCCTCCTCGTCCACCCATCCGGCCCCGGCCAACGCCCCCTCGGCGATCGAGCGTTCCACGCCCGCCTTGCGGAGCGTGTCGAGCGCGGCCCTGCGCCCGTAGCCCTGACGGGAGAGCCTCCACCGGACGACCTCCTCGGCGAACGCCTCGTCGTCCACGAGGCCCGCGCGCTCGAGGTCCTGGAGTGCCTGGGTGATCTCGTCCTCGGGGAACCCCGCCTGCGAGAGGCGGCGTCTGAGCTCCTCCCGGCTCCGCGAGCGGACCCCGAGGAGACGGAGGGCCCGATCCTTCGCGCCGGCGGCCACCTCAGCCCGCGGGAGCCTCCGCCTTCTCGCGCCCCTCGGGCTCGGGCTCCCCGGCCTCGGGCTCGGGCTCGGGCTCGTCGCCCAGGGCGACGACCTCGTCGTCGTCCCCGGAGAAGTCCGTCATCCCGACCGCCTCCCGTACCCTCCGCTCGATCTCGAGCGCGACGTCAGGGTGCTCCTGGAGGAACTGGCGGGCGTTCTCGCGTCCCTGGCCGAGCTGCTCTTCCTCGTAGGTGAACCACGCCCCGGACTTCCGGACGATGTCGTGGAGCACCCCCATGTCGATGAGGCTTCCCTCGCGGGAGATCCCCTTGCCGTAGACGATGTCGAACTCGGCGAGTCGGAACGGCGGGGCGACCTTGTTCTTCACGACCTTCACCCGGACCCTGGAGCCGACGACCTCGGTCCCGTCCTTGAGGTTGTCGATCTTGCGGATGTCGAGCCGGACGCTGGAGTAGAACTTCAGCGCGCGGCCGCCGGGAGTGGTCTCGGGTGAGCCGAACATCACGCCGATCTTCTCGCGGAGCTGGTTGATGAAGACCGCGGTCGTCTCGAAGCGGGAGAGGGAGCCGGAGAGCTTCCGCATGGCCTGGGACATCAGCCGGGCCTGGAGGCCGACGTGGGCGTCGCCCATCTCGCCCTCGATCTCGGCCCGCGGCACGAGCGCCGCCACCGAGTCGATGACGATGAGATCGAGCGCGCCCGAGTGGACCAGCATGTCGGCGATCTCGAGGGCCTGCTCCCCCGAGTCGGGCTGGGAGACGAGCAGCTCGTCGATGTTCACGCCCAGCGTCCTGGCGTAGCCGGGGTCGAGCGCGTGCTCGGCATCCACGAAGGCCGCGATGCCGCCATGCGCCTGGGCCTCGGCGATCAGGTGGAGCGCGACGGTAGTCTTCCCCGACCCCTCCGGCCCGAAGACCTCGACGACGCGCCCGCGGGGGATGCCCCCGACCCCGAGGGCCACGTCGAGGGCCAGCGCCCCCGTCGGGATCACGGAGATGCCCTGGCCGGCCCGGTGCTCGCCGAGGCGCATCACCGCGCCCTTCCCGTGAGCCTTCTCGATCTGCTGCAGGGCGACGTCCAGCATCTGGTCGCGGTCCACGATGTTCCCTCCTCGCTCGATTCCGGCGAGCCTACTTCGGGGGTCTGACATGAACTACACTCCCGTGATTACACCCCTGTCGTTCCCAGAGCGCAAGACCCGGACGCGAGAAGGGTACTCGAACGGATGTTCGAGTTCAAGGACCGGGGTCGATGTTGTGGTTGAGACGGAAGATGTTATCGGGGTCGTACCGGCGCTTCAGCTCGACGAGCCTGGACAGCTTCGCCGAGCCGTAGGCCTCGGCCACCCGGTCGCCCTCGTCCGCCCCCATGAAGTTCGTGTAGCCGCCGCCGGCCGAGTGGGGTTGCATCGCCTCCCACAGCCCTCGCGTCCACGCGATATGGGGCTCCGGCTCCGGCGGATCCTGCCAGCGCGCGTTGATGTTGAGGATGAGGGGCGCGTCCCGGTGGCCGTAGGCCGAGTCGTCCTCGCCGACGTCGGCCACCGCCCCCAGGAGATAGGGCATCTTGAAGTCGGAGATCGGCGACGTGATCGTCGCCAGGTGCTCGGCCAGGACGTCGATCGCGGCGTCCGGCAGCCCCGAGAGGTACTCCGCCTTCCAATAGTTCTGAGCCCCCGGCTCCCACGCGGCATCCTGCATCGACTGCATCTCGACGTACGGGCGGGGAGCGATCAGGTCGGCGAGCGGGGAGCCGAGCGCCTTCACGGGGGCAAACGCGCGCTCCCCGTCCTCGACGGAGCCCGCGTGCATCCCCGCGATCGCCACCATCGGCCTGCCGTGGGCCTTGGGAGGCAGGAACGGCGCCGGCGGCGCGAGCCGCATGACGAGCCCCAGGGTCAGCTCGCGGGGGGCATCCGGGAGATGGTCGCGGAAGAACCGGGCGACCTCCGGAGCGCGCTCCCCCGGCCAGACGATCATCCCCGCCATCACCTCGGGGCCGACCGGGTGGAGGGCCAACTCGAACGAGGTCACGACCCCGAAGTTGCCCCCGCCACCGCGGAGGCCCCACAGCAGCTCGGGGTCGTCATCGGTTCGGACCACGTCGCCGCTCGCGGTGACGAGCTCGGCCGCCACCAGGCTGTCGCAGGCGAGACCGAAGGCGCGCTGGAGCCAGCCGATCCCGCCGCCCAGCGTGAACCCGGCCACGCCGGTGGAGGAGATCAGCCCACCGGTCACCGCGAGCCCGTGCTCCTGGGTCACGGGATCCACGTCTCCCCAGACGGCCCCCGGCCCGACCCGGGCCCGGCGGCGCTCGGGGTCCACCTCGACCCCCCGCATGGCCGAGAGATCGATCACGAGCCCGTCGTCGCAGGTCCCGTGGCCGGCCACGCTGTGTCCGCCGCCTCTCACGGCGATGGGGAGGCCGTGCTCGCGCCCGGCGCGCACCGCGGCGCGGACGTCGTCCACGCTCCGGGGCCGAGCCACGAGGGCCGGCCGTCGATCGATCGACGCGTTCCAGACCCGTCGGCCCTCCTCGTACCCGGGGTCGTCCGGCGTGATCACCTCGCCCCCGAAGCCGTCGCCGAGGACCGATCCGTCGATGCTCGATCTCGCGCTCATACGCGGAGCGTGCCGCGCCCGAGCCGACGGAGCAAGTCGCCGATCTCAGGGCCCCAGCGGGAACTCCCCCAC
>DATKBL010000193.1:0-3868 GCA_035513995.1 Actinomycetota bacterium
CCGGGGGTCGTCCGGGCCATGGAGGCGATCCGCGAGTACGAGGCGGCGCTGTCGGCCCGGTTCCTCGAGGGCATCGCCCAGGTCCCCGGGGTGCGCCTCCACGGGATCGCCGACCCGGCTCGCGCCTCGGAGCGCACCCCCACGTTCGCCGTCAGGGTGGGGGAGCAGCACCCCCGCCGCACGGCCGAGGAGCTCGGACGCCGCGGCGTGTTCGTCTGGGACGGCAACTACTACGCTCTGGCCGTGATGGAGCGGCTGGGGCTCGAGGCCTCGGGCGGGGCCGTGAGGATCGGGTTCTGCCACTACCACACCGAGGACGAGGTGGACCGGGTGCTGGACGAGGTGGCGACGGTCGCCCGGGCTCCGTAGGATGCCCACGATGCTCGACGGGAAACGGCTGCTCATCACCGGGGTCCTTACGCCCCAAAGCATCGCCTTCCACTGCGCGCGGCAGGCCCAGGAGCTCGGGGCCGAGGTCCTGCTCACCGGCTTCGGCCGGGGGATGTCGATCACGGAGAAGAGCGCCAGGCGTCTCCCCGAGCCCCCCGACGTGCTGGAGATGGACGTCAACGAACCCGCTCAGGTGCGGGAGGCGGCGGAGGCGGTGGGGGAGCGCTGGGAGCGGCTCGACGGGGTTCTCCACGCGATCGCGTTCGCCCCCGAGGACGCGCTGGGGGGCAGGTTCCTCGAGACCGAGTGGCCCAGCGTGGCCACGGCCCTCCAGACGAGCGCCTACTCGTACAAGGCGCTGGTCACGGCGTTCCTCCCGCTCCTGAGGGGGGGCGGGAGCGCGGTGACGCTGGACTTCGACGCCACCGTCGCCTGGCCCGGGTACGACTGGATGGGCGTGGCGAAGGCCGCGCTCGAGGCCGTGACCCGCTATCTCGCGCGGGACGTCGGGCGAGAGGGCGTCCGCGTGAACGCCGTGTCGGCGGGGCCGCTCAAGACCGTCGCCGCCAAGGGGATCCCGGGCTTCGACATGTTCACCGACGTCTGGCATAAGCGCGCCCCCCTCGGGTGGGACGTGACCGACCCCTCGCCCGTCGCGGGGGCGGTGGCCTTCATGTTGAGCGACCTCTCTAGGGGGATCACCGGCGAGATCGTGCACGTGGACGGGGGCTATCACGCGATGGGCGCCGACCTCTTCGAGTAGGGGTCTCCGCTCGACGCGATGCTATCCTCGGCTCGATGAGCACACGGGCGAGGATCGCCGCGCTGCTGCTCGCCGGCGCCCTCCTGACCTCGGCGTGCGGGGGCGGCCCGGGCATCACCATCGAGTCGCCGGCGCCGGCGGCGAGCCCCGCGGTCACGCAGTCGCCGCTCCCGCCGCTCCCGCCGCTCGACCCCGACCAGCCGATCCCCGCGGTGGTCGAGCGCGTCAGCCCTGCCGTCGTGAACGTCCGGGCGAACCAGGCGGGCGGTACCGGGGGCACGGGGACGGGCTTCATCGTCCGGCCGAACGGGATCATCGTCACGAACTTCCACGTGGTCGACGGGGCCTTCAGCATCCAGGTGACGGTGGCCGACGGGAGGGAGTTCGAGGCCCGGGCGATCGGCGGTGACCCCGCGGCCGACCTGGCGGTCCTCGAGATCGAGGCCGAGGACCTCCCCATCGTGGAGCTGGGCGACTCCGACGCCCTCCGGTTGGGCGAGACCGTCGTGGCGCTCGGCTTCGCCCTGGCACTCGAGGGCGGGCCCTCCGTCACCTCCGGCATCGTCTCGGCCAAGGGACGGACGATCGAGGCCGAGGGTCCCCAGGGACCGAACACGCTGGAGGACCTGCTCCAGACCGACGCGCCGATCAACCCCGGGAACTCGGGGGGGCCGCTCGTGGACCTGGCCGGCCGGGTGGTGGGGATCAACACGGCGGGGGTGCAGGCCGCCGAAGCCGAGAACATCGGCTTCGCCATCGCGATCAACAGGGCCCGGCCCATCATCGAAGACGCGATCGCCGACCCCGAGGCCGAGGCGGCTTACCTGGGCGTCTCGACGCAGGATGTGACGCCCCTCATCGCCGCCCAGCAAGACCTCTCGGTGGACACGGGCGCGCTGGTTCGAGGGGTGGCCCCTGGCAGCGGCGCCGAGGATGCGGGGATCCGGGCGGGAGACGTGATCGTGGAGATCGAGGGCGAGTCGATCGAGGGCAGCGAGGACCTCGGCGACGCGATCCGCGGGCATGAGCCCGGCGACGAGATCTCGGTCACGGTGATCCGGGACGGGACGCCTCGCACGATCACGGCCGTCCTGGGGGTGCGGCCCCTCCCGGGCGGATGAGCGGCCCGCTGGCGGCGGGTGAGCGCGTACTGCTGGTGGATGCCCGCGGCCGTCGCTTCCTCATCACGCTGGAGACGGGAGGCGCGTTCCACTTCCACGGAGGGGTCGTGGCCCACGACGACGTCATCGGGACGCCCGAGGGGTCGAGGATCGAGTCGCGGAGCGGGAGCACCCTGACCGCGTTCCGTCCTCGTCTCGCCGACTTCGTCCTGAAGATGACCCGCGGCGCGCAGGTCGTGTACCCGAAGGACATCGGCGCGATCCTCGTCCAGGCCGACGTGTTCCCCGGGGCGCACGTCCTGGAGGCGGGCACGGGCTCGGCCGCTCTCACGATCGCGTTGTGCCGCGCGACCGGCGGCGAGGGGCGCGTGGTCTCGTACGAGGTTCGCGACGACCATCGCGACGTCGCGGAGCGAAACGTGGCGTCGTTCTTCGGGGAGGCGCCGGCGTGGCTCGAGCTGCGCGCGGGCGACGTGCGCGAGATCGCGGAGACCGGCGAGAGGTTCCACCGCGCGATCCTCGATCTCCCCGAGCCGTGGGAGACGCTGGGCGAGGTCTCCGCCTCGCTGCACCCGGGCGGCATCCTCTGCGGCTACCTTCCGACGACGCCGCAGGTCCAGTCGCTCGTCGTGGCGATGCACGAGCGCGGCTATCTGGAGGTCGAGACGTTCGAGGTGCTCCAGCGAGGCTGGCACGTCACGCCTCGGAGCGTCCGTCCCCACCATCGGATGGTGGCGCACACAGGCTTCGTCACGGTGGGGCGGCGCGCCGCAGAGACCTGACCTCCCTTGGGTCACGCAGTCGAGGGCCGCGGCTATACTTGGTCCCGAAGGGGAGGACCCGCACCCATGGACCGTCATCCGGACCGCGACGTCGAGAAGGAGATCCACGAGTTCCAGACCCAGGTGCGATTCCTGGAGGACGAGCTGGCCGTGCTCCGGCAGCGCCAGCACTCCACGCCGCGCCAGGTGAAGGTCCTCGAGGAGCGCCTCCTCGAGTCGAAGTCGCAGGTCGCCAAGGCCCTCGCCCAGAACGAGAAGCTCGTCTCGGCGCTCAAGACCGAGCGCGAGCGGATCGAGGCGCTCAAGGAGGAGGTCGACAAGCTCACCCGGCCTCCCGCGTCGTTCGGGGTGTTCGTCCAGGAGAACGAGGACGGCTCCGCCGACGTCTTCACCTCGGGCCGCAAGATGCGGGTGAACATCAGCCCGGAGGTCGACCGCGCGTTGCTGCACCGGGGCGCGGAGGTCATCCTCAACGAGGCGCTGAACGTCGTCGAGGTCCTCCAGCAGGACCGCCAGGGCGAGGTCGTCAGCGTGAAGGAGATCCTGAACGACGGGCGCGTGATCGTCCTCGGTCGCGGCGACGAGGAGATGGTGGCGATCGTCTCCAAGCGCCTCCAGGGCGAGCACTTCCGCGCAGGGGACGCCCTGCTCTACGACCCGCGCTCGGGCCACGTCCTCGAGCGGCTCCCCAAGGAGGAGATCGAGGAGCTCGTCCTCGAGGAGGTCCCCGACGTCACCTACGAGGACATCGGCGGCCTGGCGATGCAGATCGAGGACATCCGCGACGCGGTCGAGATGCCCTTCCTCTACGC
>DATKBL010000194.1:0-2127 GCA_035513995.1 Actinomycetota bacterium
CGGTGTTCGCGACGCGCGCCACACCATCGCCCACATCCAGGTGGTCCATCCCGACGACGTCCCCAGGTTCGGGGAGCTGGACGTGATCCCCAACGGTCAGCCCTACTGGGCCTGCCTCGAGCCGCAGATGGTCGAGCTGACACTCCCCGTGCTCGGTCCCGAACGCTCGGCGCAGCAGTACCCGTTCGGGAGCCTCCTGCGCACGGGCGCGCGCCTCGCGTTCGGGAGCGACTGGACCGTATCGACCGCAGATCCCCTGGCGGAGATGGCCGTGGCCGTCTCTCGCCGATCACCCGGCGAAGGCGACACCGAGGTCTTCCTTCCGGAGGAGCGGCTCACCCCGGAGGAGGCGATCGCGGCCTTCACGGTGGGCTCGTCCCGGGTCACCCGCTTCGACGACGTCACCGGCGCGATCGGGCCCGGAAGGCTCGCCGACGTCGCGGTCGTGGATCGCGACATCCTCGAACCCGGGGCGATGGAGGAGGCGCGCATCGCCCTGACGATCGTCGGCGGCGAGATCGTCTCATCGCCTTGAGGGGCTCAGTCGGCGACGAGCGTCTGGCTCTGCTCCCGCATGAACTGCTGGACGTAGTAGTCGCCGCCGCCGGCCTTCCCGCTCGTGCCCGAGCCCTTCCACCCCCCGAACGGCTGGACGCCCGGCCACGCGCCCGTGGTCGCGCCGGCCCGACGGTTGACGTAGACGACCCCGGCCTCGATCCCGTCCAGGAAGCGATCGATCTCGTTCCGGTCCTCGCTGAAGAACCCCGCTGTCAGCCCGTACTCGGTGTCGTTGGCCAGCTCCAGCGCCTCGTCCAGCGAGCTCACCGCGTCCACCGAGATGAACGGCACGAACAGCTCGCGCTTCCACAGCCAGCTCTCGCGGGGCGCGGTGACGATCGCCGGCTGGACGAAGGTGCCCCGTGCGAGGTTCCCCTCGGTGAGCCGCTCGCCGCCGTGTAGCACCTCGCCGCTCGACCTCGCCTCGGCCACCGCCTCCTCGTACCGGGCCACGGCCTCCTCGTCGATCACCGGGCCGAGCCACACACCTCGCTCCAGCGGATCGCCGATCTCGATCGCCGCGGTCTTCTCCAGCAGGAGGGAGATCAGGTCATCTCGGACCGAAGCCTCCACGTAGGCGCGGGACGCCGCCGAGCACTTCTGTCCCCCGAAGCCGAACGCCGACCGCATGATCCCCTCGGCCGCCTTCTCCAGGTCGGCCTTCGCGGTCACGATCGCCGGGTTCTTCCCGCCCATCTCGCAGATCACGGGGCGGGGGTAGTCCTGGGTGAAGCTCCGATAGATGCCCATGCCCACCTCGTACGAGCCGGTGAACGTGATGCCGCCCAGCCGCGGGTCCTCGACCAGGGCGGCGCCGACCACGCTTCCCTTCCCGGGGAGCACCTGGAACGCGGCCGATGGGACGCCCGCGTCGAGGAGCGTCTCCCCGAGCTTCAGCCCCGTGAAGTAGCCCTGCCCCGAGGGCTTCAGCACCACGGTGTTGCCGGCGACCAGCGCCGCGCCGCTCGGACCGGCCGCCAGGGCCATCGGGAAGTTGAACGGGCTGATCACGCCCCACACCCCGTAGGGCCGCATCACGTCGCGGGTCTTCTCGGCCTCGGACACCTGCCCCATCGGCTTGGCGAACCCGTCGTTCCGCTCCATCTCGTGGCAGTAGTAGCGGATGAGGTCGGCCGACTCTTCCACGTCGCCCAGCGCCTCGAGGCGGTTCTTTCCCACCTCGATGGCCATCAGGGCAGAGAGCTCGCTGCGCCGCTCCGAGATCAGGTCGGCAGCCTTCCTGAGGAGCCTCACCCGCTCGTCCCACGGGGTCGCCGCCCACTCGGGAGCGAAGGCCTGCGCGGCCGAGATCGCGTCGTCCACGTCCTGTCGGGAAGCCTCGGCGAACGTCCCGATCACGACCTCACGGTCGATCGGCGATCGCGTCTCGGCCCACGACTCCCCCTGGCGCTGCTCCCCGTTCACGAGGAACGGGTGCCGGCCGCCCAGCCAGGACCGCGCCTCCTCGATGCCTCGGTCGTACGACTCGTGCATCCCCTCGTCGTCGGCGGACATCGTCGCGTACGTCACCCGGAAACCCGTCTCGGCCATCTATGCCTCCTTGCCGTG
>DATKBL010000195.1:0-2257 GCA_035513995.1 Actinomycetota bacterium
GACCTCCACCTCGGCCACACGGTCACGCTCCGCAAGCTGCGGGACTTCCAGCGGCTCGGCCATACGGTCGCGTTCGTCGTGGGGGACTTCACCGCCCGGATCGGCGATCCCTCCGGCCGCTCCGCCACCCGTCCCGCGCTCTCCCCCGCGGAGATCGACGCCAACGCAAGGACGTTCGCCGAGCAGGTCTTCCGGATCCTCGACCGCGAGCGAACGGTGATCCGGCACAATAGCGAGTGGCTGGGCCCGATGACGTTCGAGGACGTGCTGAGGCTGGCCTCGCGCTACACGGTGGCCCGGATGCTCGAGCGGGACGACTTCCAGACGCGGTACGCCGAGGGGTCGGCGATCTCGATCCACGAGTTCCTGTACCCGCTGGTCCAGGGGTACGATTCGGTGGCGCTCGAGGCCGACGTCGAGCTGGGGGGCACCGACCAGCGGTTCAACCTGCTGGTGGCGCGGGACATCCAGCGCGAATACGGGATCGAGCCCCAGGTCATCCTCACCCTGCCACTCCTCGAGGGGACCGACGGCCGCCAGAAGATGTCGAAGTCGTACGACAACTGGATCGGCCTCACCGATGCCCCCGAGGAGATGTACGGCAAGACGATGTCGATCCCCGACGAGCTGATCGTGAAGTACTGGCGGCTCGGGCTCGACACGCCCGACGAGGAGGTGGCGAAGGTCGAGCAGGGGCTCGCGGCGGGAGACAACCCGCGCGACTGGAAGCGCCGCCTGGCCGCCGCGCTCGTCGCGGAGTACCACGGCGCGGAGGCCGCGCGGGCCGCCGAGGCCCACTTCGACCGGCTATTCGTGCGCCACGACCTGCCCGAGGAGATCCCCGAGATCACCGTGCGGCTCGAGGACGCGGAGGCTCCGCTCGCCTGGGTGCTGCGGGAGGCCGGACTGGCCGCCTCCACGTCCGAGGGCGGCCGGCTGGTCGCGCAGGGCGGCGTGTCGGTCGACGGGGAGCGGGTCGAGGATCCGAGGGTCGTCCTGGCCGTGGGCCGCACCGTGGTCCTCCAGGTCGGGAAGCGGCGGTTCGCGCGGGTGACGCTCGAGGGCCGGGCCGCGAAGCCGTAGGCCGGATCCGCTCCGCTTCTCTCCGGGCCCATGATTGCGCCCCCCATAGGCATGGATGTTGCATCCTACCCGGCGGGAAACCTGAACCTTATTCCGGAGACGTGATGCGGAGACCATCGTCCCACGCCGTCGCCCTGTCGGCCATCCTCCTCCTCGGGGTGGGCCTGCGGATCGCCTCCGTCGCGGCCCCGGGCTCGCTCCAGTGGGACGAGCTCGCCACGGCGCGGAACGTGGAGCTGAGAAGCTGGTCCGACATCCTGACCCTGCGGAGCCTGGACCAGAGACAGGTCGCGTCGCTGGGGTTCCTGGCCGCGGAGAAGGCTGGAGTTTCCCTGACCGGCCAGGACGATCTCGGGCTGCGTCTCTTCCCGCTGCTCGTTTCGATCGCGGGGCTCTTCCTCTTCTGGCGCATCGCCTCCCGCTACCTCTCCGGCGTGCCACTGCTCGCGGCGGTCGCGCTGTTCGCGGCCTGTCCCGCCCTCGTCTGGTACGCGCGCAAGGCGAAGCAATACGCGGGCGACGTCACGCTGGTGCTCGTGCTCTGGTGGATCGCGCTGCGGCTCCTGGAGGGCCGGCTGGAGGGTCGGAGGGCGTGGCTGGCCGGCCTGCTGGGAGGGATGGCGATCCTCCTCTCGCAGCCGGCCGCGATCATAGCGGTCGGGATGTGCGCGGTCCTCCTCTGGCACTTTCGACAGCAGAAGAGGTCCTTGCGCCCCCTCGTCTACGTGACCGCGTGCTGGGCCGCGGGCGCGGTCGCCCTATCCCTCACCACCTTCATCCAGGTGTCGTCCTCGACCCGGCAGTTCATGCACCAGGGGTGGGAGTTCGCGTTCTTCCCGGCCCCGTGGAGCGCGCCCGACGCCTGGTGGTGGCTGCCGTGGCGGCTGTTCGATTTCGTGGGGTTCTTCTTCGGCATGCTGGAGCCGGACACGGCACCCGAGATCGCGCTGGTCGCCGTGTACTGTGCGTTCGCCGTCGCGGGTCTGTATCGACTGGGGCGCGGGGATCGGTGGCGCTACGCGCTGCTCCTGACCCCGCTCGCCGTGGCGATCCTCGCGTCGATCCTTCGGATCCTCCCGCTGACCGGGCGGCTCATGATCTACGTGGGCCCCGCCATCCTGATCGCGGTCGTCGCGGGCGTGGAATGGGCCTGGTCGCGCTCCCCGCGCCGGCT
>DATKBL010000196.1:0-5378 GCA_035513995.1 Actinomycetota bacterium
GGCCGGGGCGGCCGCGGCAACGCCTCGCTCGCCTCCGGTCGCGACCGCGCGCCTCAGACGGCCGAGCGCGGCGAGTCCGGGGAGGAGCGCCGCCTGCGACTCGAGCTCAGGCTGGTGGCCGACGTGGGGCTGGTCGGTCTCCCCAACGCCGGGAAGTCCACCCTGCTCGCCGGCCTCACCGCCGCCCGCCCGAAGGTCGCCGACTACCCTTTCACCACCCTCACGCCGAACCTCGGAGTGGCCGAGGGGGAGCGACGGGTCGTGCTGGCGGACGTCCCGGGCCTGATCGAGGGGGCGCACGAGGGCCGGGGCCTCGGCGACCGGTTCCTGCGTCACGTCTCGCGGTCGCGCGCGCTGGCCTTCGTCGTCGATGTGGCGGGGGAGGACCCTGTCGCCGACCTCCGGCTGGTCCGGGCCGAGGTGGCCGCCTACGACCCCGACCTCGCCGAGCGTCCGTGGCTGGTTGCGGCGACGAAGGCCGACCTCCTCGATCGCGACGAGGCCGAGCGGCGGGCCGCCGCGCTCCGGGAGGAGGGCGAGACCCACCTCGTCTCCGGGGAGACGGGGGAGGGGCTCGGATCGCTTGCCGAGCGTCTGGGCCGGCTCGCCGACGAGAGCACGGTCGAGCGCAAGCCCTTCGTCGTGCTCCGGCCCGGGCGGGAGCCGTTCACCGTGCGTCGCGAGGGCGAGGGGTTCCGCGTGGAGGGCCGCGTCCTTGAGCGCTGGGTCGAGGAGACCGACCTCGAGGACCCCGCCCAGGTGGCGAGCCTCCAGGATCGCCTCCGGCGAGAGGGCGTGGAGCGAAAGCTCGACGAGATGGGCGCTCGCCGCGGCGACGAGGTGCGCATCGGCGACCGCGCCTTCGAGTACCTCCCCGGGTAGCATGCGGGGGTGACCAAGGACGAGCTCTTCCGTCTGGAGGAGGCCGCCTGGGAGCCCCTCCACGACCTCGCGCACCGGCTCGGTGCCGAGACGGCCGAGCGTCCGTACACGGAGCTCTGGACCGTGAAGGACGGCGTCGCCCACATCGCGTGCTGGCAGGCCGAGGCGGCGCAGATGCTCATCCGGATCCGGGAGGGCACCTACGGCGGATGGGACGATGGTCGGGAAGAAGAGATCAACGCGACCTTCCATGCGTCCACCAGTCACCTCTCGCTCGACGACGTGATCGCCCAGCTCCACGCCTCCCGCGTGCGGATGCTCGAGGAGCTCGATCTCCTCCCGGAGGCGCTCCTCGACGACGAAGCCCGGTCGTGGTTCGTCGAGAGCGGCCACGAGCACTACGAGGAGCACCTGGACGGTCTCCGCGAGGCCGTCGGATAGCGCGCGCACCCGGAAATCCACGGGAAACCGCAGGTCCGGGCATACAATCGCCGCGTGGACGCCCCGAACCGGCTCGGCGTCATGGGCGGCACCTTCGACCCGATCCACCACGGCCACCTCGTCACCGCGGAGGAGGCGCTGTGGCAGTTCGATCTGGACGAGGTGCTGTTCGTGCCGACCGGCCTCCCCTGGATGAAGCACGAGCAGGGGGTCTCGCCCGCGGAGGATCGGTACCTGATGACCGTGATCGCGACCTCGAGCAACCCTCGGTTCCGCGTCTCGCGGCTGGAGATCGACCGCGAGGGGCCCACCTACTCGGTGGATACGCTCCGTTCGCTCCGGGACGAGTACGGGGAGGAGACGGCGCTCTTCTTCATCACCGGCGCCGACGCGATCTTCGAGATCTTCCAGTGGAAGGACGCCGACCTGGCGTTCGAGCTGGCGCACTTCATCGCGGCGACTCGTCCGGGCTACGACCTCTCGCGATTCGATCAAGAAAAGGCGAGTGAGCATCCGAAGATCACGGTGATGGATATTCCGGCTTTGGCGATCTCGTCCACGGACATCCGCGAGCGCGTCGCCAAGGGGCGGCCGATCCGCTACCTGGTGCCCGAAGGGGTTAAGAGCTACATCGAGAAGGCGAGCCTCTACCGATGAAGAGCCTGGAAGAGCTAATCGAGGAGATCAAGCGCGAGGCGCGGGGCGAGTCCGTGCCGGACGAGGAGGCGCCGCTCGAGGAGGAGTCCTACTCATGGGAGCTCGCCGAGACGGAGCCTCCGATCGAGCCCGAGCCCTTCCCCCGGCCCGAGCCCCCGATCGTGGAGCCGCGCCCGCCGCTCCCCGACGAGCCAGAGCCGGACGAACCGGTCGACCGAGCGGCGGGCGCGCCGCCGGCGCCGCCCGGGGCCGAGCCGATCAGCGAATCGGACTTCGACATCCTGCTCGACGTCGACCTCTACCTGGAGCGACCGGATTCCTTCGAGCCCGAGCCGGGCCCGCCGCCCGGCGGGCCGCTCCGCGTGGACCTCCGGCCGGAGGCCTTCCGCCCCGACCCCGAGCCAGAGGCCGACCCCGAGCCGGAGGCCTCCCAGCCCCAGCCGGAGCAGCTGCGGGAACCCGTTCCGGAGACCCGCCTCCGGGCGCGCCTCGCGAAGCGGCTCCGCTACGCCCTCCCCCTCCTGGCGGGCCTCGTGGTCGGCGGCGTGATCCTCTTCTCGGGCGACGATGGGGATTCCACGACCGGGCCGGCCGGCCGGCCCGTCGGCACGCCGGCCGACCAGGACGTGGTGGCCTGGTCGGTGTGGGACGGGGAGACGAACGAGGGCGCCTTCGTCACGGTCCTCGCCGTGGGGGGCGAGAAGCCGCCCATCGCGCTCGGCGTCCCGGCGTACACGATGGCCAACATCCCCGGCTACGGCACCGGCACGGTGGGGGACGCGATCGCCGCCGAGGGCCGGGACCGGGGGGCGGCCGCCGTCGAGAACATCCTCGGCGTGGGCGTGGACGCCTCGGCCTTCTCCAGCCTCGAGGACCTGACGCGCATCATCGACGGGCTGGGGGGTATCACCGTCGGCGACAGCCCGATGAGCGGCGAGGAGGCCGTGCGATACCTGATGCGTGGTGGCGACACCCCGATCTCGGCGGAGTTCCAATTCCTGCGGTGGCAGGAGCTCGTCGCGGGCATGCTCGACTCCGTGGACGGCCGCACGGACGTGTTCGCCTCCCTCGGCCCCGAGGTGGGTCCGGTGCTGGCCGCCGCCGGCAGCGCCGGCGCCGAGGTGCTCGAGCTCCCCGTGATCGACATCGGCTCGGGGCTGGCCCGGCCCGACGCCGAGGAGGTGCGCCGGATCGTCGAGGAGCGCTTCATCCCGACCGCCCGCACCACCCGCGACGTCCGTCTCGTGGTGCTGAACGGCGTCGGAACCCCCGGGATCGGCGAGCGGGTGACCAATATCCTCGTCCCGGCGGGCTTCACCCTGGTAGGGTCGGAGAACGCGCAGAGCTTCGACGAGAAGGAGACGAAGATCGTCGCGACGACCGAGGATTTCCTGCCCGAGGCCGAGCTGGCGCGTGAGCTGCTCGGGGTGGGGAGGGTGTACATCGGGGTTCAGCCGACCGGGCTCGCCGACGTGACCGTCATCGTTGGAGCGGACTTCGGAGGATCGTGACAGGCTCGAAGGACCTCGCCATCGCCGCCGCCCGCGCCGCCTCCGAGAAGCAGGCCACCGACATCCTGGTCCTGGACGTCCGGGAGCTCATCGTGATCACCGACTACTTCGTGATCGCGAGCGGCCGCAGCGACCGCCAGGTGAAGACGATCGCGGAATCGATCGAGGAGGTCCTACGCGGCGAGGGCGAGAAGCCGCCCAGGCGCGAGGGGCGGCGGGACGGCCGGTGGGTCCTCCTCGACTACCTCGACTTCGTCGTGCACGTGTTCCTCGAGGAGGAGCGGGAGTTCTACGGGCTGGAGCGACTCTGGGCGGACGCCCCCTCGGTCGACTGGAACCACGCCGCCGCCAGCTCCGGCCGCTGAGCGGTCAGGGCATCTCGGGCGGTGAGCCCTCCCCGAGCGAGCCCCCGAGCGATCCCTCGAGGCCTTCGGTGACGTTCCCGTCCCCGCTCGACTCGGAGAGGAGCTTGGTGATGACGTGCTCGGCGTCGGTGGCGTCCTCCTCGCCCGAGAGGGTGATCGTCGCGCCGCCGCCGCCTTTCTCGCGGATCTCGAGCTCGGCGCCCCGTGTCTGCACGCTCACGATGTCCTCGAGGCGGATGCGCTGGCCGTCCCCGACCTCGAGCGCCTCGGGGCGGATCAGGAGGTCGCCGCCCTCGGCGGGGAACCTCGCCAGCACGGTGTCGTCGCTCATGTCCCTTCCGTTACCCACCGGAGCCCCGGGCCATGCCGTGGGGGGCGGCTGGTAGAATCGGTCGTTGCGAGGGCCTGTAGCTCAGCTGGTAGAGCGCCTGCTCGGCAGGCAGGAGGTCAGGGGTTCGACTCCCCTCAGGTCCACTCCCGATCAGGCGGCCTGGCACTCCGGGTGACCGCAGCCGCAGGGCTCGCCCGTCGGCCCCGAGCTCACGTGCTCGCGGCAGTGATCGCTGCAGAACTCGCCGTCCTGTGCCTGGCACCCGCATCCCTCGTGAGCACAGTTCATATCGTTACCTCCTCGCGGCAAGCATTACCCTGAATGCTTCGGCGGAAACGAATAGGATGACGCCCGTGCCGACCCCCCAGGAGCTCGAAGCACTCCCGACCGAGGAGCTGCGTGAGCGCGCCTTCCGTCTCGCCAGGCGCCACGTGGACGTGCGGTTCTTCTGGAACCTGTTGGAGGCGACGCCGGCGGTCGAGGCCGCCGCGGGCCATGGGGACGAGGCCGATCAGGACATTCTCAGCCTCTCGGAGCGCGTCGCGGACGCGGTCAACCCCGACACGCCCGAGGAGGCCGACGCCTTCCGGCCGATCTATATCGAGTACCTCCTGGAGCACGGGCGCGACGAGGGCTGATTCAGCTCTTGCGGAGGCGCCAGATGCACTCGGAGGGCCAGCGGCGCGACCAGGCGAGATCCTCCGCGTCCCGATAGGTGCTGACCGCGTCCTCGGCGGGGCGCGTCTCGACCAGGCGCTCGATCGCCAGGCCGTTCTCGACGAAGAGCCCGATCCACTCCCCGTAGGGGAGGTTGAACTCCACCATACCGTCGGGTTCCTGGAACGAGCGCATCCCGAAGTAGTCGTAGACGAGCCGGTCGCCGGCGTGGTCCGAGTCCGCCGGCGTGGTGATCTCGTAAAGGGGGCCGAGGATGCTGAAGGCCAGCAAGCCGCCCCGGCGGAGGACGCGGGCCGCCTCGGGGACCGTCCGGAGGGGGTCGGCGAACGTGAAGGCGCCGTAGTCGGCGAAGACGATGTCGAAGGACTCACCCTTGAACGGGAGCTGCTCGCCGCTGCCCTGGACGAGAGGCAGATGCAGGTCGGCCTCGTCCATCAGGGCGCGGGCGTGCGCGAGCTGCTTGTCTGAGAGGTCCAGGCCGATCGGGCGAGTCCCGTGACGCGCGAGCGCCAT
>DATKBL010000197.1:0-33600 GCA_035513995.1 Actinomycetota bacterium
TCCACGTCTCGTCTCGCGCCGGCGTGGGGACCGTCTTCACGGTGGACCTCCCGGTGGTCCCGGCCCCCGCAGCGGAGACGTAGAGCCCTTTGCTACCCTCAGAGAATGAGTACGAGACCTCCACGGCGGCCCGGTGAGGAACCGAGCGCGGTCCTGACGCGCGACGCGCTCGAGCGGCTCCAGTCCGAGCTGGACCGACTGCGCGGGGACGGTCGCAGCGAGATGGCCGACCGCCTCGAGCGGGCGCGCGAGCACGGCGACATCCGCGAGAACGCCGAGTACGACGCGGCCAAGGACGCGCAGGGCCTGATGGAGGCGCGGATCCGCGAGATCGAGCGCCTGCTCCGCGACCCGGAGGTCATCGAGGGCGCCGCTGCGACCGACGCCGCAGGGCCCGGCGTGCTGATCACCGTGCGCTCCCTCGACGGCGACGACGAGGACGAGCGCTTCCTGCTGGCCGCCTCCAAGGAGGAGCGGGCCGAGGGGGCGCGGACGGTCTCGCTCTCATCGCCCCTCGGTGAGGCGCTCGCCGGGAAGAAGATCGGCGAGCAGATCACCTACGAGGCGCCGGGGGGCACCTTCACCTACGAGATCATGGCGCTCGACACGCCGTGACCGACGACGTCCGGGTCTCCCGGCGCGTCACGATCCCCGAATCGGAGCTCGTCTTTCGCTTCACCCCGTCCGGGGGTCCCGGAGGCCAGCACGCCAACCGCTCGGCCACCCGCGCCGAGCTCGTCTGGAACGTCGAGGAGAGCTCGGCGCTCGGCCCTCGTCAGAAGGCCAGGGTGCATCGGGCGCTCGGGCGCCGGATCGACGCCGAGGGGAACCTCCGGCTCGTCTCCGACGCGAGACGTTCGCAGGCCCGGAACCGCAAGGATGTGGTCGAGCGGCTCGCGAAGATGGTGGCCGGAGCCCTCGAGGTGCCCAAGCGGAGGGTCGCCAGCAAGCCCTCGGCGGCCGCCCGCGAGCGGCGCATCCGGGCGAAGCGCCGGCGCGGCGAGGTCAAGCGGCTGCGCAGGACGCCTCCGGTGGAGTGACCACGCCGCCGCGCCGGCGCGGTAGGCTCGGTCAGTCATGTCGCTGCTGATCGGCGGAACCCTCGCCCTGCTGTTCCTCCCCACGTCCTGGGCGATCGGGGTGATCGCCGGCCTCGCCGCGTTCGAGGGCGTGGAGCTGGCCTTCTGGTTGTGGCTCCGGCGCCAGCGGCCCCGCTCGGGCCACGAGGCGATGGTGGGGCGGCACGGCGTCCTCATCGAAGGCGATCGGGTCCGGATCGCTGGGACCACCTATCCCGGCCGCGTGCTGGAGGGAGAGCCGGGCGACCCCGTGGCGGTCGAGGGGGTCGAGGGGATGACGCTGGTCGTCCGGAGGCACGAGCCAAGGTACGAGGAGGAGTCGGCGTGAGCGGCCACCCGCTCGAGCCGACCGGCGCGGAGTTCCGCGCGATGGCCGAGGAGGCCCTCGAGTACCTCGCGAGGTTCCTGGACGAGATCCCGGGGGCGCCGGCGGCCGGGCTCCCGGGCGGGGAGGAGCTCGCGGCCGCCCTCCGCGAGGACGCGCCCCCGGCCGCCGGCGCCCCCTTCTCGGAGGCGCTCGCCGTGATCCGCGAGGCCGTCCCCCGCGCATTCGACACGACCGGCGCCGGGTACCTCGGCTACATCCCGGGCGGCGGCATGCCCGGCGCGGCGCTGGCCGACCTGATCGCCGACGTGACGAACCGCTTCACGGGGATGCGCTTCCCGGCGCCCGCCCTCGTCGAGCTGGAGTGGAACGTGCTGCGCTGGCTGGCGGAAGCGTTCGGCTTCCCGCCCGGGTCCCGGGGCATCCTCACGACCGGAGGCTCGATGGCGACGCTGTCGGCGCTCGTCGCCGCGCGCGAGGCCCTCCTCGGCGAGGCGGTCGCCGACGGCGTCCTGTACCTCTCGGGCGAGACGCACGCCTCGGCCGTCAAGGCGGCCAAGATCGCCGGGATCCGCACGCTGAGACACCTCCCCACGACGCCGGAGCTCCGGCTCGACCTCGACGCGCTCCGCACCGCGGTCAAGGAGGACCGCGACGCGGGGCTGCGGCCCTTCTGCGTGGTGGCCTCGGCCGGCACCGTGAACACCGGCGCGGTCGACCCGATCGCCGAGACCGTCGAGCTCTGCCGCGAGGAGGGGGTCTGGTGCCACGTCGACGGCGCGTACGGCGGCTTCTTCCAGCTCACCGAGCGCGGCCGGGAGCGCTTCCGCGGGATCGAGGAGGCCGACTCGGTGACCCTCGACCCTCACAAGGGGATGTTCCTTCCCTACGGGACCGGCTGCCTGCTCGTGCGGGAGGGTCGCCGCCTGCTCGAGGCGCACACGGCCGGCGAGGCCGGCTACCTCCAGGACCTCGCGAGCGAAGGCGAGTCGCTAAACTTCTCCGACTACTCGCCCGAGCTGTCGCGCGACTTCAGGGGCCTGCGCGTGTGGCTGCCTCTGAAGCTGCACGGGCTCGATGCCTTCCGCGAGGCCCTCGACGAGAAGCTCGACCTCGCGCGGCTGCTCTACGAGGGGATCCGCGACGCGCCGGGGATCGAGATCCCATGGGAGCCCGAGCTCTCGATCGTGGCCTTCCGATCGCCGGGCGGCGACGAGGCGAGCCGCCGCATGTTCGAGCGCATCAACGCGTCGCAAAGGGTGTTCCTTTCGAGCACGATGATCGGCGGGCGGTTCACGCTGCGCGCGGCGATCCTCTCGTTCCGCACGCATCGCGATCGGATCGAGGAAGCGATCGAGATCATCCGCGCCGCGGCCGCCGGCTGACGGCCTCGCGGGCGAGCGCGTCGAACAGCCCCTGGTTCGCGGGGTCGTCGGCCGCCGTCACCTCCGGATGCCACTGGACCCCTACGATCCAGCCTTCTTCGTGCTCGACGACCTCGACGAGCCCGTCGTCGCTCCAGCCGGTCGCCACGAGGCCCTCCCCGAGCTTCTCCAGGCCCTGGTGGTGCGAGGAGGCGCCGGACAGCCGCCCGACGCCGGCCGCGAGCGCGGTCCGGCTCCCCGGCTCCAGCCGCACGCTATGGAAGACGTCGTCGTCCGGCCCGGGCTTCCGATGGGGGATCAGGCCCTCCCGGTCGGGAAGGTGCGGGTCGAGCGTGCCGCCGAGTGCCACGTTCAACGCCTGCATCCCCCGGCAAACCGCGAGGAGCGGCATCCGGCGCTCCACGGCGGCTCGGGCCAGCGAGAGGTCGAACGCGTCGCGCGCCTCCTGGACCCCCCAGAGCTTCGGGTGGTCCTCGCCACCGTACCTCGAGGGATGGATGTCGCCGCCTCCGGTGAGCACCAGCGCGTCGACCCGGTCGAGGATCTCCTGCGCCCGGGGGAGGTCGATCTCCACCGGCATGAGGATCGCCTCCCGGGCGCCGGCCCCGTGGAGGGCGTGCACGAAGAGGTCGGGCACGGCGGCCACGCCGCGGTCGGGCCACTTCCCGACGGCCCCGGGGCGCAGGTGCCGTCCCGCCACCGCCACGAGAGGTTCCATGGGCCCAGGGTAGCGGCTCGCGCCCCGCCTACCCGAGCGCCTCGGGGTTGACTGGGGTGGGCGGGCGTTCGCCCAAGAGGACGGCCACGAGGTTGCGGGCCGCGAGCATCCCCATCGCGGCGCGGGTCTCGACGGTGGCGCTCCCCAGGTGCGGGGCGAGGACGACGTTCTCCAGTTCGAAAAGCCCCGGGTGCACCTCGGGCTCGTGCTCGTAGACGTCGAGGCCCGCCGCGGCGATCTCCCCGTTCGCCAGCGCGTCGGCCAGTGCGGCCTCGTCCACGATCGGCCCCCGCGAGGTGTTGACCAGGACCGCGGTCTCCTTCATGAGTCCGAGCTCCCGGGCCCCGAACCGATGCCGCGTCTCTTCGCTCAGCGAGAGGTGGATCGAGACGATGTCGCTCTCGGCCAGCAGCTCGTCGAGGCCGACGAGCTCCACGTCCTCGCGGTCCTCGGGCGGGGTGCGCGTGTGGGCGAGCACCCGCATCGAGAACCCGACCGCTCGCCGGGCCAGGGCCCGGCCGATGCGACCGAATCCCACGATCCCGAGGGTCTTCCCGGTGACCTCCCGCCCGAGCATGAACCCCGGCGACCACTCCCACGGCATCCCGCTCCGCACGAGGCGGTCGCCCTCGCCGATCCGCCGCGACGCCCCGAGGATCAGCCCCCACGTCATGTCGGCCGTTGCATCGGTGAGGACGTCCGGCGTGTTCGTCACGACCACACCTCGCCGCGTGCAGGCGGCGACGTCCACGTTGTCGTAGCCCACCGCGTGGTTGGCCACGACCCGCAGCGAGGGGCCGGCGGCGTCGAGGGCCTCGTCATCGATCCGGTCCGTCAGCATCGCGAGGAGGCCGTGGTTCCCGGCCAGCCGCTCGAGCAGCTCCTCCCTCGGCATCGCGCGGTCCTCGTCGGGCGTCTCGACGTCGCAGCGCTCCGCGAGGAACGTCATGATGTCGTCCCCGAGCGGCCGCGTGACGAGGACGGGCGGGCGGATCACGGCCCTATGCCCCGACGGGGGGGGAGGCGGCGCCACGCATGAACCCCCCGCTGGATGATCGTGAAGAGGCCGAGCGCCGTGAGCACGCCGAGCACCGGCCCGAGCATCCCGGGAACCGTCAGTCCGAACACCAGCACGATGTAGCGCTCGAGGCGCTGGAACAGCCCGCCCGACATGTCGATCCTCCGGGCCTCGCCCTCGGCTCGAACGTGGCTCACGAACAGCGAGACGATCAGGGCGGTCAGGCAGAGCAGTCCGGCCTCGGTCCGATCCTGGCTCACGAGCGAGTAGAGGATCGCGCCGAGGACGATCCCGTCGGCGACCCGGTCGCTGGCGGCGTCGAGCAGCGCGCCCTTCCTCGACTCCTCGCCCCGGAGCCGGGCCACCCCGCCGTCGAAGACGTCGAAGAGCCCGGCCGGAAGCAGCAGGATCCCTCCGAGGAAGTGCCGCCCGGTCACGATCAGCCACCCGCAGATCGCGTTGCCGATCAGCGAGAGCAGGGTGAGCTGCCACGGGCGGACGCCCATCCGATGGAGCCCCGAGAGCGCGAACCGGTACGGCCACGCCCAGAGCGTGCGGAACAGGGGCCCCGCCAGGCTGGGGTTCTTCCGCGGCGCCGGGAGGTCGCGCATCCGCGGGGTCTGCCGGTCCCGGCGCTCCTCGCGAGTCATCGCCCGCAGTATCCGCCCGGCGCCCCGGCCGGGGCAACGAGAGGCGCCTGGCATAGGATGGCGTGGATGGCCGTGCCGCCGCCGCAGCCGCTCGAGATCGTGATCTTCGGGGCCTCGGGCGATCTCACCCGCCGCAAGCTGCTCCCCGCCCTCTTCCACCTCTTCCTCGAGGGCCTGATGCCCGAGGACTTCGGCGTCGTCGGCTACGCGCGCACCGAGATGACCGACGAGGGCTTCCGTGAGATGGCGATGGAGGCCGTCCGCGAGTTCGGCCGGTGCGAGGTCGCGCCCGAGACGTGGCGCGCGTTCACGGAGCGGCTCCACTACGTGGCCGGCGAGTTCACCGAGAAGGGCGCCTTCGCCCGCCTCCGCGAGCGGCTCGACCACCTCGACCGCGAGCACGGGACCGACGGCCGCCGCCTGTTCTACTGCGGGACCCCGCCGGTCGCCTACCCCGACATCGTCCGCAGGCTCGGGGAGGAGCGGATGGCCGGCGGCTCGCGTATCGTCGTGGAGAAGCCCTTCGGCCGCGACCTGGAGAGCGCCCGCGACCTCAACCGGATCCTCCACGAGGTCTTCGACGAGGAGCAGGTCTTCCGCATCGACCACTACCTGGGCAAGGAGACCGTCCAGAACATCATCGCCTTCCGCTTCGCGAACACGATCATCGAGCCGCTGTGGAACCGGCGCTACGTCGACCACGTCCAGCTCACCGTGGCCGAGGACCTCGGGATCGAGGGGCGCGGCAGCTTCTACGAGCAGACCGGCGCCCTCCGCGACATGGTGCAGACGCACCTCTTCCAGATGCTCACGTTCCTGGCGATGGAGCCGCCCTCGGCCTTCGAGCCCGAGCCGCTCCGCGACGAGAAGATGAAGGTCCTGCGGTCGATGCGGCCCGTGGACCCGGAGACGGTCGTCCGCGGGCAGTTCGACGGGTACCGCGACGAGGAGGGCGTCGACCCCGGGTCCGAGGTCGAGACCTATGCGGCCCTCCTCGTCGAGATCGACAACTGGCGGTGGGCCGGAGTGCCGTTCTTCCTGCGGACGGGGAAGCGCCTGGCCGAGAGGCGGGCCGAGGCGACGATCCAGTTCAAGGAGCCGCCCCACCTCGTCTTCGAGCGGGCGGGGATCGAGGGGATGGCCCCCAACCGTCTGACGATGAAGGTCCAGCCCGACGAGGGGATCTCGCTCTCGTTCATGGCCCAGGGCCCCGGGGTGGGGTTCACGCTCGAGCCCGCCTCGCTCGACTTCGACTACGCGTCGGCGTTCGACACCGAGCTGGTGGAGGCCTACGAGGTGCTGCTGCTCGAGGCGATGCTGGGCGACAAGACGCTCTTCCTGCGAGCCGACATCGTGGAGCGGGCCTGGGAGGTCCTGACGCCCGCGCTGGAGAGCCCGTCGCCGGTGCTCGCCTACGAGGCGGGGTCGTGGGGCCCGAAGGAGGCCGACGACCTGATCCGCCCCCGCGACTGGTATCTCTCCTAGCCGGCCTTCGCCCGGGCATCCCTGCGGCGCCGCCATCTGAGGTACACCTCGACCCCCAGCACCACGATCAGCCCGGCCGCCGCGTACACGACCCACCGGAGCCAGAGCGGCCAGCCCTCGCCCTGGTCGGGCGGGGTGGGAGGGCCGAGCGCGACGAACACGCCGAGCTCGGTGGAGGGGGCGTAGATCTGCAGCGACCCGCGCAGCACCGTGGACTCCAGGGTGGTCCATGACGTCGTTGCCTCGTCCCAGCGGGCCAGGCGGGTGGCGTGGGAGGCGTAGCGGAGCAGGATCGTGGCGCTGGGTGGGTCCTCGGCCGGATCGCCCTCCGCGAACTCAAGGGGCTCGCCCGAGGGGACGTAGACCACCTCGGCCTCGTAGGCGTTGGAGTCGAAGCGCTGCCCCGGGGGCGCCGGCCCGAACGTGGAGGGGTTCAGCGCCGTCAGCGTCCCGGCCGCGGCCCGCTGCCCCTCGGGGACGACCACGTCCTGGGTGAGGATCGAGATCTGCGCCTGCCCGTCGTCCGTGATCACGGTGATCGCGCCCTCCTCCTCGAGAGGCGCCCGGGCCTCTCCGGGAAGGGGCTCCTCGTTCTCCTCCTCGAAGCCCGGGGGCGGGTCCACCCAGCTGTAGGTCATCGGCGCGAGGCCGTCGAAGAGCGGCAGCACCGGGCGGCCGGACGCGAGGAGGACCGCGGCGACGAGCAGGTAGCCGCCGGCCGCGGCCAGTCCCCAGCGCAGCCGTCGCGCCGTCATGAGATCGGGATCGGCACGATCGGGCTCGTCGCCAGGTCGGGAGGCCAGACGACCTCCCGCGTCTCCGCCTCGACCCACTCCCAGATCACGCTCGTCGCGCGGAGGTTCACCCCGGCGAGGGGATCGCCCGCCGGCGCGAACCGCAGGCCGCTGCCGTTGGGGAGCGATCCGACGGGGAGGTCGGCCGCCAGCGCCGCCTCCGCGATCTCCTCGGCGCTCGCCGAGCCCGCGTCGGGCAGCACGTGGTGGAAGAGTGCCCAGGCACCGGCGAACCCCGAGAGCGCGGGGGCGGGCATCGCCATGTCCCAGCGGCGCTCGTACTCGCGATTCGCCCACGCGAGCGCCTCGGCCGCGTCGGGCCTGAGCTCGGCGACCTCGAGGACCTCGCCGTCGGGCTTGTCCGAGGCGAACAGGCCCACGGCGTCCTCGCCCAGGGTGGCTCCGAACTCCCGCATGCAGTACGAGGACGAGGTGCCCACGCTCGCCACGAGCGGGAGGTCCTGGCGCACCATCTCCTGCCGGAGCTCCACGCCGTCCTGGAGGTAGGCCGAGACCACCAATACCTCGACCCCGGCCCGGCCGATCCGGCGCACGAGGCGCTCGGCGTCGACGGTCTGGACGTCGTAGGGGAACGTGGCCGCGAGCTCCAGGCCCGCCTCCTCGATCGTGTCGGCGGCGCCGAGCCCCACCGATCGTCCGTAGACGTCGTCCACGTAGAGGACGCCCCATCTTAGAGCGCGCGGATCCTCGCCCATCATCGGGAGCAGCTGCTCGTCGAGGAATCGCACGCCCTCGTCGCCGAGCGAGCTCCCCATCGAGACCAGCCGGAAGAAGCGGTCCCCCGCGCGGACCCCGTCCTCGATCTCTCCGACCGCGCCCGTCTCCCAGAAGACGATGTCGAGGTCGGAGGCGACCTTGGCCGCCTTCGTGGAGATCGTGCTGCCGTAGCTGCCCAGCACGACCTCGGCCCCGTCGGCGACGGCGGCCCGCACGGCGAGGGGCGCGCCCTCGGCGGTCTCGGCCGGATGCAGGCTCAGCCGGATCGGCCTCCCGTCCACCCCGCCCTCGGCGTTGACGCGCTCGAGCGCGAGCCGCACGCCCCGGTACTCTTCGATCCCTCCGATGCCCTGGCTCCCGGCGGTCGGGTAGACGGCGCCGACCACCAAAGGGTCCGACCCCGACGCGGGGGCGCACGCCCCGGTCAGCAGCAGCAGGGCGACGATCGTTCGGTGCATCCGCATCCTCCTCAGACGTAGGCGAGCGCGTTGGCGAGCGCGTGGGTCGCGGCGGGAGCGGTCCAGGTGCCGGCCGCCCACCGCTGCCATCCGAGCAGCAGGCCGGCGGCCAGGTTGAGCGCCAGCGAGTCGAGCCCGTAGAGTGGCAGGTGGACGAGAGCGAAGGCCGCGGCCGAGACGGCGATCGCCGGGGCGGGACCGCGGGCGGCGAGCCACCCGTACAGGAACCTCCGGAAGAAGGCCTCCTCCGCCACCGCGGCCAGGATCGCCGCGGCGACCGGCACCGGGGCGAAAGTCATCGCCGGGAACGAGGCCGCCCGCGCGACCAGCGCCATCGCCAGGACCCCGATCGTCACCGCTGCGAGCCAGGGGGCCGCCCCGGTGAGCCGTTCTCTCGTCGGCAGGGGGAGGGCGAGGCCCGCCGCTCCGACGACGACGACGACGACGACCGCCTCCACGCCGGGCGTTCGCAGCGCGAGGGCCGCGAGACCGGCGCCGGCGACGAGCGGCGCCCATCGAGGGACGGCCGCGGTGGTCCGCGCGGTCGAGCGGGGCTCCGAGATCATTCGACCTGGAAGGTTACCGTCGTGATGACCCGAGGAAGGAAGAACCCGTGGTCGGCGGCCACGAACTCCGCCTCCAGGATGTGCATCCCGGGCTCGATGCCGCCCTCGACCAGCTCGGCCAGGTTCTCGTCCAAGCCGCCGAGGAGCGTAACGGTCTCGCCGTCGAGCACCAGATGGATGTGCCCCTGGTCGCCCGCCAGGTCGGTGGAGACCTCCTCCACGATCTCGGCGTTCTCCAGCTCGAGTCGTACCGGCACGTCGTCGGGCGGGTGGACCGTTCCCGGCTCGGGCTCCACGATCGTCAGCTCGGCCGGGGAGCTGGGCCGCTCCGCCGAGGTGTCCGTCGGCGTGGGGTCCGGGTCGGGCGCGTCGCCGGTGCACGCGGCGAGCAGCAGGGCGGCGGCCAGCGCCGCGAGTCGCATCCTCACTCGATCTCCTCCTCGAAGGTCGCGGTCACAACGGTACCTTCTTCCGTGGTGGCTTCGGCGGTGAACGTCCAGGCGCCGGCCTCGAGCTCGGCCGTCGCCACGAAGTGGCCGATGGTGAGTCGACGAGGCTCGAGCTCGAGCGTCTCGCCGTCGAGCGTGGCCGAGATCGCGATCCCCTCGATCGGGAGCTCCCCCCCTGCTGCGTCGAAGAACGTGTAGTGGACCTCGTTGGAGCCGGCGGCGCCCGGATCGACGTAGGCCTGCACCGTGCGGTCCTCGCCCAGCGGGATCACGTAGATGTCGGGCTGGCCGGGGCCGCCGTCGATCACCACGATCTCCGGCTCGGGGCCCCTCGCCTCCAGCTCGAGCTCGAGGCGGACCGAGTCGTCCGCCTGCTGGATCAGCACGCCGATCCGCCAGGTCCCGGGGGCCGAGAGGTTGGTGCCCTGCCCTCGCCAGACCCCGGCCTCCGCTCGTTCGAGGGCGAGCTCCGTCGTGCCCACGTCCGGTCGATCGGGGAGGGAGAAGCGGAGCGAGACGCTGTTGGCCTCGACCGGCTCCCCCGTGTCGTAGTCGTTGATCCTCGCCTCGAAGGTGTTCGGTCCGGGAGCCCCCGGCACGGCGACGAGCCGCATCCGCACGGTCGTGGCGAAGTCCGAGCCCTCCACCACCACGCGCTCGGGCTGGGGTGGCGGGCCCTGCTCCTGGAGCTGGGACGGCGGGACGAGGCCGGACATCAGCCCGGTCAGGCCGAAGACGCCGACGGCGATCGAAAGCTCCGCGCCGACCGTGCGCCGCAGGGTGGGGAGGCGCCCTCCGGGGATCAGCCGGAACCGGTTGTAGGCGCCGAGCGCCAGCATGCCGCCGAAGAGGGCGCTCTTCCCCACGACCGCCAGGCCGAAGCCGGTGTCGAAGAGGTCTCCGAGCGAACCGACCTCGTCCCACGCGCGGAGGAAGCCGGTGAGGGCCACGAGGACGATCGCCCACGTCGCGATCCCCGAGAACCTCGACGCCGCCGGGCCTCGGGTCTCCGGGTCCGCTCTCACGAGCCCCACCAGGAGCCAGGCCAGCCCGCCCACCCACACGCCGACGGCGACGATGTGGGCCCACTGCACGGCGACCGGCAGGACGGGGTTCCGCGCCGCCCCGGCGTGCCCCGCGTACGCGTGCACGAGCATCGCGGCCAGTGTCACGCCGCCCAGGAGGCCCCAGGTGGCGCCACCCGGGCGCGCGAGCGCCACCGCGCCGACGATGCCGGCCGCGAGCAGCGTGGCCCCCCGCGCGAGCAGGATCTCTCCCCGGTCGGCGGCCAGCAGCGCGCCGAGCCCGATGTCGGCCGCCCCGGCCTCCGCGATCAGCATCCCGAGGAGCCCCAGGGCCCCCAGGAGCCATCCGGCGCCGAGCAGCCACGCCGCGCCCCGGACACGCTCCCGGAAGAGCACGAGGCTTGCCAGGGCTCCTCCCAGGAGGATCGCCAGCCCCCAGTAGAAGCCCCAACGCCCCGCCACCGACAGGGGCGCGGGGCTCGGGTACTCGACCTCCGCGCCGTCGCCCGCAGGGGTCACCTCGGAGGCGTCCACCCCCACCCCGAAGGTGAAGGCCCCCGCCGTGACGTGGCCGTCCACGCGGGAGAGGACGCGCCACGACACCGAGTAGACGCCGTCGTCCAGATCCTGCGGGAGGCCCACCCGCACCTCCCGCTCGGACCCCACGCGCTCCAGCCCGCTCGTCTCGACCTCGCTTCCGGAGCCGTCCACGACCGTCACCGAGGAGAGCCCGAGGTCCAGCGGCTCGCTGAACGAGAGCAGGATCTCGCCGGGGCCCGCCTCGAGCAGCTCCCCGTCCGAGGGCGAGGAGGACTCCAGCAGCGCGTGGCCGCTCGCCCCGGGGGCCGTGGCCAGCACCCCCAGGGCGATCAGACCGACGAGCAGGAGCGCGCGGCGCACGGTGCTAGGCCCGCGCCCTCCGGAGCGCGAGCCCGCCGATGGCCAGGCCGGCCACGAGGGCGACGGCGCCCACGATCAGGGCGATCATCGCCAGCGTGCGGGCCTCCGCCGCCGGGTCCTCCTCGCCCGCCGTGTCCTCGGCAGCGATCGACTGCTCGAGCTGGGTGATGCTCTCGCTCAGCCGGGTCGTCTCCTGCTCGAGACGATCAGCCACCTCGGCCACGGTCGGGTCCTGCGCCGGGAAGGAGATCTCGGCCGGGTCGTTCGCCGGGCTGAAGGTGTCTGGCCCCGAGGTGAACTCCTCGTCGAGGTCTTGGTTCCTGACCGAGCCCACGAACCGGAACGCGTAGTCGCCCGGTCGCGACGGGACGAAGACCGCGCGGTACTCGCCGGTGTTGCCGAACGCGGGCTCCATCGCCATCGTCGTCGACTCCTCGCCGTAGGAGATCTCCACCTCGAGGTCCACCCCATTGAGGATCGGCTGCTCGCTGTCGTGGTCGGTCAGCGTCAGCGAGACCCAGTTGGGCTCGTAAGCCACGGCCGGCTCGTTCCCGAACCCCACCAGCATCACGACGTCGCCGACCTCTCGGCCCTCGTGGGCACGGACGGGCGACGCGGGCAGCAGGATCAGCATCGTCAGGACGCCGGCCGCGGCCAGCGCCGCAGCCGTACGGATGCGAGACATAGGACTCCTCCCTTCGATCGTTGGGTGCTTCGTGCTTCAACCCAACGGGGGAGGGGGGCTTCGCGTCGAGCCCGACCCGACCAGGACCTGCGGACGGAGCGCCGGGACGGCTCGGGGGAGCGGGAGGCTGATGGGCGCGACCCACCTGCGTCGCAGCGCGCGACCGATCGCTCCGGCCACCTCGCCGAGCAGGCGCGTGAGCAGGGCCACCGTGAACGCCACGAGGACCTGGATCCCCACGCCGATCCACGCGAGATCGCTCGTGAGGAAGCCGTGGGCGCTCTCGCCGCCGGCGATGCGCTCCGTGACCTCCATCACGACGAAGAGCAGGACCTGCAGCGTGGCCAGGCGGGCGGCGAACGGGAGCACCGGCGTCGGCGCGACCGACGCCTCCCGCAGGTGGGGAAGCGTGAGGCGGATCGAGGCGGTGATCCCCGCCACGACGGCGACGGCGACCGCGATCGGCCAGTACTTGTGGGCGCCGGGCGCGTGATCGGCCGAGGCCAGTACGTACGCGATCGTGTGTCCCACCACCACGCCGGCGGCCGTCAGGCCGAGCAGGGCTCGCTTGGAGCTCATCGGGCGTCCTCGACCGGCGCGGGCGTCCGCTCCTCCTCCTGCTCCGCGAGCCGGCGCTTCTTCTCCGATCGCGTGCGGAGGTACAGCACGACCCCCACCG
The DNA here is from genome assembly GCA_035513995.1 of Actinomycetota bacterium. Taxonomy (GTDB): domain Bacteria; phylum Actinomycetota; class UBA4738; order UBA4738; family CALAEC01; genus DASUTW01. The sequence goes on from DATKBL010000197.1 coordinate 12,955, forward strand.
CCACCGCCGCGACCAGCAGCTCGTCCCACCCGGCGTGGGCCACGATGAGTGCCACGGCAACCATCCTAGCTCGTGTCCTGGAGAGGGGCGGGGCGCGACGCCGTGGTAGGAATGGTGGCGTGGGCGAGGCGGAGATCGTCGAGGTCTCGGGCAGGGAGGTCCGCGTCACCAGCCCGGAGAAGGTCGTCTTCCCCGGGCCCGGGATCACGAAGCTCGACCTCGTCCGCTACTACCTCTCGGTGGGCGAGGGGGCCGTCCGGGGTGCGCGGGACCGGCCCGTGATCCTGCACCGGTACCCCCACGGGGTCGAGGGCGACGACTTCTATCAGAAGCGCGTGCAGAAGGGCAACGCTCACTGGCTGCGGACCGCGCGGATCACCTTCCCCAGCGGCCGCACCGCCGAGGAGCTGGTGCTGGCGGATGAGGGTCACTTGGCGTGGATGGTCAACCTCGGGTGCATCGACATCAACCCGTGGCCGGTGCGCGCGGACGACCTCGATCACCCGGACGAGCTCCGCGTGGACCTCGACCCCACCCCGGGCATCCCGTTCGGTCACGTCCGAGAGGTCGCGCTGCTCGCCCGGGAGGTGCTCGAGGAGCACGGGCTCACCGGCTACGCGAAGACCTCGGGGAAGCGGGGCATCCACGTGCTGGTGCGGATCGAGCCGCGGAGGAGCTTCACGGGTGTGCGGCGCGCGGCGCTCGCCCTCGCTCGCGAGGTCGAGCGCCGCGACCCCCGAGCCACGACCGCCTGGTGGAAGGAGGAAAGGACCGGGGTCTTCGTCGACTACAACCAGAACGCGCGCGACCGGACCGTGGCCTCCGCCTACTCGGTGCGCCCCGTGGCCGACGCGCGCGTCTCGGCGCCGCTCGCCTGGGACGAGGTTGCGGACGTGGAGCCGGAGGAGCTCACCATCGCGACCGTCCCTGACCGCTACCGGAAGATCGGGGATCCCCACGCCCCGATCGACGAGCTTCACGGCAGCCTCGAGCAGCTCCTCGAGCTGGCCCAGCGCGACGAGCGCGAGGGCCTGGGCGACGCGCCCTGGCCCCCGCACTTCCCCAAGGGCGACGACGAGCCGACCCGGGCGGCGCCCTCCAGGCGCAAGCGCTCCTAGGCGATCTGCTCCATCGTGCAGTCGCGCGGCTCCTTGTCCTCGCGCCACCGCACGAAGGTGGCACCGTGGCGGATCCGCTGCCCGGTGGTGTGGTTGAAAGCCACCTCGCACACGAGCTCGGGTCGCATCGGGATCCACGGCGCCTCGTCCCGGCGCCAACGGCTCGGCCCGCCCGGGCCCGCGTGCTCTCCGAACGCGCTCTCGCCGTGGTGCTTCGCGACGAGATCCAGGAGCTCCCGCCGCTGCTTGGCTCGGAACGAGGAGGTGAACCCGACGTGGCGCAGCACGCCCTCCTCGTCGTAGAGCGCGAGGAGGAGCGAGCCGACCCCCTGGCCGTCCTTGTGGACCCGGTAGCCGCCGACCACGCAGTCGGCGGTCCGGCGCCGCTTCACCTTGATCATCGCCCGCTCGCCGGGCCTGTACGTGAGGTCGTCGGTCTTGGCGATCACGCCGTCGAGCCCGAAGGCCCCCAGCTCGTCCATCCATCGCTCGGCCTCGTCCCGGTCCCGCGTCTGGGGCGTACGGGCCACGAGCGGCCCGACTCCGAGGATCTCCGGGGTCGACCGCTCGTCCAGCGCGCCGACCAGCAGGTCCCACCGCTCGACGAGGGGGCGGCCGCGGAGGTCGTCGTCGCCGAGCGCCGGGAGGTCGAAGCCCACGAACGAGGCCGGGATCTCCTCGGCGAGCATGCGCACGCGCGACTCGGCCGGGTGGAGACGGAGCTGCAGCGCCTCGAAGTCGAGCTGTCCCTCGCGCGACAGCACGATCTCGCCGTCGACCACACAGCGCTCGGGCAGCGCCTCGCGCAGCGGATCGAGCAGCTCGGGGAAGTAGCGGTGGAGCGGCCGCTCGGTCCTGCTCCCGATGTGGACCTCGTCGCCGTCCCGGAAGACGATGGCGCGGAACCCGTCCCACTTCGGCTCGTACCTCCAGCCCTCCCCGCCGGGGAGGTCGTCCCGGGACTTGGACAGCATGGGAGCGAGCGGCGGCGAGACCGGCAGCGCCATGCCCGCCACGATAGCCTTATGCGGACCGATCACACACAGGAGGAAGCCACCGGTGCCACGCGAGATCGACATGCAGCTCTTCGAGCAGGCCGTGAACATGACCGCCACCGCGCTCCGCGGCGCGATGGGGGGAGAGAAGTCCCAGCCGCCGTCCTACGCGGCCGAGCTGTTCCGCGAGGTCTGGGAGGCGCTCAAGGAGGCGTCGAAGGACCTCCCCGACCGGTCGAAGGCGGGGTTCGCCGGGTAGCTACTCGGACAGGCGCGCGGCCGATAGGTCGCGAATCGAGACGATCCCGAGGATGCTGTCGCCCTCGGACACCGGCAGGTGGCGGAAGCCGCCGTCGAGCATCGTCTTCAGCGCCTCGCTGGCGGGCGTCTCGGGCGGGACCGTCGTGGGGTCCGGGGTCATCCACTCGCTCACCGGGCGCTCGGCGGCGCCGAAGTCCTGGCCGAGCGCGCGCACGATGTCGCGCTCGGTGAAGATCCCCAGCAGGTTGTCGTCCTCCATCACGAGGGCCGACCCGACTCTGCGCTCGCCCATCATCGTGGCGGCCTCGGCCACTGTGGTCGTCGGGGTGACCCTGAGGACCCCCGAGGTCATCACATCCCCAACCGTCTGCATGCGCGTACCTTACTTCGCTCCGTCACGCGTGGGAACCCCGGCCGGGGCCGGCCCGTCCAAGGTCTCGGGAACGAGCCGAGGAGGTGCGGGATGATGAGGAAATCGTGGATCGGCGTGGTGGTCGCGGGGCTGCTGCTGGCGGCCTGCGGCGGAGGGTCCGATGCCGGCGACGGGCACAGCGGGCCCGACGAGGGCGTCGAGGCGCCCGCGGCCGCCGACCAGGCTGAGGGCCGGGCCCTCGCCGGGGACGAGGTCGCGGTGGGCGCCGCCGCCTCGACCCTGCCGGGCGTGGGGCCGTCGGTGATCAAGACCGCGGAGATCGCGCTCGAGATCGAGCGTGGCGAGTTCAAGGCGGCCCTCCAGCAGGCCACCGCCGTGGCGTCGGCCGAGGGCGGGTTCGTGCTCTCCTCGGGCGTCGAGGGCCGGGAGGCGAGGCGGGGCTCGATCGTGCTGCGGATCCCCTCCGACCGGTTCGAGGCCGCGCTGGCCTCGCTCCGGGACCTCGGCTCCGTCGGGCGGGAGCGCGTCTCCGGCGAGGACGTGGGCCAGGAGTTCGTGGACCTCGAGGCGCGGCTGCGCAACCTCCGGGCCCAGGAGGCGGTCCTCCTGCGGCTCATGAACGAGGCCCAGACCGTGACGGACACGATCCGGGTCCAGAAGGAGCTCACGGGCATCCAGCTCGAGGTGGAGCAGATCCGCGGGAGGCTCCGCTACCTGCACGACCAAGCCTCGTTCGGGACGATCTCGGTCTCGATGGCCGAGGCGGGCGTCGTGGCGCCGGGGGAGCCGGGCATCATCGCGCAGGCCTGGGAGCGCGCGGTCGAGGGGTTCCTCGCTGTGATAGGCGGGCTGATCACGGCCCTGGGAGTGCTGGTGCCGATCGCGGTGCTGGCGCTGCTGGGCTGGGTCGTGATCAGGCGGAGGCTGCCGGCGAAGGCCTAGCGGAGCACGGGGAGGACCTCGGCGCCGAACAGCTCGACGGCGCGGGCGGCGGTGTCGCGGTCCATCCCCGGGTAGTGGAGGCGGACGATGAGGTGGAAGTCCCGGCGGTCGCCGAACTCCTCCACGAAGGGGCGCAGGCCGCGGATCACCTCCTCGGGATCGCCCGCGGTGGTGACCGAGCGCATCGTCTCCTCGTCGGGAGGATGGCCCTCGAAGCCGCGGTCGGGGGTGTCGGCCCCCGCGGCCCAGGCGGGGTAGACGCCGAGCTGGTGGGCGACGCCTGGGAGGACGACCTCCCAGGCGTCGCTCTCCTTCGAGACGAACGCGTTGCGGAGCACGGCGAACGCGAGGTCGGCGGGGTCCTTCCCGGCCTCGCGCGCTCCCTCCTCGGCCCAGGCCAGACTCCGCTTCGCGTCCTCGAGCCGGGAGCGGGACAGGATGTAGCCGTCGCCGAGCCGTCCGGCCCTTCGGACGGACGGCTCGGCGAACCCTCCGAGGTAGATCGGGGGCCCGCCCTCCTGCGCCGGCGGCGGCGTGATGCGGACCCGGTCGTACGAGTGGACCCGCCCCTCGTGGCTGAACCGCTCGCCGGTCCACGCCTTCCGGAGGACCTCCACGGTCTCCACGGTCCGACGGACGCGCTCGCCGATGGGGATGCTCCACATCCGGAACTCCTCCTCCCGCCACCCGAGACCGAGCCCGAGGATCAGGCGCCCCTTCGAGAGGAGGTCGACCGTCGCCGCGTCCTCGGCGAGGCGCAGGGGGTCGTGGAAGGGGGCGAGCATCACGCCGGTTCCGAGAAGGATGCGGTCGGTGGCGGCGGCGAGCGCGCCCAGCACCGGCAGCAGCGAGGGCATGTAGCCGTCGCCCGAGCCGTGATGCTCGCTCACCCAGGCGGAGTCGAAGCCGACCCGCTCCGCGAGGCGCGCCAGCTCCACGATGTCCCGGTACTCCTCGACGAACGAGCGCCCCGAGTCTGGCGGCAGCTGCGCCGTGAACAGCCCGATCCCGACCTGCGTGCTCATGGGCGCCGCTCGGCCACCTCGCCGTTCGCCGACGCGCGGTCGACGGTCCGGTGGGTGACGGGCGAGGAGAGCACGATCGAGGTGATCGTCTCGCCGTACGGCATCAGGCGGTCGATCAGGTCCTGGAGGTGCGCCACCGAGCGGACGGAGACCTTGGCGATGAACGCCTCCTCGCCGGTGACGCGGTGGCACTCGAGGACCTCGGGGAACCCCGAGATCTCGGCCGCGAGCGCCCGGCACTCTGCGCCGGTCGCGGTGATGCGGATGAACGCCAGCACCGGCAGGCCCAGCGCCTCGCGGTCGAGCTCCAGGTGGTAGCCGCGGATCACGCCGGCCTCCTCGAGGCGGCGCACCCGGTCGGCGACCGCGGGGGGCGTCAGGGCCACCCGCCGCCCCAGCTCACTGAAGGTGATGCGGGCGTTCTCCTGGAGCTCGCGGAGGATCCGCCAGCCCGTCTCGTCGAGCAGCTTCTCGGTATCCAAGGTGGAACCCTCCATCCGGCTTCGGACGTAAACCTACTCTCCTCAGATACCTTACGGAAAGGGTTCACAGAAGGTCAAGACCTTACTTATCATGTGGTCCATGGCTCGACAGGGCTCCATGCTGACCTCGCCCCAGGACGCCTCTCACGGCGGCGGCCACGCCCCCACGTGGGCGATCTGGTCGGCGATGTGGGTCGTCTACATCATCTGGGGTTCCACCTACCTCGCGATCGCCGTGGTCGTGGAGACGATGCCGCCCTTCCTGGCGGCCGGCGCTCGCTTCCTCGTCGCCGGGGCCATGCTCTACGCGTGGGCCATCCGCCGAGGCGACCGCGAGGGCGACCGGCCGACGCCGCGGCAGTGGAGGTCGGCCGCGATCATCGGGACGGCCCTGCTGCTGGGCGGCAACGGGATGGTCCAGTGGGCCGAGCAGACCGTCCCCTCCGGGATCGCGGCCCTGCTGATCGCCACGGTGCCGCTGTGGATGGCCGTGATCGCCGGGGTCGTGCTGCGCGAGCGGATGAGCTGGCGCGAGGTGCTGGGCATCGCGGTGGGGTTCGGCGGGGTGGCGCTGCTGGTCGGGCCGGTCGGCGGGGAGTCCCGCTTCGACCTCCTGGGGATCGCGGCGATCCTCTTCGCCGCGCTGTCGTGGGCGGGAGGCTCGCTCTACGCGCGCCGCGCCCCGCTCCCGTCGCGTCCGCTGGTGGGCACGGCGATGGAGATGCTGGCGGGCGGCGTGGCGCTGGTCATCGTGGGGGTGGCCGCCGGCGAGGTCGGTCGGGTGGACCTCGCCGCCTTCTCCCTCGCCTCCTGGATCGGGCTCGCCTACCTCGTGGTGTTCGGGTCGCTGGCCGGCTTCGCCGCCTACGCCTGGCTGCTGCGGGTGGCCCGGACCTCGCTCGTCTCCACCTACGCCTACGTGAACCCGGTGATCGCGGTCCTGCTCGGATGGGCGATCCTCAGCGAGGCGGTCACCACGCGCACGCTGATCGCGGGGGCCGTGATCGTCGCCGCCGTGGCGCTGATCGTGAGCGCTCGCGCCCACCAGGGGCAGGAGGAGCCCTCGGGCGAGATGGGCGGGCCCTCGGTGGAGGGCGAGGACGAGCAGCTCAGCGCCTGATCTCGTCCTCGAACTCGGGGAAGTAGCGCGAGATCACGGCCACGTCGAAGCTCGAGAGGATCGACTCCTTCGGCTCGCGGTCCAGCAGGAACTCGAAGCAGGCCTCGAGGAACGCCTCCTTGGAGCTGTACCCCGAGCCCAAGCGCTCGTAGTCCTCGTCCGAGATCGTGACCGTGTGCGTGCTCTCGGTCGGCCCCTCGTCCACGCGCACGAGGAACGCGTCGTCCCGCGCCTCGACGGTGATGTCGGCCATGCCATCACGCTACCAGCGAGTCCGGCGGGCGTCCCCCCGGGACGGTAGGCTTCCCGCGGTGCAGGCGACCGACCTCGCTCGTGCGATCGCGGCCCGGGAGGTCTCTCCGGTGGAGGACCTGGAGCGGGTGCTGCTGCGCGCCGAGCACTGGGACCTCGTCTCGAACCTGTTCTCCGGGCTCCACGCCGAGGAGGCGCAGGAGGTGGCGCGAGCCCGTCAGGAGGAGGCCGCGCGCGGCGAGCTCCGCGGTCCGCTCCACGGCGTCGCCGTCGTCGTGAAGGACCTCTTCGACGTGGAGGGGTGGGAGACGACCGGGTGCTGCCGCGCCTACCGCGGGGCCGTCGCCGATGCCGACGCCGCGGTCGTGGCCCGGCTGCGCGCGGCCGGGGCGATCATCCTCGGCAAGACCAACATGCACGAGCTCGCGGCCGGGGGCACGAACGCGGTGTCCGCCTGCGGCGCCTGCCGGAACCCGTGGGACCCGTCGCGGATCAGCGGAGGCTCGAGCGGGGGCTCGGCCGCGGCCGTCGCGGCGCGGGTGGTGCCGATCGGGCTGGGGACCGACACGGGCGGCTCGGTCCGCATCCCCGCCTCGCTGTGCGGGACCGTGGGCCTGAAGACGACCTTCGGCAGCGTCGACATGGCGGGGGTGATGCCGCTCGCGCGAACGCTCGACACCGTGGGGCCGCTGACGCTCACCGTCGACGACGCCGCCCTGGCGCACGCGGTCATCGCGGGGCTGGGCGAGGGGTTCGTGGAGGAGATCGCGGCCGCGCCGGAAGGTGTGCGCGTGGCGGTCCCCGGAGGCTTCTTCGCGGAGCGGGCGCATCGGGACGTCCTGCGCGCGGTCGCGGAGGCGCGCGACGTCCTCATCGGGATGGGCGGACGGCCCGCCCGCGGCGAGGTGGGGGACATCGCCTACGGGAACGAGGCCTGGCTGAGCATCGCGTGGCCCGAGTTCGCGGCCGACCACGGGCGCCTGCTCCGCCGCCCCGAGTCGCTCTACCCGCTCACTCGCCGCGCGCTCGAGCGCGGCTCCACGCAGACGGCGGTCGAGATGGTCCGGGCCCAGCAGGACCGAGCGCGGCTCCGGGCCGCCTTCGCCGAGGCCTTCGAGGAGGCCGACGTGCTCGTCGCGCCGGCGACGCCGTTCGCCGCGCCGCGCTTCGAGGAGGAGCAGGTCGACGTGGGGAGCGGGCCTCCCCACGGGCTCCACACCGGAGGGCCCGCGTGGTTCACGCGGGTGGTGAATCTCGTGGGACTGCCGGCCCTCTCCCTCCCTGCCGGGTTCACGGACGACGGGCTCCCGTTGGGGGTGCAGCTGATCGGCAGGGCGGGGGAGGAGGTCGCGCTGCTGCGCCTGGGGCGCGCGTTCCAGCGCGCGACCGACCACCACCTGCGGGTGCCGGAGTCGAGGAGCGCGGAGGGCTAGGAGCTCGGAGGTGGCCCGCTCGGCGGCGCTCCGCCCTGCGGTGGTCCGCTCGGCGGCGCTCCGCCCTGCTGAGGTGGGTCCTGCGGTGGGCCGCCCTGCTGCGGTGGGCCGCCGCGCCCGCCGCGCCCGCCGCGCCCGCCGCCACCGCCGCGGAACCCTCCTCCGCGGCCGCCGCGGTCGCCTCCGCGACCCTCGCGCCGCTTGGGCGGGGGCTCGGGCTTCTTGCGCAGCGGCTCGAGGGGACGGGTCGCGCCCTCACGCTCGAACCGGATCTGGACCGAGTCGAGGCCCGAGGGGTGCCGCTCCATCTCGTGCCAGCCCTCGCGGATCAGGTAGCGGAACCGCCCCTCGGCGGTCCTCCGCAGCTTCTCGGAGCCGGGCGCCTTGGTGTAGAAGGTCTCGTAGAGGATCTCTTTGCCTGCCATGGGTTCCCTCGAGGCCGGTCGGCCCTTCGGCGGGCAACTGTAGCACACGGCCGCGGGTCCTCCCGCGCCCGGGAGGGGGGGAGCGTGCAGCAGGAGCAGCGGTCGACCGCGGCCGAGGCGATCGGAGGGCTCGCCGCCGCCGCTTCGGCGTTCGCGTTCGGGTCGGCGGTGGTGCTCGGCAAGATCGCCGTGGAGCGCGGGCTGCCGATCCCCGCGATGCTGGCCGTCCGCTTCGCGATCGCCGCGATCCTCGTGGCGATCGTGCTGGTGGCGCTCCGGCGCTCCCTCCGCGCCGCTCCCGGGGAGGGGCTCTGGCTCCTGCTGCTCGGAGGCGTCGGGTACGGCGCGGAGGCCGGCTTCTTCTACCTCGCTCTCCAGCAAGGGACGGCGGCCGCCGTGTCGCTGCTGTTCTTCACCTACCCGGTGTGGGTCACGGTGCTGGTGGCCCTCCTCGGCCGCGGGGGCCCGGGCCTGCTGGTCGGGCTGTCGCTCGTTGCCGCTGTGGCGGGCGCGGCGATCGTGGTCGCGTCCTCCGGGGGGCTCGACATCACGATGACGGGCATCCTGTTCTCGTTCGCGGCCGCGGTCACGTTCGCCGTCTACCTGATCCTGGTGGACGCTCGTCTCAAGCGCACGCCCTCGCTCGTCGCCTCGATGTGGGTCACGGCGGGAGCGGCCGCGGCCCTCGCGCTCTTCGCGCTGATCAGCGGCGAGGGGAGGCTGCCGCAGGGCCGAACCGAATGGTGGGCGGTCACCGGCATGGCGGTCGCCACGTCGGCCGCGTTCCTGGCGCTCTTCGTCGGTCTCCGGCGCCTGGGGCCGGTCCGCGTCTCGATCGTCGCCTCGCTCGAGCCGATGGCCACGGCCCTCCTCGCGTATCTGTTCCTGCAGGAGGCCGTGCGGCCGCTCACGGCGGTGGGCGGAGCCCTGATCGTCGGCGCCTCGGTGACGGCGGCGCTCGCACGCGGCCGCGGCGTGACGAAGCCGACCGTCCCCTGATCCTGCCCTACACTCGAGGGGCGATGGGTGCGGACGAGGACCTCCGGAGCCTGATCGAGTCGGCCGAGCAGCTCGGCGTGGAGATGGACGAGGCCGAGGCGCTCCAGTGGCTGGCGGCGATGGCCGCGGGGGAGGGCGGGCACGAGGTGGTGCTCGATCCCACGACGGGCGTGTACGGCCATCGGGTGACGATGCTCGACTTCAGCCCCGTGGAGCTGGATCGCTTCCGCGAGGTCGGGAAGCTCGTCGAGATCGAGGACGTGCCGGGGGTCGTGGAAACGGCGCTGGCGCTCTCGGGGTCCGCGGCGCAGTCGAAGATCCAGACGCACCCGGGCGACGCGGACTTCTTCGAACGCGTCAACATCCACGCCCCGACGCGCGAGGAGGCGTGCCGGGTCCTCGCGGGCGTGATCCGCGAGAAGATCCTGGCCACGGCGAGCGGCCCCAGCTACCGCTTCATCGAGGCGAAGATGGGCTCCTACCCGGAGAACCTCGTCGTCCACGGGCAGGAGGTCCATGCGGGCGCGCCGATCACCTGGCTGCTCGCCGACGTGCGCGCCGGCGCGATCCCGGCGACCGGCCCCGGCGGCGAGGAGGCCGAGGTCACCTGGGAGAGCGCGGCCGAGGACCCGGGCTGGTGCAAGATCGACTGGGTGGTCGCCGACCCGATCCGCCACCAGGTCGCGAACGCCTCGAATATGCTCGACGTCACCTGGGAGACGCCGGACGGCGAGATCGTGCCGCTCGACGGGCAGCTCGACCCCTACTTCCAGGAGGTGTACCTGGACGCCGCCTCCATCCCGATCTTCTCCAAGATCGCCAAGCAGGTGCTGCCCGAGGCGCTCGACGATTACGTCGAGCAGCTCGAGGCGGAGGTGCGGAGGTACACGGGTCCAGAGCCGAACTACGGGAAGGCCGCGAAGCGCATGTACAACGTGTTCCGCTTCTCGGGGCGCTACCGCGAGGCGGCCTACATCCGCGAGCTGTTCGACGAGCCCGCCACGGTGCTGTACCAGGTGGCCGCCCTGGTGCGCTCCGTGGACGAGGCGGCCGACCGCGAGTCCGAGATCCCCCTCGAGACACTGGTCGCCCAGGTGCGACAGCTGAAGACGGCCGTGGCCGGCACCGTCCGGGCCGAGGAGGCGCGCGAGCGGATCGTCCGGATGCTCACCGCGCTGCGCCGGCATCTCGAGGAGGACACGAGCCCGATCGACCGGGCGGCCCACGTGCACGAAGCGCGCGAGGAGGTCGAGGGGATCGTCAACCGCTACTTCGAGAACCGGCTGGTCTGCATCCCCGAGATCAAGAGCTACCTGGACGATCTGGCGCGCTAGCGTGAGAGCGTCGAGTGGCCGCGGCCGCTTGATGCTGGAAAGATACCGACGGAACATCAGGAGGGAGGGTGCATGGATGTCGACCGCGTGAAGTCGATCCCGCTCTTCGCCGACCTCTCGGCGAAGGAGCACGAGCTGGTCGCGCGCCACGCCGACGAGGTCGAGGTGGAGGCGGGCAGGCAGCTGATCGAGCAGGGGGAGATCGGCTGGGAGTTCTTCGTGATCGAATCCGGCGCGGCCGAGGTCAAGGTCGGGGATGAGTCCGTGGCCACGCTGGGACCGGGGGACTTCTTCGGTGAGGTCGCGCTGAAGGACGAGTCCCACCGCCGGACGGCCTCCGTCGTCACGACCGAGCCCTCCACCCTGATCGTGATGACCGGGCAGGCGTTCCGCACCGTCGAGGGCGACATGCCGTCTGTCGGCCAGCGGATCCGCGAGGCGGTCGAGCGCTACAGCCAGTAGGGGATCAGGCGCGCCAGTCGAGGGTCACGATCTCGAGTGGCCCCTCGATCCCCTTGAGCGCGACCGATCGTGGGTCGCGTACGGGGAAGCGGGTGCGCTCGGGGAGGGAGGCGCGGCTGATCACGATCTCGTCCGCCCCTCCGAGAGAGCCGATCCGCGCGGCCTCGTGCACGCCTCGCCCCCCGTAGCCTCCGGGTTTCGTGGACGCCTCGGTCGTGTGGACGCCGATGCGCACCCGAGGCGCGAATCCGCTCGTCCGCCGGTGCTCCGCGAGCAACCGCTGGATCGCCACGGCGCACTCGACCGCGGTCGACGTGTCGTGGAACGCCACGAAGAAGCCGTCCCCGGCGTGGTCCACCTCCTCGCCCCCGTGCTGCGCGAAGGCGGCGCGCAGGGTCTCGTCGTGCCAGCGCTGCAGGTCGCTCCACGCGTCGTCCCCGATGGCCTCGATCAGTCCCGTCGAGCCGACGATGTCGGTGAACATGAGCGTGCGGACGGCCCGGCCCGGAGCTGCCCGCCGCGCCGCGACCCCGAGCTCCTCGGCGACGCGGGCAGCATCGGGAACGCCCCCCATCGTCTCGAAGGCCGTGAGCGCGGCCTCGAGCTCGAGCCGGGCGCCCTCCTCGTCGCCGGCTTCACGGTAGGCCAGCCCGAGGAGCCGCCGCGCCTCCGCCACCTCGTACGGCGCGTCCACCTCTGCCCAGAGCCCACGCCCCTGCCGTAGCGCCTCGCCCGCCTCGTGGGCCTTCCCCTCGGTGAGGAGGACCCGGCCCCGCGCGACCGTCGCCGCGGCCCGCAGGGCCGTGGACAAGAAGGTGCCGGCGATCGCCTCGAGCTCCTCGGCGGCTCGTGCGGCGGCTCCGACATCGTCGTTCTGGAGGGCGATCTCGACGGCCGCCGGCAGCAGCCGGGCGCGGCGGAGCCGGTCGGCGTCCGAGGTCGCGGCCAGGGATCGCTGGATCGCCGCCCATGCCGCCCCTACCTCTCCCTCGCGCAGCCGGAGGAGCGCCAGGCCGGGCTGCGGGTCGTGCCCGAGGCCGTTCGCGTCGCGGAAGGCCTCCTCGGCCGCGGCGTGGTCGCCCATCCGGAGGCGGATCTCCCCGATCTCGTAGAAGCCGGCCGCAGCGACGTCCACGTACCACTCCCTCAGCTCGGAGACGGCCTGCCGAGCCTCCCTCTCCGCCTCGGGCCACGCCCCGCGCAGCTTGCCGATCTCTGCTCGCCGGACGCGGCAGATCCCGGGGAAGCCGGAGACGGCCATCCGCTCGCACCACCGCTTGGCCGCCTCGGTCCACTCGCCCGCCCGCCCGTAGTCGGTGAGGTCGCGGCAGATCTCGATCGCGTTGCAGTAGATGATCCCCGTCACGACCGGGTCGAGCTCGCCGCTCACGGCGGCCACGATCGCCTCGTCGAGGGCCGCGAGCCCTTCCTCGACGCGTCCCCGACGGATCAGGATCCGTCCCTGCTCGTGGAGGCCGAGGGCCTGGAGGTCGGGGTCGGCGAACCGCTCGCCGAGCTCCTCGCAACGGGTCGCGTGCTCGAGAGCCCGGTCGAGGTCCCCGACGGCCAGCGCGGCGCCCGCTCGCATCCGCTCGAGGTAGCCGTGCTCGGGGGCGGGGGGCTGACCCGCCAGCAGTCGCTCCGCCCGTCGGCGCCACCCGCTCCCCATCGCGCCGTCGCCCCTCATCAGGTAGTCGTGGCTCAGGTCGAGGGCCACGCGGGCCGCTCCCAGGATCTCGCCCGCCTTGCGGTAGGCGCTGTGGGCCCGCTCTCGGAGGGCGATGCAGGCGGCGAGGTCCCCGAGCCACCAGGCGGATCTCGCGAGGACCTCGGCGTCGGAGGCCGGGAGCGGCTCCACGGCGTCGGCCGCTTCCAGCAGCTCGCGGGCCTCACGCCAGGCGTGCCGGGCCGCGGCCTCGCGACCTTCGGAGAGGAGCTGCTCGATCGACCGCTCCGTGTCCACGAGGCACATGGTCGCACGCTCGGGCCCCGGGGGCGGCTCGGCGGGGCGTCCGTGGAGGGTTAGGGGCGCTGGGGAGCGGGCTCCCGTCCCGATCGCCGCAGCGCGAGGCCCGACAGCGCCTCCAGGATCGCCCGGTGCGCGAGCAGCGCGGTCACGTCGCCGTGGTCGTACGGCGGCGAGACCTCCACCACCTCCATGCCCGCGAAGCCGAGCGCGACGGCGAGGCGGCGCACGGCGGCGAGGAACTCCCTGGGAAGCAGGCCGCCGGGCTCGGGCGTCCCGGTGCCCGGCGCCGAGCCCGGGTCCACGACGTCGATGTCGAGCGAGAGGTACAGGTGATCCCAGCCGCTCGCCCGCTCCACGACCTCGTCGAGCACGCCTCGCAGTCCGCGCTCGTCGATCTCGCCCTGCGTGTACCACACCAGCCCGTGCTCCCTGGCCCAGTCGAACTCCTCGGGGCCCGGCCAGTAGCCGCGGAGGCCGACCTGGAGGATCCGGTCGCCGGGGATGGAGCCCTCGTCCACGAGCCGGCGGACGGGCGTGCCGTGCGAGAGCTTGACGCCCGAGAGTGACTCGGCGTCGTCCGCGTGCGCGTCGAAGTGGATCACGCCGACGCTGCCGCGGCCGTGGTGGTCGGCGACCGCGCCCGCGTTCGGGTGGAGGATCGAATGGTCGCCTCCGAGGATCACGGGGACGCACCCCGCCTCGAGCACGCCGGCCACCGCGGCCCGGAGGATCTCGTGGCTGCGCTGCTGGCCGCCGGGGACGGCCTCGATGTCGCCGTGGTCCACGATCGTGAGCGCCTGGATCGGATCCACGCCGAGCTCCATGTGCGGGAAGTCGGCCGGGTTGCCGCCGCTCGTGTAGGCGAGGCGGATCGCCCGGGGGCCGAATCGAGCCCCGGGCCGGAAGGTCACCGTCTCGTCGATCGGCGCCCCGAGGATCGCCACGTCGGCGCCGCGGAGCTCCTCGGGGTCGAGCACCAGCGGGACGCGCGCGAAGGTGGCGCCTTGCGCCCCGTACGCCGGCTCGTTCGGCCTGGTGACGTCCATCGCCCGGCCAGCCTCGCCCGTACGGTGAGCCGGCGCAAGCGACTGCTATGGTCGGCGCATGGGGGAGTGGGTGGAGTCCGGAGGCGTGCGCCTAGCCGTCGAGGTCCTCGGGGAGGGCGACCCGGTCACGGTGATGGCCCACGGGCTGACCCAGTCCCGGTTCGAGCTGCGCCTGTTCGCTCCGTTCATGCCCGGCACGAAGGTGCTCTTCGACTTCCGCGGCCACGGCGAGAGCGAGCGCCCCGGTCCGGGCTCCTATGGGATGGAGGATTTCGCGGCCGATCTGGAGGCGGTGAGCGACGCCTTCCGCGCGACGACGCTGATCGGGGCGTCGCTCGGGGCGGGAGCGGCGCTGCGGCTGCTGCGTCGGCGCCCCGATCGGTTCGAGAAGCTCGTGATCCTGCTCCCGGCCCGACTGGAGTCCCCGGAGGGCGACGGGGCGCGAGCGCGTCTGTTGCGTGTGGCCGACCACCTCGAGCGGTATCCGATCGAGGACGCGGCCCAACGCATCCTGGCCGCCGAGGACACGGACGGGGTCTTCGACGGCTCGCCGGGGGGGCGGGAGGTGCGGCGTCAGGGACTCCTGCGGATGAACCGGGACGGGATGCCGAGCGCGATCCGCCAGGCGCTCGGCGACCCGCCGCTGACCGACGCTGAGCCGCTCCGGCTCGTCCGCGCGCCGACCCTCGTGATCGGGCAGGAGGGGGACCCTGTCCACACCGCCCGCGTGGCGCGCGAGCTGGCGGAGACGCTCCCCAACGCCGAGCTGCTGATGTTCCCCGATCCGTTCGCGATGATGCAGGACATCCCTCGGCTCGTCGGCCGCATCGGCGCGTTCATCGCGGGCTGAGCTAGAGGTAGAGGCCGGAGCCGGGGTCCTCGCGCTCGGTCGCCACGGCGTGGATCTCCCGCTCTCGGACCAGCACGTAGTCCTGGCCGCGGATCTCGACCTCGATGCCGGACTCGGGGAGCAGGAGCACCTCGTCTCCCACCTCGACCGCCCGCGCGTTCGGTCCGGCGGCCACCACGCGGGCCCACATCCCCTTCCGGTCGAGCGAGGCGGCGGTGGCCGGGATCACCAGCCCGCCTCTCGACCGCCGCTCCTCGTCGCTGCCGGGCGGCTTGACCAGCACCCGGTCGTTCATCATCCGGACGGCCTTGAGCGGCTCGTTGTCGGGGACGGGGCGGACCGGTTTCGCCTGCATCGCCGCACAGGATACCCGGTATCGTTCATCGGCGATGCGTGCGCGAGAGCTGATCCGAGAGGGCGAACGGCGGCTGAAGAGCTCGCCGGCGATCGACCACTGGCCCGCCGACCGCGAGCGACGCGACGCGGCGGCGCTGCTGGCGAAGGCGTTGGGCCAGGGCGAGGAGGAGCCCGACGATCTCGACGTCGAGGTGTCCGCGCGGGCGGCCGCCCGCTTCCGGAGGCTCGTCCGCCGGCGGGGGGGCGGCGAGCCGATGGCGCACATCCTGGGCTGGACGGAGTTCCGGGGCCTCCGGATCCTCGTCCGCCCCGGCGCCTTCGTCCCCCGCCAGTCGAGCGAGTGGACCGTGGAGCAGGCCGTCCGCAGGTTGCGGCCCCGGCGCCGGCCCGTTCACGTGGACGTCGCCACCGGGATCGGCCCGATCGCGCTGGCGGTGGCCAGCGAGGTCCCGAAGGCCGACGTCCACGGGACCGACCTGCTGACCTCCGGGCTGCGGCAGGCGCGCGCGAACGCGCGTGATCTGGGGATCCGCAACGCGAGCTTCCACGCGGGGGACCTGCTGGGCCCGCTCCCGAGCGACCTGCGGGGGAGGGTGGACGCGGTGACGGCGCATCCCCCCTACGTGCCGCGCGGCGAGGTCGACGACCTTCCGCTCGAGGTGCGGGGCTTCGAGCCCGAGCGGACGCTCACCGACTACTCCGACCACGGGATGACCCTTGTCGCTCGGACCGTCGCCGAAGCCCGCGACTGGCTCACGCCGGGGGGCTGGCTGCTCGTGGAGGTGAGTCCCGACCGCTCCCGCGCGGTCAAGGGACTGATGCAGCGGGCGGGCTACGAGGACGTTCGCAGCACGAAGGGATGGCCGGAGATCTCGCGCACGGTGGTGGGCCGGTGGAGGTAGCGCGCGGCCTCCTGATCGACTTCGGCGGCGTGCTGACCACGCCGCTGCGGGACGCGCTGGAGCGATGGTGCGAGCTCGAGGGTGTGGACTACGAGCGGCTCGGCGAGCTGCTGCGGACCTCGTACCCGGTCACCGACCCCGAGTCGATCGTGATCCAGATCGAGACGGGGAGGATGCCGGTCGAGGAGTTCGAGCGGCGGCTCGCCGAGGTCTTCTCTGAGGGGCTGCACCATCCGGTCGAGCCAGAGGGCCTGCTCGACCGGATGGGGGAGACGCTCCGGCTCGAGCAGCGGATGATCGACGCGGTCCGCATCGCGCACCGGGGCGGCGTGCGCACGGCCCTGCTGTCGAACTCGTGGGGCCTCCACTACTACCCCCACGACCTTCTGGCCGAGCTGTTCGACGAGATCTTCATCTCCGGCGAGGTCGGTCTCCGCAAGCCCGAGGAGGAGATCTACGTGCTGGCCGCGCGGGGCCTCGGCCTCGAGCCCCCCGACTGTGTCTTCGTGGACGACGTCGAGGTCAACCTGCACACTGCCGAGCGGCTGGGGATGCGCACCCTCCTCCACGAGGACCCCGACCGGACGATCCGGGAGCTCGAGGAGCTCCTCGGCGTGCCGCTCGCCGCGTCGCGTTGATACGATCGCCGTGCGATGGAACCGGACCTGACCACGCCGAGGGGCGTCGCCGACCGGCGCGACGACCTCGTGATCCTCGATGTGCGCGAGCCCGCCGAGTGGGAGGCCGGGCGCGTCGAGGGGTCGGTCCACGTCCCGCTGAACGACCTGATGGCCGGCTCGATGCCCGAGCTCGACGAGGACCGTCCCATCGTGGCGGTGTGCAGCGTCGGCGGCCGGAGCCAGGTGGCGGCGCTGCTCCTCCAGGCCAGGGGCTACGAGGCGCACAACCTCGATGGCGGCCTGCAGAGATGGGTGGCCGAGGGGCTGCCGCTCACCACGCCAGCCGGCGAGCCCGGCAGGGTCGCCTGACGGGCGAGCCGGCCCTCAGTCGAGCTCCGCGGCCAGCTCGGCCGGTTCCGTGACCGGCCGCCGGCACACGAAGCGCTCGCAGACGTAGGCGGCCGGCGCGCCGTCCACCCGATCGCGATCCTGGAGGAGGGGGATGGCCTTCGCGGCCTCGGCGTCGTCCGGCTCCGCGGCGGCGAGTACCGCGCCCGGCAGGTAGCGTCGCCAGACCTCGCGGAGCAGCGCCTGCGTCCGCTCGTCGCTCGGATCGCCCGCGATCGCGATCTCCCGGGAGGGCGAGAGGTACAGGTCGGCCGCCGACAGCGCGTAGCCGAGCGCGGTGGCCGCGCGGCCCATCAGCGCGCGGACCTGCTCGAGGGCCGACAGGGCCGCGCGCTCGTAGGTCGCGTCGCCGGTGAGCATCGTCAGGCGCTGGAGCACCTCGGCGGCGACCGAGCCGGCCGCCGGGACGGCGCTGTCCAGCAGCTCCTTGGGACGCAGCACGAGCTCCTCGGCATCGGAGCCGGTCTCGAAGAACCCGCCGTCGGCCTCGTCGTGGAAGAGCCGCACGAGGTCGTCCGCGAGCTCCCGTGCGGCCTCGAACCAGCGCAGGTCGAGCGTGGCCTCGTAGAGGGCGAGGAGCCCCGCGGCCATCAGCGCGTGGTCCTCGGCGTAGGCCGGCCCGCTCGTCCGCCCCTCGCGCCACGCGCGGAGCAGCCGACCGTCCTCGCGCCGCATCTCCTGGAGGACGAAGCCGGCCGCGGCCTCGGCCGCTTCCACGTATCGGGGCTCGCCCAGGGCCCGGCCGGCCTCCGCGAACGCGCGGATCGCCAGACCGTTCCACCCGGCGAGCACCTTGTCGTCGGTGGCGGGGCGCACCCTGCCTCTCCGGATCGCCAGCAGCCGCTCCCGCACCTCCTCGGTCGGGCCCTCGCCGTGGAGGATGCTGCTTCCCTCCCAGTTCCCTTCGGGCTCGGCGCCCAGCGCGCGGGCCACGTCGCCTCCGACCTCGGCCGTCAGCTCGTCCCACGACCACACGTAGAAGCGTCCCTCCTCGCCCTCGGAGTCGGCGTCCTCCGATGAGAAGAACCCGCCGCCCTCGTGACGGAGGTCGCGGAGGAGGTACTCGAGCGTCTCGACGGCGACGCGGCGGTGGCGCTCCTCGCCGGTCACCTGGAACGCGTGGAGGTACGCCAGCGCGAGCTGCGCGTTGTCGTAGAGCATCTTCTCGAAGTGGGGGACCAGCCACGTTCGGTCCACGCTGTAGCGGTGGAAGCCCCCGCCGAGCAGGTCGCGGATCCCTCCGGCCGCCATGCGGTCGAGCGTACGGGTGGCCATGTCCAGCGCCCCCTCGGCGCCTCGCAGGTGCATCCGCAGGAGGAACCCGAGCGTCATCGGCTGGGGGAACTTCGGAGCCCCGCCGAAGCCGCCGTGGTCGGGGTCGAACGCCGCGCGCAGGTGGTCGAGGGCCTCGTCGAGCACCTCGCCCGTCAGCGGCTCGTCCGAGGGACGGACGCGGCGCCCGATCGCCTCCACGATGCTTCGGCCCTGCGACCGGATCTCGTCCCGCCGGTCGCGCCACGCCTCGGCCACGGCGTCCAGCACCCGGGTGAACGCGGGCATGCCGTGCCGCTCCTCCTTGGGGAAGTAGGTGCCCGCCCAGAAGGGCTCGCCCTCGGGCGTGAGGAACACCGTCATCGGCCAGCCCCCCTGCCCCGTCATCGCCTGCACCGCGTCCATGTAGACGGCGTCGACGTCGGGACGCTCCTCGCGGTCGACCTTGACGTTCACGAAGCGCTCGTTCATGAGGGCGGCGGTGTCCTCGTCCTCGAACGACTCCCGCTCCATCACGTGGCACCAGTGGCAGGCCGCGTACCCGACGGAGAGCAGGATGGGGCGGTCCTCGGCGCGGGCGCGCTCCAGGGCCTCTGGGCCCCACTCGTACCAGTCCACGGGGTTGTCGGCGTGCTGGAGGAGGTAGGGGCTGGTGGCGGAGGCGAGCCGGTTGGGCATCGATCCATGCTACCCCCGGTGGAGCGGCGGGGACCGCCGGGCTACACTGCCCCCGAGCGAGGGAGGTAGCCATGGCCGCCAAGGAGTTCGAGGACCGGTTCCACGAGGCCGTCACGGCGCTCGAGGAGATCGCGGGCGAGATCAAGCCGCCGGACGCGTGGGACGGCTTCGGGCCGGTGGCCCTCGAGGAGTTCTGGCAGGCCTGGCCCGGCATCCGTGGGTGGGGCGAGTGGCTGTGGCGCCTCGTGGACGCGGAGCGGGGAGAGAAGGCCGCTCCCGAGGCCGACTCGCCCTACGAGGAGACCGGCGGCTCGGGCTGAGCCGTCAGGCGCCGGGCTCGAGGGCCAGCCTGGTCCTCGCCCGGAGCGCGTTCCGGATCACCCCGACCACGGGGATCGCCATGCCGAGGTAGACCGTCAGGTTGATCCCGAAGTGGAACCAGACCAGGCCCGCCGCGCCCCCGATGATGCCGGGCGCGGGGTCGATGCCCCACGCGAGGTGCTGGACGATCTTGGCCACGTGCTCGGCCATGTGGTACGTCTGCACGGCGAAGGCCGCGAGCAGGAACCCCGACGCCTTCCCCACGCCGCCCGCGAGGGCGCCGCCCGGTCGCACCAGGCGCCACGCCCACACGAGGAAGCCGAGCACCGCCAGGTTGTAGAGGAAGTGCACCCATTCCATGTCGACCTTCTGACCGGCGAGCCCGCTGCGGATCTGGGCGTCGAGCACGTACACCTGGTAGACCTGGACGAGGTGCTCGAGCATGTGGAAGCTCTGCACGGCGAAGCCCGCCACGAGGATGGGGAGCGCCTTCCCCGGGTCGGCCATGGTGGAGGCTCCGCGCCGACGGCGGGCCCAGGGGATGACCGCCAGCCGGGCCACGGCCAGGACGGCGAGGGCCAGCGCCACCACCACGAAGATTCCCGGAAGGAGGCCCTGCCAGCCGGGGGGCCAGACCCCGAGCGGGAAGGTCTGCGTGCTCGTGGACTCCACCAGGTAGGCGATCGGTCCCGCGGCCACGTCCGTGAACCGGTTCTCCTGCGCCCGCATCATCGCGTGATACAGGGCGACCACGCCCCACCCTTCCTGGCTGCGCACCCCCGGGGTCCCCGCCCGGATCGCCGTCGCCTCGTTCCCTCGGATCTCGCAGTGGGACTCGTCGCCGCAGAAGTAGGCGGTGCCGGCGGCGTCCTCCACGAGGTTGCCCTCCACCAGCCCCTCGCTCATCTCGGTGACCGCGATGCCGCGGAGCGTCGTGCCTCGCACGATGTTGTCCCGGTACTCCACGCGGCTGACGTGGGAGACGATGCCCTCCATCCCGCC
>DATKBL010000198.1:0-6915 GCA_035513995.1 Actinomycetota bacterium
GTGCAGATGTTCTTCAAGCTGAAGCTCCCCGGCGGCCTGCCCTTCATCTTCGCCGGGCTGAAGACCGCCTCGGTGCTGGCGGTCGTCGGGGCGATCGTCGGCGAGTTCCTGGGCGGGGGAGCGGGGTTCGGCTCGCTGATCAGGATCGCCGGGTCGCAGCTGGCGATCGCCCGGGTCTTCGGCTTCGTCACGATCCTGTCGGTGATCGGATACCTGCTCTACGCGATCGTCGCCTGGGTGGAGCGGCGGGTGGTCTTCTGGCGCTCGTCCGAGCTGATCCCGGGCGCGGGGATGTGAGGTGACATGAAGATCGTGGACACGCACAGCCATCTGTACCCACCGGCGTGGGCCGAGCACGGGCGCATGCCGCCGGACATGTTCGACGTCCCCGCGCTCCTCGAGCGCCAGGAGGAGGGGGGCGTCGAGGTCAGCGTCATCTCCGACCCCCACATCTGGTACGGGGAGCTGGACCCCGGGTCGATCGAGCGGACCCGCGAGTACAATGACTTCGTCGCGGAGCTCTCGCGCGAGCACGCGCCGAGGATCGCCGCCCTCGGTAGCGTCACGCCCTGGCGCGGCGCGGACCACGTCCGCGAGGCCGAGCGCGCGATCGAGGAGCTCGGGCTGCCCGGCCTGGCGATGGCCACGAGCGACGACGGCGGCTACCTCGACGCCGTCCCCGAGGCGTTCTGGGAGATGGTCGCGGCCCGCGACGTCCCGGTCTTCCTGCACCCGGGGGGCGCGGTGATTGGCCAGGAGCTGATGAACGAGTATCGTCTCGCGGAGGTGTGCGGGCGGCCCCTCGACACCACCGTCACCCTGTCGCGGTTCATCCTGATGGGCTTCATGGAGCGATACCCGGGCCTCCGCATCCTGTGTCCCCACGCGGGAGGGGCGATCGCCACGATCGCCGACCGCCTGGACTTCGGGCACGAGCTCCGCGACTACGCCCCGCTGGGCCCCTGGGGCGAGGTGGAGCTCTCGATGCCCCCCTCGGAGTTCGTCAAGCGCCTCTACCTCGACACGGTGACCTACGGGCCGGCGCCGCTGCGGCTCGCCGTCGAGCGCGTCGGGGCGGATCACGTCGTCTACGGCTCCGACAACCCGCCGGTCCCGTTCCCCTTGTCGCGGAGCATCGGCGTCGTGCGGGCCCTGGGTCTCTCGGGGTCCGACGAGGCGAAGGTGCTCGGGGGGAACGCGCGGAAGCTGTTCGGCCTTGAGGGCTGAAGGGTTCGCGCGGCGACCCGACCGGGGCTCCTTGACGACCTCGGGACGCTAGGGCTTGGATGCCGAGACGGAGGGAGAGGAGGAAGGATGGCCGACATCCTGGGGAGCCTGATCGAGGCGATGTCGTCGGACACGGTGGAGGTGGTGGACCTCACCCAGCCGCTGTCCGACCGCACGCCGATCATCCAGCTGCCGGAGCCGTTCGCCAACACGCCCCCGCTGACGGTGCACGAGATCAGCAGGTACGACGACCGCGGGCCGGCGTGGTACTGGAACTGGCTCGAGATGGGGGAGCACCACGGGACGCACTTCGACGCCCCGATCCACTGGGTCAGCGGTCAGGACAAGCCCGACGTGTCGCAGATCCCCCCCGCACACCTGATCGGGCCGGCCGCGGTGATCGACAAGACCGCGGAGGTCGCGGAGAACCCCGACTACCTGCTCACCGTGAACGACGTCCGGGCCTTCGAGGCGGAGCACGGCTCGCTGCCCCAGGGCGGCTGGCTGCTGTACCGTACCGGATGGGACGTGCGGGCGCACGACCAGGCCGAGTTCCTCAACGCCGACGACACCGGCCCGCATACTCCCGGCGTGGACACCGAGTGCGCCCGCTGGCTGGCAGAGGAGGCCCCGATCGTGGGCATGGGGGTCGAGACCGTGGGGACCGACGCCGGCGCCGCCCACTCGTTCAACCCGCCGTTCCCCTGCCACTTCTTCATGCTCGGGGCGGGGAAGTACGGGCTCACCCAACTGGCGAACCTCGATCGGCTGCCGCCGACCGGCTCGGTGCTCGTGGCCGCCCCGCTCAAGCTCGAGGGGGGCTCGGGGAGCCCGACGCGCGCGATAGCGCTGATCCCGAGGTGAGGCCTCGAGGATCCGGGATGCGGATGCGGGTGCGGGTGAGACCCGGGCTTGCGTCGGCTGTCTGCGGTCGGACATCATACCGCTAGAGCGACCGGCGACTCCTAGGAGGGCAGCCATGATCTTCTTCCCGGACTTCCATGCGTTCGCGTTCCAGACGCAGCGCCTGATCGCCGAGATCCCGGGCGGCGGAGCCGACGTGATGGAGATCGCCCGGGCGGCCCACCGCATCGAGGAGGGCGACTTCGAGAGCTGGCGGTCGGGGTGGGAGTGGATCGCCGACCACGTCCGCGGGAACGCGGAGCGGAACGCCGCCGAGGGGCATCGTACCTCCGCTCGCGAGGGCTACTTCCGGGCCGCCAACTACTATCGATCCTCCGAGTTCTTCCTCCTCCAGGACGACCCGGGCAAGATCGAGACCTGGAGGAGTATGGTCGACTGCTTCGAGCGGGCAGCGGAGCTCTCCGAGCCCCCCTTCGAGTGGTTCCGCTCGCCCTACGAGCAGGGGGAGGGGCTCCCGGGCTACCTCGCCCGTCCGCTCGGCGCCGAGGGCCCCTTGCCGACCGTCGTGTACCTCAACGGGGCTGACGGGACGAAGGAGGAGTCCTGGTACCTGGCGGGGCGGGCGTTCGTGGACCGCGGCGTGAACTTCGTGGCCATCGACGGGCCCGGCCAAGGAGAGGTGCTCCGCGTCCAGGAGGTCTACAGCCGGCCCGACTACGAGGCCGCGATCTCACCGCTGTACGACTTCCTCGCCGCGCGCGAGGACGTGGACGCCGACCGGATGGCCCTCGTGGGGATCAGCATGGGCGGATACTACGCGGGACGCATCGCCTGCTACGAGCACAGGTTCCAGGCGTTCGCCCTGCACGGCGCGTGTCACAACGTGCTGGAGGACCTGTACGAGCCGTACGAGCCGATCCGGCGCCAGGTCCAGTGGTTCACGGGGACGTTCGACGACGAGAAGGCGCGCGAGGTGCTGAAGGAGTTCGACCTGGGGCCGCACCTCGACAAGGTGACGCGCCCCACCTACATCTGCCACGGGACCGAGGACGTCCTCGTGCAGCCCGCCGCGGCCGAGAAGACGTTCGCGGGCATCACCGGGGCGGAGAAGAAGCTGCAGTGGTGGGGCCCCGAGGAGACTGGCAGCCTTCACGCGAACGTCGACAACCCGAGCGAGGCGTACCCGGCGCTCGCCGACTGGGTCGTGGATCACTTCGAGGACTGACGCGGCGACGCATCGTGGCGGACCGGGCCCGCCCGCCCCTCGGTCATCGTGACGAGGCCGCCCGCGGCGAGGAGCAGGATCACGCCGAGCCACCCGGTGGAGTAGCTCCCGGTGGCGTCGACCAGCAACCCGAACGCCGCGGGGCCCCACGCCAGTCCCGAGAGGAAGCCCAGCTGGATCATCCCGGAGGCGCGCCCCGCGTGTCGGGCCTCCGTGCCCCCGATGACGGCGAGCATCGTGAGCCCGCCCCACGCGGTGAGGGAGGCGCCGGCGGCGACGGCCCCCGCCCAGAGCAGCCACGTGCCGACGAGGGGCGCGGCCCAGATCGCCGCGACTGCCGCGATCGAGAGCGCGGCGATCAGGGCGAGCGACGGCGCCAGGCGGCTGAGCCCTTCGCCCGAACGGCTCCACAGGATGCGAGACACGACCGCCGTCAGGCCGAGCGCGGAGGCCACCGCCCCCGCGTGAGCGGGGCCCAGGCCCATCTCCTCGTTCGCGTAGAGGGGGAGGTAGCTCGTGAGCGCGGTCATCCCCGCGCCCATCAGGAACGAGTACGCCGCGAGCCAGCCGACCCCCTTGATGCGGCCGGTGGATCGCCAGCGTGTCCCGGCCGACTCGTCGCTCTCGTGGTCTCGCGGCAGGCTGAGGAGCGTCGCGAGGCTCCAGATCGACGCCGCCGCGGCGGTGAGGATCAGCGTGGGTCGCCACCCCAGCGTGATCGCGCCGAGCGGCAGGAGGGCCCCGCCGAGGAAGAAGCCCGCCTGAACCCCCGACGCCTTCAGCCCGATCAGCAGCCCACGCTGCCCCGGAGGGACGTGGGTGGCGATCAGCTTGTTCGTGGTTGGGTTCCCCGACGCCCAGCCCAGCCCCGAGACGCAGGCGGCCGCGATGAGCAGGCCGTAGCCGGGCGCGATGGCGATGCCCAGCGTCGCCGCCCCCCCGAGCAGGCAGGTCGCGGCGAGCATCCGGCGACCGCCGACCACGTCGATGAGCCTGCCGGCGATGGGGGAGAAGGCGGCTCCCAGGGCGGCCGAGATCGCGAACAGTGTCCCGAGCTGGGTCCGCGTCAGGCCGAGCTCCTCGACGAGGAACGGCGCGAGCACCGACATCGCGGGCGCGCCGAAGGTGCCGAACATCATGCCGGCGGTCATGATGACCGCGAAGAACCATCGGGAGCGGACGCTCCAGGTCATGGCGGTCAGGCGGCGGGGTCGTCCCGCCCGAGGAAGCGGAGCGCCGCCGCGAGCAGCGTCCGCCCACCGAGCTCCACGGAGCGCTCCTCGACCGCGAACCGGCGGTTGTGGTGGGGAGCCTCCGGGCGCCCGTCCGTCGGCGCGATCCCCACGAACAGGTAGCAGCCCGGGGCCCGGTCGGTGAAGAAGGCGAGGTCGTCGGCGGCCATGACCGGTGGAGCGGGGACCACGTTGGGGCCGCCGACGACCTCGCCCGCGGCCTCGCGGGCGATCTCGACCATGTCGGGGTGGTTCATCACCGGCGGGCAGAACGGCCGGTGCGCGAACTCGGCCGTGCATCTGAACGCCGCGGCGATCTGCCGGGTGATCTCCTCGGCGCGCGCCGACAGGCGATCGTGAAGGTCTAGGCTCTCTGCGCGGATCGTCCCGGTGAGGCGCACGGTGTCGGGGACGATGTTGAACGCGCCCTCGGCCTGCACGGTCGCCATCGTGAGGACCGCGCGCTGGAGGGGGGAGACCTCACGGGCGACGAGCGCGTCGAGCGCGGTGATCACGTGGGCCGAGGTGAGCACCGGGTCGATCAGTTCGTTCGGGAAGGCGGAGTGGCCGCCCTTGCCGGTGATCTCGATCTCGATCTCGGCTGCGCTGGCCGCCGCGGCGCCGGGGGGGATCCCGATGACGCCGGTGGGGATGTGGGCGTGCATGTGAAGGGCGAGGACCCCGTCGACCGGGGGGTCGTCCATGACCCCCGCCTCGACCATCCGGGTGGCGCCCGCGCCGATCTCCTCGGCCGGCTGGAACGCGACGCGGACGACCCCCGGGAGGTCGTCCCGGGCCGCGGCCAGCGCCTCGAGGACAGTCAGGAGGATCGCGGTGTGGGCGTCGTGGCCGCACGCGTGCATCACGCCGTCGGTTCGGGAGGCGTAGGGGAGGCCCGTGTCCTCGGTGATCGGGAGGGCGTCCATCTCGGCCCGGAGCAGCAGCGTCGGCCCCGCCCGCCCGCCTCGCAGGGTCGCCGTGACGCCGGTCTCGGCGATCCCCTCGCGGACGTCCTCCAGGCCGAGCCCCCGCAGCCGCTCGGCCACGATCCCGGCCGTGCGGACCTCCTGGAAGGCGAGCTCGGGGTTCGCGTGGAGGTCTCGCCACGTCTCGAGCATGGTCTTCACGAGCCGCTCGTCGAGCGCCGCGATCCCGCTCACGCCCATCCGACGACGTGCAGGCCTCCTCCGGCCCGATCCGTGAGGTAGATCAGGCCGTCCTCACCCACGGCCACGTCGTCGACCTGCGAGGTCGGTTTCCCCGCGGGGGGGTCCGGGATGAAGTGCGCGATCTCGCGCGGACGCTCGGGGTCCTGGAGGTCGATCACGCGGAGGCCGGCGTTGAAGTAGGCGACGTACACGCGATCGGTCTCGGACTTGGTGAACGGCCGGGGCTCGGCCAGGTTGTGCGGTCCGAAGCGCCCGCCGCGGTCGCAGAAGTCGCCCTCCGGGATCGGGATGCGCGACAGTTCCCTCGGCGTGTACGGGTCCGAGACGTCGAGCACCCGGACCTGCTTCGGGATGTCCCCGCACTCGTCCACGATCGCCTCGTCGGTCACGACCACGAGGTCGCGGCCCCGGAGGGGGAGCGCGCTGTGCGTCGCGCCGCTCTCGCCCGGGCCCCAGTTGAGGTTCGCCACGAGCTGGGGCCTCGATCGGTCCGCCACGTCTAGGATCACGAGGCCAGCGTCCCACCACCCGCAGAAGAGCACGTCGCCGTCGAGGAGACCGTGGTGGAGGGCGTAGCGCCGGTCGGCCGGGAACCGCGGCCGCTCGCCGCCCCCGGCCCACATGCCCGGGTACCACCACCGTCCGGCCTCCACCGGGTCCGCCGGGTCCGAGAGATCCACGATCAGCAGGAACTGCTCCGTGTAGCCCTCGTCGCTCCCGCTCATGTACACGTACGGCGGCTCGAAGGTCATGCGGTGCACGCCCGTCCCCTCGGTTCGGAAGAAGGCGATCTCGGTCGGGCTCGCCGGATCGGAGGCGTCGTAGACGCGG
This sequence comes from Actinomycetota bacterium, assembly GCA_035513995.1. Taxonomy (GTDB): domain Bacteria; phylum Actinomycetota; class UBA4738; order UBA4738; family CALAEC01; genus DASUTW01. The sequence goes on from DATKBL010000198.1 coordinate 6,549, forward strand.
AGCCCAGGGTTCCACTCGTCGGCGCCCCCGGTCGGCTCGACGAAGGGTGGGCCCTCCCAGATCAGGTCTCGCTCGCAGTTCGCCAGCATCAGCCCGGCGCCCACGACGACCTTGTGCGAGTGCGTGCCGGGATCCCGTGGGATCTGCTTGACGACCGTGGGACTCGAGGGGTCGGAGACGTCCACGATCGAGGTGGCGACGTCGGTCTTCCCCTGGTGGGCGACGTACACGTAGCCGCCCCCGGCGACCGACAGCCCCATCGAGTCGCCCTTGCCGCCCAGGTCGGTGTGGCCGACGAGCTTCAGTCCTTCGGCTTCCACGAGCGCTCCGTCAGGTTGGCATCGAGGGGTCGCGGACCTGAGGTCCG
>DATKBL010000199.1:0-6501 GCA_035513995.1 Actinomycetota bacterium
ATCACCGGGAACCTGCGGCGAAGCACCGACGTGGCTCGCTCGATCATGGAGAAGACCCGGGGCGACCTCACGATCGCCCTGGTCCAGAAGGGGCTGCGCGACGCCCTGGAGCGGCACGCCGAGGACCTGCACGGCTGACCCCGGGTGCTACCATCGACCCGTCCCGGGGGTGTAGCTCAGGGGTAGAGCGCTGCGTTCGCAACGCAGAGGTCAGGGGTTCAAATCCCCTCACCTCCACCGGATCCCTCTTCCCGGCCTCGGTCCTGACGGTCCTTGCCCTGCTCGTCGTCCCCCAGGTGATCGCGCACCGGCCAACCGGTGGCTCGGCGCTGGACGAGCAAACGTTCAAGTTCCGCGGACGCGACGCCTCGACGTCGAGCAGGGACTGGCGGAAGGTGCCGGGGTTCCGGTTCCGGGTATGTGCGGTGAGGGAGGTGAGCGCGGACGTCAACCTCGTCCTTCGAGGCGCCCCGGCCGCGATCCGGATCCGGATCGACGGCAGCGACGAGCTGATCGCGCACCCCGGGCCGGTGAGGTTCCGTCCTGGGCCTGGGCGAGCGTTCTCGTTCACGTTCGCGGAGGAGGTCTTCCCGTTCGAGGCCGAGGATCTCCACTTCTTCGATGTCCAGTGGCGATCGCCGACCGGCGAGCGCGTCACCCTGAAGAAGGGGATGGCGAACGTGCTGTTCGAGCGAGCGTTCGGCGGACCGGCCTGCGAGCCGTGATCGAGGCGTCCATCACGTCGCGCTGATCTCGAAGAGGTGCCCGTCGGGGTCCCGGAAGAAGCAGCGGGTCTCCGAGCCTCGCTCGAGGGGCGGGGTGAGGAAGCTCGCGCCGCGCCCTCGCAGATCCTCGTAGGCGACGTGGCAGTCTGCGACGCGGATCGTGAAGGCGTGATCCACGCGGTCGGGGTCCATCGGCGCGGCGAAGGTCACGGTCGGCTTGTCCTCGGTCGGCCCGCCCCCGGTGACGAGCAGCAGCCAGGCTCCGAGGAAGGACAGCACGACCGACGTCCCGCCGTACTCGCCGTACAGCTCGGCTCCGAGCACGTCCAGGTACCAGGCCTTCGAGCGCTCCAGGTCGGAGACGACCAGGATCGTCGTCAGCGCGCTCGGCTCTCCGGCGAACGGTTCCACGGGCGGATGCTACCCGCCTTTCAGCGGAAGGGGACCCAGGCCTGGTCCTCGAGGGTCTCGAGGTCGGTCGCCTCGATCCCCAACTCCGACATCGTGTAGAGGAGGTCGCCCACCACGAGCGAGCGGCGGATGCCGCTCGCCCACCGGTCGCGTCCGCTCTCGTGGCTCAGGCGGTCGAGCTCCTCGAGGTCGTCGCCGTCGAGCCGCACGGCCGTCGCCCCGAAGAACTGCCCGTCTCCGAGCTCGTTCCCCCAGGTGTTGATGGGGACGACAACCAGGCCCTCGGGCTCCCAGTACAGGAACGCGTGGTGGTCCCACTCGGCCTCGGAGCTGCCGTCGCTGATCTTCACGGTGTCGATCCGGCGGGGATCAGAGACGTCGGACACGTCGAACAGCGAGAGCTGGGTCCCGCGGAGGCGCCCCTGCATCGTGGCGTCCTGCCCGACGCCGAGCAGGCGGCCATCGCCCAGCGGGTGCAGGTACGCGGAGTAGCCGGGGATCTTCAGCTCGCCGGTGACCTGCGGGCTGGTCGGGTCCGACAGGTCGAGGACGTACAGCGGGTCGACCTGGCGGAACGTCACCACGTAGCCCAGGTCGCCCATGAAGCGCACCGCGAAGATCCGCTCGCCCTTCCCCAGACCGCCCACCGAGCCGACGGGAACGAGGGCGCCCTCGCGCTCCTCGAGCACCGTGACGATGCTCTCCGAGCCCTGGTCGGTCCAGAAGGGCGGCGAGTCCGTGGAGGCCACCCGCAGCCGGCCCTCGTGTTCGTCCATCGAGAACTGGTTGAGGAGCCATCCCGGCACCTGGCCCGACGAATGGTAGTCGGCGGTGTCGGCGCCCGAGATGTCGAAGCGGTGGATCTGTGTCGTGAACTCCTCCCGGAGGTCGGCCCGTAGCCCCGTCTCGAAGGCGGCCGGGTCGATCCAGCGCTGGGTGGCGACGTAGAGGCTCTCTGTCGAGGCGTAGATGGTCTCGCCGTCGGAGAGAACGCCGACCGAGTCGTCGGTCACGGCCTCGCCGAGCCCCTCGTCCATGTCGAGGGTGAGCACTGTGAGCATCCCGAAGCCGGAGAACTGGGAGGGGTGGTGCGAGGAGGCGCAGTCGAGCAGCGGCCCCTCCGCGAGAACCGTCCCGTCGCCGTCCTCGATCACGTGGTACGGCACCCAATCGTCGATCGTGGAGTCGCGGACGACCTCGCGGTTGTGCTGGAGGGCTTCACGCTCGGCTCGGAGCCCGCCCCGCTCGGGGAATTGGAACTCAAGGCCGGCCGGGAACGAGCTGACGACGACCCGCACGACGCCGTCGGCCATCCGCGCGGAGAGGTAGCGTCCGTCGAGGTGGAGCCTGCGCGCGATCTGAGGCTCGGATGGGTCGGAGAGGTCGACCTCGAGGAGCACGCTGATCGAGCTCGGGTGCCAGGGACCGATCGCGTCGCGCGCGAGGGGCTCGGGGACGCCGCCGCCGCCCCACGACTCGCCGAGCAGCAGCGCACGATCGCCGTGGAGGAGCATGTCGCGGACCCCGACGTCTCCGAGATGCAAGGATCCGAGGAGCTCCGGCGTCTCGCCCGAGACATCGAGGACGAAGAGGCGTCCCTGCGCCAGGGCCAGGAGGCGCTCGCCGTCCGTCTTCACGATGTCGGGCTCGTCCACGCCGGCCACCTGGATGTTCGTGTCGGAGTAGTCGACGCCCGCCGTGGGGGCCGCCGCCCGCGCACCGCCCTCCGCCGCGGCGTCGGCGACGTCCGCCTCGAGGCCGATCACGTCCCATCCGCCGCCGAGCCCCCAGGCGGTGACCCGCTCCACCCCGTGCTCCTTCACGTAGGAGAGGAACTCCTCGCAATCATCGAAGGGCTGCAGCCCTCCCGCGAGGAGCTGGGGGATCCCCCCGAGCCCGGTCACCGGGCCGGAGGTGCACGACGCCAGCAGGATCCCCATCGCAGCCAGAGCTCGAAGCGCTCGCATCCTCGCCCTCCTCAGTCGTTTCAGGTTCGACGGCGGAGGCAACTGCAGGGTTCCCGGCTCGTCCAGTTTCACGCACGCGTGGCGGTGCGGGAATGGCGGCGGTGTCGCGGCGACGTCTCCTCGCCCGGGTCGAGCACGTAGCCGTGGCCCCGGCGGGTGCGGACGAGCGGGCGGGCGCGGCCGTGGTCGCCGAGGAGGCGGCGGAGACGGTAGACGGAGCGGCGGACGTCCTCCCCGGTGGGCCAGCCGTCTTCGGGCCAGACGAGCCGGGCGAGCTCGTCGGAGGGTACGGGCTCGCCGGCCCGCAGGGCCAGCTCGGCCAGCACCGAGAACTCCCTCGGCGGGAGCTCGAGCTCCCGGCCGTCGAGCTCCGCGACGCGCCGGACCAGGTCCACGCGGAGCCGGCCCAGGTCGAGCACCTCGGCCGGCCGGCCCACCCCCCGAGCGGACGCGGGGGGGACGATCGTCTCGCCGTCTCCGTTCCGGTAGTGGTGGACGGCGGCGTCGGCCAGCAGATGGGCCTCCCGCAGGCTCAGCTTCGGGTCCGACCAGCGCTCGCCCGCGTAGGCTTTGAGCGAGTCGAGGTCTCGCCAGACCGTCACCACCATGAACTCGTCCGGTGACGCCTCGGTCGGTGTCCCGAAGTGCACCGAGAGCACCCCGGGGGTCGCCTCGAACTCGGGGGCGGCGTCCTCGCGGATCAGCCGCTCGAACTCCTCGTGCTGTCCGGCCCGCACCGTACCCCGGAAGACCCTCGTGATCACGACCCCATTGTCCACCATGGGGGGGACATGACGGCGACCTCGGCGACATGGTCGCCGGGCGCCCCGCGTGGGTCCCTGGAGACCATGCGACGAGCGATCGCGATCCTTGCCCTGCTCGCGGCCGCGTGCTCGGGGGAGGCTCCCGCCGAGCCCGCGGCGACCTCCTCCCCGGTGCCCTATCCGTATCCCTTCACCACCCCCACCCCCCCGCCACAGGAGACGCCGCTCGACGGGGTCTGGGAGCGCGAGGTGCCTCCCGAGGTCGCGGGCCCGGAGGGGAAGTGCCGGCGATGCCCGCCGTACCGCCTCGAGGTCGGCGACACCAACACCCTCACGATCGATCGAGGAACGTTCGAGATCGAGCACGAGCTGCACGGGTGGACGAACGCGGGGCACGTGTTCGTGGAGGGGGAGGTCGCGAGGTTCATCAACGATCCCAACTGCACGTCGGCGGAGGGCGTCTACCGATGGCGGATCTCCGACGACGAGCTGTCCCTCGAGCTGGTCGAGGACGGGTGCGCGTTCGGCGAGCTCCGGCCACGCTATCTGACGTCCACCGCCTGGACGCGCGCGGGTTGAGGGGCCGACCGGGCCGCTCTAAGGTTGCCCCGTGGCGAGCTGGGTGTCCTTCGACTGCTACGGAACCCTGATCGACTGGGATCGGGGGATCGGCGACGCCCTCACCGGGCTGTGGCCCGACGCCGACCGCGAGCGCCTCCTGACCGTCTACCACGCGGTGGAGCCCGTGATCCAGGAGATGCGCCCGGCCCTCTCGTACCGGGAGGTGCTCGACGGAGCGCGCGGCGCCGTGGCCTCGATCCTGGGCCTGGACCCGGGGACCGGGAACGTCCTGGCGGACTCCCTCCCGTCCTGGCCCCCCTTTCCCGAGGTGCCCGACGTGCTCCGCCACCTTCGGGAGAGCGGCCGGCGTCTCGCGATCCTCTCGAACACCGACCGGGACCTGCTCGCCGCCTCGATCGAGCGGATCGGCGTGCCGTTCGACGTGACGGTGACCGCGGCCGACGCCGGCTCCTACAAGCCCGCCCCGGGCCACTGGGAGCGGTTCGACGCGCTCTCGGGGGCCCGAGAGGCGCACGTGCACGTCGCGGCCAGCCTCTTCCACGACATCGAGCCCTGCTCACGGATGGGGATCCCCGCGGTCTGGATCAACCGGCTGGGGGAGGAGAGCGACTTGCCGCGAGCGGCCGAGCTCGCCACGCTCCAGGGGCTTCCCGAGACGCTGGAGGGCGGGATCTGAGCTTGGTCCGGAGTCGTCTCGGACGGGGTGGGGAACCATGGACGCATGCCTCCCGAGGCCCGGAACGCGGAACGGACCCTGCTCGGCGTCCTGCTCCTCTTGATCGTGCTCGCCGCGATCACGGGGTTCACGCGCCCCGGGCTGGTCGCTGAGGCCGATCCTCCCGCACCCGAGCGCTCCGAGCGCGTGGAGCTCTTCGGCGTGGCCTCCTGGTACGGGGAGTGGTTCCGAGGGCGGACGACCGCCTGCGGGGAGCCCTACGACCCCGACGGCCTCACCGCCGCCCACCGCGATCTGCCGTGCGGCACGCGTCTGCGGGTGGAGCACGGGGGTCGCGGCGTCACCGTGACGGTCACCGACCGTGGGCCGTTCGTGGAGGGGCGGTTCCTGGACCTCTCACGCGCCGCGTTCGCGCGGCTCGCACCCCTCGCGGAGGGCTTGATCGAGGTCCGTACTATGGTCCTCAAGTAGGCCCTGGCACTCAAGGTGCCCCCCCCACCCCCCGATAGATGCAGTAGGCGGAAGAACGCCTGACGGAAAGAACCGAAACACAACTGACAACCGGTCTCGACAAAGGCAAACCGTCGGAGACGACGGGACGCAAAGGTACGGGCCCCCGCCAACGGGCAGCCGGCCTGCCGAAGGACCAGGACACCTCACGCGGGTTCCTGGCGGGACCTCACGGAGGTGTCCATCGATGCCGACGTTCGCGCATCCAGGGATCAAGAGGATCCCCGTCCTGCTTCTCCTCGCTACGTTCCTGCTCTCCGGAGTACTTCACGGCTCGGCCGACGCCGCCACGAACGCGCAGCGGGTCGAGCGAAACCTGATGAACTTCGAGCGGCGCCCCATGGAGCGTCGCACCTTCAAGCTCGAGAAGCGGCTCTCGAAGATCGCCCGGCGGCACAGTCGGGACATGGCCGCTTCCGGGACCCTCCACCACAACTCGGACCTCGTTCAGGACGTCGGGAACCGCCCGTGGAAGCGGCTCGGCGAGAACGTGGGAGTGGCGGGGTCGAGCGGAAGCGTCCAGGAGACCCTGCAGATGCTCCACGGCGCCTTCATGGACAGCGATTCGCATCGGCGGAACATCCTCTACGGCAAGTACCGGAAGATCGGTGTGGGGATCGTTCGCGGCGACGGTCGGATGTGGGTGACGATCGTCTTCCTCGGTTGAGACGGTGGGAAAAGGCGGGAGCGCCCCGGGGCCTTGAGGCCCCGGGGCGCTCCCGCTTCCGTTCCTCGCTCGGCTAGCCGTCGAGCGACCCGCCCCGCCGCCTGGTCAGGACGACGAGCGGCATGCCGACCGCGATCAGCGAAAGCGCCATCAGGGCCAGCATGAGCAGCTCCGCGCCGGTGAAGGCCAGCGTGGTGCC
>DATKBL010000200.1:0-8259 GCA_035513995.1 Actinomycetota bacterium
GAGGGTCTATACTTGGCAACGCCCCCGCTGGGGGAGAGATGCGCCCCCATCGTCTAGCGGCCTAGGATTTCGCCCTTTCAAGGCGGCGACACGGGTTCGAATCCCGTTGGGGGCACGGAACGGCATACGGGCCTGTGGAGCAGTCTGGAGTGCTCGCCACCCTGTCAAGGTGGAGGCCGGGGGTTCAAATCCCCTCAGGCCCGCTGAGGGATCGTGCGGCGACCGTCGCGCGATCCTACGGCGAGGTAGCTCAGTTGGCAGAGCACTCGGCTGAAAACCGGGGTGTCGGCGGTTCGAATCCGTCCCTCGCCACTTCGACAGGGCGTGCGGGAACCACGAGCGGGTGTACGAGAGATCGCGCGGTCAGTCGGACGCCGAGGCCTCCAGCAGCCTCCGGACCTCGGACTCCCAGTAGCGGCGGTGGCCGCCCAGAGTCCGGATCGAGGAGAGCTTCCCGGTCTTGGCCCATCGCGTCACGGTCTTCGGGTCGACGCGAAACAGCTCGGCGACCTCGGACGGCGTGAGCAGCTTGCCGCTCTCGTCGATCCCGCGGCCGTTCGGCGCCTCTGCGGTGTCGGACACTCTTACCTCCCTGTTCGAACCTCCATTGTCCGCGCCCTCGCCAGGTTCCCCCATAGACATATGGGGCCAAATCGCCTGAGCCATCAGGACTAGTCACCCCGCCTCAGGGGCTCGGGAGGCCGTCTGCTATATTCGGTCCACGCGGCGCCGGCCGCCCCAGGAGCCATGTCGGTATTCGAGGAGCTGGGTGGTGAGTACGAGGAGGTAGCCTTCTTCCACGATGCGGCGACCGGCCTCCGGGCCATCGTCGCGATCCACTCGACACTCTTGGGTCCCGCCCTCGGCGGGACCCGATTCTTTCCCTACCCCTCCGAGGAGGAGGCCCTCCGCGACGTGCTCCGGCTCGCCAAGGGCATGACCCTGAAGGCGGCCGCGGCCGGCCTCGACCTCGGCGGCGGCAAGGCCGTGATCATCGGAGACCCCAAGCGCCTCAAGACCGAGGAGCTCCTCCGGGTCTACGGCCGGTTCGTGGAGTCGCTCGGCGGCCGCTACATCACCGCTGAGGACGTCGGCTCCGCACGCGAGGACCTCGACGTGATCCGGCGCGAGACGCGTTGGGCCACAGGGATCTCGAAGCTGCTGGGAGGATCGGGGGACCCCTCGCCGGTGACCGCCTACGGCGTCTTCAGCGGGCTGAAGGCCGCGGTGCAGGCGGGGCTGGGGGGCAGGCCCTTCGACGAGCTCCACGTGACGGTCCAGGGCGTGGGGAAGGTCGGCTACCACCTCACCAAGCACCTCGTCGAGGCCGGTGCCAGGGTCACGGTGGCCGACGTGGACGTCGACGCGGTGGCCCGGGTCGTGAAGGAGTTCGGGGTCGAGACGGCCGAGCCCGACAAGGCCCACGCGGTCGAGAGCGATGTCTTCTCACCCTGCGCGCTCGGCGGGGTGATCCGCGACGACACCCTTCCCGAGCTGAAGTGCCGTGTCGTCGCCGGCGCGGCCAACAACCAGCTCGCGCGCCCCGAGCACGGCGACGCCCTCCACGAGATGGGGATCCTCTACGCTCCCGACTTCGTGATCAACGCCGGCGGCCTCATCAACGTGGCCGACGAGCTGATGGGCTACGACCGCGACCGCGCGATGAAGCGCGTGGAGGGCATCTACCGGACCCTCCGCGAGGTCTTCCACAGGTCGAAGACCGAGGGGGTCTCGCCCGCCCGCGCGGCCGAGCGCATGGCCCAGGAGCGGATCGAGAAGGTCAGCAGGGTTCGGCTCCTCTGGGTCCCCAGCGGGAACGACGGCCGCCGCGACTGATCCGTGGGCGCGGCCCGCCTCCGTGCCCTATCCTGAGCGCACCCGGGACCAGGAGGCACCACCTGCATGGGACAGTCATCGGACGGCGGCGTTCGCATCCTCGCCCCCGACGGGACCATCGAGGATCGCGAGGCGCGTGAGGCGCTCGACCTGAAGGACGAGGACCTCAGGCAGATCTACCGCTTCATGGTCGTGACGCGGAAGGTGGACCTCGAGTCCACGGCCCTCCAGCGGCAGGGCGAGCTGGCCGTCTACCCGCCTCTGATCGGCCAGGAGGCCGCCCAGATCGGGAGCGGCTACGCGCTCGGCGATGACGACTTCGTCTTCCCCTCGTACCGCGAGGTGGGCGTGGCGGTGGCCCGGGGCATCGACCTCGTCGACTACATGCACTTCCACCGGGGGACCTGGCACGGCGGCATCCCCGACCCGGTGGGCAAGCGCTTCGGGATGATCTCGGTGCCCGTCGGGAGCCAGCCGCTCCACGCGGTGGGCTGGGCGATGGGCGCGAAGCTCGACGGCAAGACCGCCTGCGCGATCGCCTACTTCGGCGACGGGGCCTCCTCGGAGGGCGACGTCCACGAGGCGATGAACTTCGCCGGCGCGTTCGGCGCCCCGGTCGTCTTCTTCTGCCAGAACAACGGCTGGGCGATCTCGGTCCCGATCGAGCGGCAGACCGCCGGCGAGATCTACCGCCGCGCCGAGGGCTACGGCTTCCCGGGGGTCCGCGTGGACGGCAACGACGTCCTCGCGGTGTACCGGGCGACGCGCGAGGCCGCCGAGCGGGCGCGCACCGAGTCGACCCCGACGCTGATCGAGGCGATCACCTACCGGATGGGTCCGCACTCCACCGCCGACGACCGCACGCGCTACCAGCCCGAACAGCAGATCGAGGAATGGGGTCTGCGCGACCCGATCGATCGGTACCGCCGGTTCCTCGACACCGAGGACGTCGCCGACGCGAGCTTCTACCAGGAGGTCGAGGAGGAGGGCAAGGCCCGCGCGGCCGAGGTCCGCAAGGGCATCGCCGGGGCGCCGCCCCGCCCGGTCGAGGACCTCTTCAAGTGGGTGTACACGGGCGACGAGCTCCCTCCCCACCTGGCGCGCCAGCGCGACGAGGCGTTGTCGATGCTCGAGGAGGACGAGGATGCCTGAGGTCACGATGGGCCAGGCGCTGACCCAGGCCCTCCGCTACTCGCTCGAGGAGGACGACCGCGTGCTGATCCTCGGCGAGGACGTCGGGAAGCTCGGGGGCGTCTTCCGCATCACCGACGGGCTCCAGGCGGAGTTCGGCGAGGAGCGGGTGTTCGACACGCCGCTGGCCGAGGCGGCGATCGCGGGCGTTTCGCTGGGGCTGACGATGGCCGGGTGGAGGCCCGTCGCCGAGATGCAGTTCGACGCGTTCTCGTACCCAGCGCTCGACCAGGTGATCTCGCACATGGCGAAGTGGCGGTACCGCTCGGCGGGCACGCTCAGCGTCCCCGTGGTGATCCGTATCCCCGAGGGCGGGGGCATCGGCGCCGCCGAGCACCACTCCGAGAGCCCCGAGACCTACTACGCGCACACCTCGGGCCTGAAGGTCGTGGTCCCCTCCACCGCGCTGGACGCCTTCACCCTGCTCGTGCGCTCGATCCAGGACCCCGACCCGGTGATCTTCATGGAGCCGAAGAGCCGCTACTGGTCGAAGGAGTCGGGCGACCTCAGCCCCGACGGCCTCCCGATCGGCGCGGCCCGGGTCATGCGCGAGGGGACGCACGCCACGCTGATCGCCTGGGGGGCGATGGTCCAGCGCGGCCTGGAGGCCGCCGAAGCGGCCGAAGAGGACAGCGTCTCGGTCGAGGTGGTCGACCTCCGCACCCTCGTGCCGCCCGACCTCGAGACGCTCGCGGCCTCGGTCCGCAAGACCGGGCGGGCGATCGTCGTCCACGAGGCCCCGATGATCCTGGGGTACGGCGCCGAGGTCGTGGCGCGCCTGATGGAGGACGCCTTCGAGTACCTCGAGGCGCCGGTGCTGCGCGTGACCGGCTGGGACACGCCCTACCCGCCCGCCACGCTCGAGGAGCACTACCTGCCGAACGTCGACCGGATCCTCGGCGCGCTCGAGCGCGTCCTGACCTACTGAGGCGATGGCCGAGCGCGTCTTCAACCTCCCGGACCTCGGCGAAGGGCTCGAGGACGCCGAGATCCTCGCCTGGAAGGTGGGCGAGGGCGACGCGGTCGAGCTGAACCAGCCGCTGGTCGACGTCAACACCGCCAAGGCCCTCGTCGAGATCCCCTCGCCCTTCGAGGGGACGGTGGTGAAGCTGCACGGGGCCGACGGCGACGTGATCGAGGTCGGTGCGCCCCTCGCGACGTTCGACGTGGCCGAGGACGCGCCCGTGGACGAGACGATCCTCGAGGGCGCCGCCGCGCAGGAGGAGAAGCCGAAGCGCGAGGCGGTGCTCGTCGGCTACGGGGTGGACCAGGAGCGGAAGGGGCGCCGGCGGCGGCTGCGCCCTCCGGGCGAGCCGCCGCCGGCGCGCCCCCAGGCACCCCCGCCCCCGCCCCCCGCGAAGGGGAAGGTGCGGGCCTCCCCCGTCGTCCGCCGCCTCGCCCGCGAGCACGGCGTGGACCTCGCCGGCGTCGAGGGCTCCGGCCCCGGCGGGCGCGTCCGCCGCGAGGACCTCCGCCCCCTGATCGAGGGCGACGGCACGCCCCCCTCCCAGCCCTCGATCCCCTCCGGAGCCGAGGAGCGGGTCCCGATCCGAGGCATCCGCCGGCTCATCTTCCAGAAGATGGCGAAGGCCTGGGCCGAGGTCCCCCACGTCACGACCTACCGCACGATCGACGCGACCTGGGTCGACACCCTCCGCCGGGAGCTGACCGACGAGAGCGTCAAGGTCTCGCCGCTGCCCGTCGTCGTGCGTGCGCTCGTCGAGGTCTGCCGCCGACACCCCAAGCTCAACGCCTCCTACGACCCCGAGGCCGACGAGATCGTGCTGAAGGGCTCCTACCACGTGGGGATCGCCACGGACACCGAGCAGGGCCTCATCGTGCCGGTGGTCCGCGACGCCGACGGCAAGGGCATCAGGCAGATCGCTCGCGAGACCGCCGAGGTCGTCGAGGCTGCCCGCGCGGGGACCGCCTCGCCCGACCAGCTCACCGGCAGCACGATCACGATCACGAACGTGGGGACCTTCGGGTCGGAGTACGGCACCCCCATCATCAACGTCCCGGAGGTCGCGATCCTCGCCCTGGGAGCGATCCGCGTTCGCCCCTGGGTCGTGGACGGCGAGATCGAGGCCAGGCCCATCGCCACGCTCTCGCTCTCGTTCGACCACCGGATCATCGACGGGGCCGAGGCCGGCCGGGCGATGACCGACCTCGCCGCCCTCCTGGAGAGCCCCTTCCGCCTCGGTGCCCTCCCGCGGTGAGGATCGTCTCCCTCATCCCGTCGGCGACCGAGATCGTCTACGCCCTCGGCCTGGGGGACGACCTCGCCGCCATCACCTACGAGTGCGACTTCCCCCCCGAGACCGAGGAGAAGCCCGTCGTGGTCGGGACGGCGCTCCCCACCGACCGACCGCTCTCGCCCGCCGAGGTCGACGCCGAGGTCCGGGCCCTCATGGAGGACGGGAAGCCGATCTACCGCCTCGACACCGACCTGATCCGCCAGATCCACCCCGACCTGATCCTGGCCCAGGACCTGTGCCGGGTCTGCGCGGTCCCCTCGGGCGACGTGCAGGAGGCGCTCGCGAAGCTCGGGAGCGACGCCGAGGTGATCTCGCTCGACCCGCCCGACCTCGCCGGGATCATGGACGGCATCCTGACCGTCGGCCGGGCCACCGGGACCGAGGAGCGGGCCGCCGAGATCGTCGCATCGATGAAGGAGCGGATCGAGGCGGTGAAGGCCGCCGGCGCGAGGCTCCCGCGGATCCGCACCCTCGCCCTCGAGTGGCTGGATCCCCCCTTCGTGGGGGGGCACTGGATCCCCGAGATGATCGAGCTCGCTTCGGGGATCACCCTGCTCGGCGAGCGCGGCGCCCCCTCCCGCGAGGCGACCTGGCGGGCGATCGCCGACGCGCAGCCGGAGGTCGTCGTCCACATGCCCTGCGGGTACTACCTGGCCGAGGCCGAGCACGAGGCCGCCCGCGTCTACGCGGTGCCGGAGTTCCGGGAGACCACCGCCTGCCACGCCGAGGCCGTCATGGCCGTGGACGCCACCGCCTACTTCTCTCGCCCCGGCCCCCGCATCGTCGAAGGGCTCGAGATCCTGGCCTGGTGCATCCACCCCGAGGACTTCCCCGAGCCCCCCTCCGATCGCGCCGTCCGCGTCCCCGCCCCCTGAGACTGGTGCCCCGAGACCGACCTCGCTACCGTGGTGGCGTGGACCCGGTCTCCAGACGCAACCCCGTCACCCCCGACCACGCCGGCCGTCGGGTGAGCTTCCAGTACGAGCTCCCGAACGGTTACCTGGGCGAGGTCGTGGGGACGCTGGAGTGGTTCGACGAGGCCGCCGCCACCTACGTCGTGAAGAGGAAGGACGGCGAGCTCGTCCGCGTGCCGCTCAAAGGGGTCCGCTTCGGCCGAGTGGTCCCCGAGCCGCGCGGCCCCTGATCGATCAGCGGTCGTCCCGGCGGAACGGAAGCGTGAACGTGATCCGCGCCCCCCGCCCCGGCTGGTTCTCGGCCCAGGCCCTGCCGCCCTGCGCCTGCGACAGGCTCTGGACGATGAACAGCCCCAGCCCGACGCTGGCGATGTCGCCGCCGTCGGTCACCTGCTGGTAGCGCTCGAAGACGTTCGTCAGCAGATCCTCGGGGATGCCCGGCCCGTCGTCCACCACGCTGACCTGGATCTCGTGCTCGCTCCCCCGTACCTCCACCGTGATCGTGCTCTCGTCGGGCGCGTACTTCAGCGCGTTGTCGAGGAGGTTGAGCAGGGCGTGCTCGACGGCCGAGGGGTCCCCGTACACGTTCGGGAGGTCGGAGGGGATCTTCGTCTCCACGCGGCGGGTGCCCAGCATCCCGCTCGTGAGCTCGATCTGCTCGCGCGCGATCCGCTCGATGTCCAGGCGCTCGCGCTTGAGGGCCGGGGCGGCCTCCTCGAGCCGGGTCGCGACCACCAGTCGGTGCACCATGTCGAGGATCCGCTGGCCCTGCTTCTGGATCACGTCGATGAAGGTCTTCGCCTCGGCCCCCTCGATGTCGCGGATCCTCCCCAGCAGCTTCGCGTAGCCCAGGATCGAGGTGAGCGGGGCCTTGAGGTCGTGGGTCAGGGTGCTGATGAACTCCTGGCGTCGCTCGTCGGCCTCCGCCAGGCGGCGCCGCTCCTCGCGCTCGAGCTCGTAGGCGCGCGCGTTGCTGAGGGCGATGCCGGCGTGCTCGGCGAACGTCTGCAGGGCCTCGAGGTCCCGGTCGGTGTACTCGCGGTCCACGGCGGTGACGCTCACGTTGAGCACCCCGAGCGGCTCGTCCTCCCCGAAGAGCGGGACCGAGATCGACGACCGAACGTCCCGCGCCTTCGTGATGAAGTGCGGGAAGCGATCGGCGGGCGGAGAGCCCTGCAGGATCACCGGCTGCCCTCGCTGGGCCACCCATCCCGCGACGCTGTCCCCCACCGGGATGGCCGCCTTCCACGCCTCCTCGTCCAGCCCCATCGCGGCCGCCACGCGGAGGTGCTTCTTGTCCTCGTCGATCAGCATCACGGACCCCTCCGTGGCGCCGAGCAGGTCCCTCGTCGCATCCAGGATCGTGCGGAGCACGGTGCCCAGCGAGAGCGCCGCGCTCACGTCCCGACCAGCGCGCGAGAGCGCCGAGATCTCGCGGAGCCGGTTCGTGAGCCCGGCCGCGCGCACGTTCGACTCGATGAGCTGTCGCTCGGCCCGACGGAGGTCGCGCTCCTTCTGCCACACGTAGAGCGAGAACACGATCGCCAGGCCCACGAACGAGATGCGCAGGACGTCGAGGTCGAGGATCCCGATGTCCTGCCCGCTGGCCATCGAGAACAGCACGACGCCCGCCGACACCAGCACGAGCACGATGAGCGCGAGACTGACGAGCTGGCCCCGCCTGGACTCGACCTGGCCGAGCGAGCTCGGCGTCTCGTCGCTCACGCTGAACGGGACGCGCTCTTCCTCGTCGCTCACCAGGCCACCCCCGGCTCTTCGGTCACGACCCCGACCGCGCGGGCGCCGGGGGCGGTCGCGATCACCTCGTCCGCGCGGTCGGGGTCGCACACCAGCAGCATCCCCAGCCCCACGTTGAAGGTCCCGGCCACGTCCTCTTCGCTCAGTCCCCCGGCCTCCGCGAGCACGGCCAGCACCGGGGGGCGCTCCCAGGCGCTCGGGTCCAGCCTCGCCCCCAGGCCCTCCGGGAGGGCCCGCGGAAGGTTCTCACGGATCCCGCCCCCGGTCACGTGGGCGGCGGATCTCAGCGCCCCGGTCGCCGC
>DATKBL010000201.1:0-5483 GCA_035513995.1 Actinomycetota bacterium
GATCGGGGCGTGCTCCGTGATCTCCATGACGATGCGATGGGCGAGCGCCGACGGCAGGAGGTCGACGAAGGAGTCGTGGGCGATCGTCTCGGGCGAGATGTTGAGCGAGAGGTAGCCGGGCAGCCGCTCGATGCTCTCGAGCGCGCGGCGGATCGCCTCGATCTCCAGGGCGACGCGCAGCCCGACCTCCTCGGCTTCGGCGAACCAAACGTTGGGTGGCCTCACGGGCTCCGATGCGAACCGGGCGAGCGCCTCGTGTCCCACGTGCTCGAGGGTCCGAAGGTCCACGATGGGCTGGAAGGCGATCCGCAGCGCGCTCGGGTCGGACAGCGCCGCTCGGATCCGGTCGGTGATCTCCTGCTGTTGGTGCACCTGCTCCTGCTGCTCCTCGAGCCTGGTGGCCAGCTCGCTCACGACCTCGGCGCCCACCTCGGGCGAGAGCGTGCTCTGACCATCCATCGCTCCGACGATCGCGGCAACGATCTCGCCGGCGAGGGCCCCCTTCGTCACGTATCCCACCGCGCCGGCCCCTAGCATCTCGAGGATCGTCGCGCGATCCTCGTACGCCGACAGCGCCACGACCCGCGTGAGCGGGGCCTGCCGCCGGATCTCACGGGTCGCTCGCGGCCCGCCGCCACCGGGCATGCGCACGTCCATCACGAAGACGTCGGGTCGCTCTGCGCGGGCGATCTCGATCGCGGTCTTCGCGTCGGGGGCGGACGCGACGAACTCCATCTCGGGGTCGGTTCGGACCAGGTCCTCGAGGGCCGCCCGGATCTCGGCGTCGTCGTCGGCGATCGCGACACGGATCGGCGTCATGCCACGTTTCCCTCGATGCGGTTGTCGTCGGCGGGCACCCAAACGTTCACGGTCGTGCCCTCGCCGGGGGCGGAGATGATCGTGCACTCCCCACCGAGCAGGTCGGCCCGCTCGCGCATCGACGAGAGGCCCAGGTGGCCCGGGAGGGTCGAATCCACGGCGTCCGGATCGAACCCCTCGCCGTCGTCGACGATCAGGGCGGCGAACCCACCGTCGCGCTCCTCGAGGTCGACCATGACGTTCGACGCGCCGGCGTGCTTCCTGACGTTCGCCAGGGCCTCCTGAACGATGCGGTACAGGAGGGCCCTCGCGTCCGGAGGGGGCTCACGCTCGAGGCGATCCGTGATGTGGTACTCGGGCCCCGCCCCGTCCTCGGAGAGCGGCGCCTCGAGGTACGCGTGGATCGCCGCGGAGAGGCCGGCGCGCTCGAGGGCGGGCGGCTGGAGCTCGAACATCAGGCGGCGGAGGCGGCGGATCGAACGTTTCACCGTGGCCTCGACGGCGTCCAGCGCCTCGATCTGCTTCTCGTCGTGGAGACGTCGGCGCAGGATCCCCAGCCGCATCCCGGCGGCCGTCATGACCTGGATCGAGTCGTCGTGGATGTCGGCGGCGATCCGCTTCCGTTCCTCCTCCTGGGCGCTCGCGATCTGGGAGAGGAGCTTGCTCCGCTCGCGGTCGGTCCTGTGGAGGAGAGCGAGGTTCTCCTCGAGCTGGCGCTGGGTCTCGCGCCGATCGGTCAGGTCGCGGGCCACCCCCAGCACCGAGGTGACCTCCCCGCCCTCGTCGAGCTCGGGGATGACCTGCGCCTCGTAGTAGCGTGCCCCCTGCGGGGTATCCCAATCGAACTCGATCGTGGACGGCTCCCCGGTCTCGATGGCCTTCCGGATCGCCGGGTCCCATCGCTTCCGGGCGTCCTCGGGCATCTGGTTCTGGCGGTTCGTGTTCCCGATGAACGCCTCGGGCGGCACGCCGGTGGCCAGTTCCACGGCGGGGTTGATGTAGAGGATCCGGAGCTCCCGGTCGTGGCGCGAGATGATGTCGGGGGAGTTCTCCGCGAGGGCCCGGAACTCGCGCTCCTTCCTCGCCAGGGAGGTCGACGCGGCGCGAAGGCGGACCGACTCGGCGAGCATGTGTGCCACCGCCCGAAGGAAGTCCACGTCCTCCTCGCGGAATCGGCTCGGCTCGCGAGCGTACGCCGCGAGGATGCCGAAGGGGCCGTCCTCACCGGGGATCACGACCGTGATCACGCTGCGCATCCCCGCATCGACGAGGCGGGGGCCGGGGACGAACCGGTCCTCGCGGTCCAGGTCATCCACGATGAGGGGCTGATCGTGCGCCATTGAGAATCCCGCCTGCGAGGTGAGGTCCCCGTACGGGATCACGTCTCCGAGCCACTCGGGCGGCCACCCGGCCGCGGCCCGGATGACGAGGTCGGTCTCCGACCGTGCCTCGAGGATCCCGACGTGCTCCACCTGGAGGGCCGAAGCGATCAGCGCCGCGGCGCCGTCGAGGAAGTCTCCGAGAGGCTGGTCGGAGAGCGCGAAGGCCCCAAGCTCCGCGACGGCGGCCTGCTGGCGGGCGCGGGCCTCCAGCGCCCGCTCCGCCTCCATGCGGTCGGTCACGTCGCGGGCGATGCCCTCGATCGCGATCATCGTTCCGTCGCGGTCGGTGACCGGCGTCAGCTGCGTCTCGCTCCAATAGGCTCGCCCGTCCTTCGCGCGCCACCGGGCCGTGAACCGGCCCGAGCCGCCGACGGCCGCGGTCATGGCGGTCTCGAACTGCTCTCGCTCCTCCGGGAAGACCATCTCCTCCCAGATGTCGGGGCGCTCGTACAGCTCCGCCGGCGTGTACCCGGAGATCCGCTCCACCGACCGGCTGACGTACTCGAAGCCCGGTGTGGGGAGGACCCGGAAGCGGAAGACGAAGTCGCGGGCGTTGTCGGCGAGGACGCGGAAGCGCTCCTCGCTCTCGCGCAGCCCATCGGTAGCCTCGCGGCGACTGTGCCACATCGCGAGGGTCTCGGCGACCGAGTCGAGGAGCCGTTGCTCCTCTTCGAGGAACTCCAGATCGTGCGTGTATCCCACCGTGACCTCGCCGAACCGGCGTCCGACGATCCGCACCTCGGACGAGATCGTGGAGCGAAGATCGGCCCCTGGCCGGCTGTCCGCCGACGCCTCGTGGATCTGCACTCGGGCTACGGTCGATTCGGGGAACTGCATCGCCGCGACGAGATGTCCGGCGGCGCGATGACACAATTCCTCGGCCGAGAGATCCTCCTGCGCGTCGCGCATCACGGCGGAGAGGCAGCTGAGCTCCTTCACCCGCTCCCGGACGGCCTGCTCCGCCTCGACCTGCTCGGTGACGTCGCGGTCGATCCCCTCGACGGCCAGGAGCCTCCCCTCGCCGTCGCGGACGGGGACCTGGCGCTGCTCGGTCCACAGGGTGGTGCCGTCCTTCCGGACCCAGCGCATGCGCACCGGCTCATCGAATGCCGGCCAGCGGTTCCTGGTGAGCTCTTCGCGGTGATCCGGGTGCACGGTCCGGAGCCCGATCCCGGGCTCCGCGTAGTACTCCGCGGGGGTGTAGCCGGTCAGTCGGGTCACCGAGTCGCTGACGAACTCGTACCCCGGCTCGGGGAAGACGCGGTACCGGTAGATGATGTCGGGGGCGTTCTCGGCGAGACGGCGGAACCGCTCCTCGCTCTCGGCGAGGGCCACCTCGGATCGCTCGCGCGCGATCGCGCCCCCGAGCGCGCCGGCCGCGGCGCTCAGCGCGTCGAGCTCGGCCTGGGACCAGGGTCGCAGACGGTCGGAGGACAGGATCAGGGCCCCGTACCACTCGTCGCCGGCGAACAGGGGCATCGCGATGAGCGATCGGGTTCCCATGGCCTCCATCACCTGCCGCTCGCTCTCGGCGAAGTCCGCGACGTCGCCTCCGATCGCCTCGCCGGCCTGCAGTTGCTCCACCCACCTGCCGAAGCCGATCCCGATCGTGGGGAGCTCGACCACGTCCGTGACGAGATCGATCGGAGGGAGCCCAGGTGCGGCCCAGGAGGCGCGCACGTTCGTGAGGTACTCGCCGCGCCCGTCCGGTCGCATGCTCGTGACCACGACCCTGTCGGCGGAGGCCGCACGACCGACGCGCCCCAGGACCTCCCTCGCCACGCTCTCCCAGGACGGGGTCCGGAGGAATCGCTCGGCGGCGAACGCCACGGCCCGGAGGATCTCCTCCCTGCGGTGGATCCCCTCCTCGGCGCGCTTCCGGTCGCTGATGTCGAACATCACGCCCTGGGCGATCCGCACAATGCCCGAGGCATCCTTGAAGGCGGTCATCCGATCGTGGATCCAGACCGCGCGTCCGTTCTTGGCGATCACCCGGTACTCGCCCTCGAACGGCACGCCCTCGCGCTCGCAGCGACGCTCGTGGATCCGGACCCGCGCCGCGTCGGCCGGGTGCAGGATCCGCAGGCGCAGCCGGGGGTCTTCGACCCATGCCTGGGGTGGGTACCCCGTGATCTCCTCGACCTGCGGGCTCATGAAGGTTGTCCGGGGCTCGCCGTCTTCGCCGAACTCCGTCACGTAGGTGATCGCGTCGATCTGCTCGACGAGGAGGCGGTAGCGCTGCTCGGCCTTCTCGGCCCGGCGCCGCTCGGCGGACTCGGCCAGCGCTCGCTCCGTGGCCGAGGTCAGCCGCTCGAGCCTGTCCTTCAGCACGTAGTCGGTGGCGCCCGCCCGGAGCGCGTCGACCGCCACCTCCTCGCCCATGCTCCCGGTGACGAAGATGAAGGGGACGTGCGGATCGCGCGCTCGCACGATCTCCAACGCCTCCGTGCCCGAGAAGCCGGGAAGCGTGTAGTCGGCGAGCACGATGTCGGGGCGGAACTCCTCGAGCTCCGTCAGGAAGGAGGGCTCGTCCGCCGCCGAGCGGATGACGGAGGTCCCGGCGAGCCCCTTCAGGGCCCGCTGGACGAGCTCGGCGTCGTTCGGTTCGTCCTCGAGGAGAAGGATCCGGACCGGCTCAGCCATCGGCTTGTCTCGGCACCGGGGGCCGGTTGTGGACCAGCCAGTAGAGGCCGATGTCCTCCACCACCTGCGAGAACTCCTTGAACCCCACGGGCTTGACGACGTAGCTGTTGACACCCAGGTCGTAACTCCGGATCCGGTCGCTCTCCTCGTTCGAGGAGGTGAGCACGACGACGGGGATGGCCCTGGTTCGCTCCTCGGCCTTGAGGCGGCGCAGGACCTCGAGGCCGTCCACCTTCGGGAGCTTCAGGTCCAGGAAGACCACGTGGGGGACGAGCTGCCGATCGCCGTTGTCCTTCCCGAAGAAGTAGTCGATCGCCTCGGCCCCGTCACGAACCTCGTGGATCCGGTTGGTCAGCCGCCGCTTCTCTAGGGCCCGCCGCATGAGCTCGACGTCGTTCGGATCGTCCTCCACCAGGAGGATCTCGATGGGTGTCATCACGATGCCCTCTCCTTCTTCTGGGGGAGCGAGAAGAAGAAGGCGGCTCCCCCCTCGTCTCGCGATTCCGCCCAGACCCGCCCGCCGTGCCGGTGGACGATCCGCTGGACGATGGCCAGGCCGATGCCGGTCCCCTCGAACTGGTCCGTCGAGTGGAGTCGCTGGAAGACCTGGAACAGCTTGTGCTTGTAGCCGTCGTCGAA
>DATKBL010000202.1:0-19867 GCA_035513995.1 Actinomycetota bacterium
CGGGGCCCTGGTCGGGGAAGGCGCGAGCCTAGCGAACCCGCTGAGGGCGCGAGCGTCCCTCGATATAGTGGTCTCTCCGTCGGCGGACCCAGGAGAGGAGTGACCACGCTCGCATGGCCATGAAGCCCCCCTCGCCCCAGTCGCGGTACGTCACCAGGCGGCGGTTCCTGAGGACCGCCTCGGGAGCGCTCGCCACGCTGGCGCTGGCCGGATGCACCGGCCCCCGAGGCGTCTTCGCCCCCGCCCGCCCCAGCTTCGGGAGGAGGCCCGAGTCGATCGACACGCGCTGGCCGATCAAGCGCGTCGTCTACGTGATGCTCGAGAACCGAAGCTTCGACCATCTCTTCGGCAGGTTCCCCGGGGCGAACGGTACGAGCGTGGGGCTCGAGCTCGGCCGGGAGCGCCCGCTGGTCAGGTGTCCCGACTGGCTGCCCGGCGACCTCCCCCATGACCGCGCCGCCGCGATGGCTCAGCTGAACGACGGGGCCATGGACAACTTCGGCTTCGGAGCCTTCGGGCCGATGTACGGCTACTCGCAGTTCGCGCCGGAGGACATCCCAAGCTACTGGCACTGGGCCGAGAACTACGTGCTCTCCGACAACCACTTCGCCTCGATGCTCGGCCCCTCCTACCCCAACCACCTCTTCTTCGTCTCGGGGTCCGGCGGGGGCGCCATCGACAACCCCGAGAACACGAGGGTGAAGCATGTCACGGTGGACGGGCAGAAGCTCCACTTCAAGAGCTGGGGGTGCGACGCCTACGGCGAGGACATGTTCGTTCTCGTCGAGGACGACCACGGCAACGTCTCCAAGCACAGCACGTGCTTCGAGCTGCCGACGGTCGGGGAGCAGCTGTCGGAGCGGGACGTCGACTGGGCATCGTACTCGCCCGAGCCGCATCAGCCCGGGTACATCTGGCAGGGGTACTCTGCGATCCCCGGCGTCTACGGGACCGAGCTCTGGGACCAGCACGCCCCGCCCGTCGACGACCTCCTCATGGACATCGGGACGGGGTCCCTCCCCTCAGTGACGTGGGTCGTGCCCCGGTGGCAGCTCTCGGATCACCCGCCCGCCAGCACGTGCCACGCGATGAACTGGGTGACGAGGATCGTCAACGGCGTCATGGAGAGCCCGATGTGGGAGCACACCGCCATCTTCATCACCTGGGACGAGTGGGGAGGGCTGTACGACCACGTCGAGCCGCCCGTCCTGAACGGCAAGCGGCTGGGGTTCCGCGTCCCGATGCTCGTCATCTCGCCGTACGCGAAGCGCGGATACGTCGACGACGGGCTCGCCGATTTCGTCTCGCCCCTGCGCTTCATCGCCGACAACTGGGACCTGCCGTACCTCACCGAGCGCTACGAGCACGTGCACAACTACGAGCACGTCTTCAGCTTCGACCGGAGGCCGCGACGGCCCGACCCGCTCCCGCTCGTGGACTGCGGGGACAGCCCCTGGGTGTTCCCCCAAGAGCACGAGGAGTGGCCGACCGACATCGAGCCGAAGATGCCGACCTTCCCCGAAGAGCGGGACCTCCCCGACTACTGAGCGGGGGCCTCGTGGATCTCGCGCGCGGCGCGGGGTCTCGTGCTCGACCGCGCGATCTCGGCCGCGATCCGACTCCACGCCCCGGTCGCCTGATCCGCTACCACCGTTCGCGGTGGACCACGTCGTCGAACGGCCGTCGGTCCGGACGCTCGATCGGCGCGAGCGGCCGGCCTCCCGGGTACCCGAGCGAGATGAGCCACGCACACGACCGGTCCTCCGGGAACCCCAGCGCGCGCCGGGCCAGGTCCTGGTCGGCGACGCCCGCGTGACAGCTGCCCACGCCCAGGTCGGCGGCGGCGAGCATGATCGCCATGGTGACCTGCCCCAGGTCGTACTGCACCGACTCCCGTCTCCGGGGGTCGTCGGCGTCGGGGGCGATGAGGGCGAGCGCGGCGGCGGCGTCCGCCACGTGGCCGGCCCCCCGCCAGACGCCGGAGAGCTCCTCGAGGCGCGCCCGGTCGGTGATCACGATGAAGTCCCAGCGCTGCTGGTTCCGCGACGACGGCGTCCGTCGCGCGGCCTCCAGGATGCGGTCGATGTCGGCCGCCGGGATCGAACGGTCCTCGAAGCTCCGCACGTTGCGGCGGCTGCGGATCGCCTCGCCGGTCTCCATGGCTCCGAATCCTACCCGTCGCGCCGGGCCCGCACGGACGACAGGTCGAGCGCCTCGTGGACCGTGGAGAACGCGTAGCCGGGGTCGGGGCCCCCGGTGATCACGTGGACGACGGCCCCGGCGACCGCGACCGCGACGCCGTGCCTGGCGGTGGGGAGCGGGGGGAGCGTCAGCCACTCACCCTCCTCCAGGTCGTACGCCTCGACCTCGTCGAAGGTCCCCGCCGCCTCCTCGCCTCCGGGAGCGACGAGGAACCCGTTCCCGGTGACGACGGCCGCCAAGCCGCCTCGCGCGGTGGGCATGTCGGGGAGCGATTCCCAGGCCCCGGTCTCGGGGTCGAACACCTCGAACGCGGCCAGGTTGGCATCGAAGCCGGTCCTCCCGCCCACGGCGTAGAGGCGCTCCGTTTCGGAGGCGACCCCGAGGTGCTCTCGAGGGGTGAGGAGCCCCGGGGCGGTCTCCCAGGTCCGGGTCGGGGGGTGGTAGGCGAGCGTGGTTGTGGCGAGCCCGCGCTCACCCACGCCGCCCACGATGTAGATCCTGCCGTCGGCGAAGGCCGCGCCGCCCGCGGCGCGCGCCTCGGGCATCGGCGGGAGCTGCTCCCACCGGGAGCCGGCGAGCGCGTACGCGGCGTCGGAGGGCGTGGCCAGCGCGTCGGTGTACCCGCCGAACAGGTAGACGGTCTCGCCGATCATCGCGGCCATCGCGTGGTTGACGGCGAGGGGCGCCTCGGGGGCCGACGACCAGGCGTCCGCGTTCACGTCGTAGACCTCGACCCCGGAGATGCTGCCTCCATCCTCGGCGAAGCCCCCCAGGAGGAAGATCATCCGGCCGTCGGTGGCGGCGACGGCCTCGGTCCGGGGTGTGGGCGCGGGCGCGAGCGTTCGCCACGCGGGGCCGGCGGGCGGCCCGACGGTCGGTGTGGCGGGCGGCGCCGTGACCTCCGGACCCGGCTCCGGCCCCGTGCAGGCCGAGACGAGGAAGGCGACGGCGACGAGGGCTCGGTGCATACTCCGGAGCCTATCGGGCCGCCGCGACGCGCGAGACGCCCCCCGTCGGATGACGGAGGGCGTCTCGGAGGAGCTCGTCCCTCAGGCGGTGGGCTCGCCGCCGGTGACGCGACCGCGCCACGCGCCGGACTCCACGCCCCTGCTCTCGATGAACTCCTTGAACCGCTCGATGTCGCCGTCCACGCGACGCTCGATCAGGTTGAGCGCGTCGCCCGTCTTCTCGATCCAGTCCTGCGGCTCGTACTCCATCTCCACGTCGACCCGCGTCCGATCCGGCGCCAGCTCGTGGAAGGTGACGGTGCCCGCGTGGACGGTGTCGCCCACCGCGGCCCAGGAGATCTGCCTGTCGGGCTCCTGGGTCAGGATCTTCGCCTCCCAGGTGCGCTCCTGGCCGGCGATGCTGACCGTCCAGCGGAGCATCGTGTCGTCGAGATGCTCGACTCGGTCCACGCCCTCCATGAACTGCGGGAACTCCTCGAACTGCGTCCACTGGTTGTAGGCCGTGGACACCGGGACGTCGACCTCGATGGAACCTCTGATGATCGTCATTCGTACCCACCTCCTCCTGTTCCTTCTCCGTTACCCGGTGGTCCCCTTGGCGGAAACCGGAGCAGGGACGGGTACCCTGAGCCCATGGTGGGGGCGATCCCGTACCGCACGATTCCCGAGGTCCAGCTGGGCCCGATCGCGCTGAAGACGTTCGGGCTGATGGTGGCGATCGGGATCCTCGTCGGCGTGGCCGTGGCCGCCCGCCACGCTCGGAGCCGCGGCCACTCGGGCGATGAGGTGGCCCGGCTGGCCATCCTCATGGTTGTCATCGGGCTCGTCGGCGCCCGCCTCGCGTGGGTCCTCTCTCACCTCGACCGGATCGAGTTCCCGCTCGACGTCGTGGCCGTGTGGAGAGGAGGGCTGGCGTTCACCGGGGGATTCCTGGCGGCCGTGGCCGTCGCCGCGCTCGTGCTCCGGCGGTGGCCCGCCGGCCGGAGGTGGGGGACCGCCGACGGCATGGCGCTCGGCCTGACGGTGGGCCTGGCGATCGGGCGTCTGGGGTGCATCGCGGTGGGTGAGCACCTCGGCGGGCCCACAAGCTTTCCGCTGGGGATGCGCTACGAAGGGGGCGCCACGGTGGAGGGGCCGCTGCAGGTCGGCGTGGCGTACCACAACACGGCCCTGTACGAGGTGCTGCACCTCACGATCCTGGCGGGCGTCCTGTGGTGGCTGCTGCGGCCGGGGCGCTCCCGCCCCGGCACGGGGCTCGTGGTCTTCGCGCTCTGGTACGGGGCGGCTCGCTTCCTCACCGACTTCCTCCGGATCTACGACCGGGAGGTGCTCGGCCTCACCGGGGCCCAGTGGGCCTGCCTGGCGGTGGTCGTCGTCGCGTCGTGGCTCGCGTTCCGTCTGCGCCTCCGCCCCGCGTGACGGGGTTCATCCGTCGTTCATCCTCGCTCCGCTCGCCCGACACGCGGGCCCGCTACGGTGCCGGCGTGGATCTGGCGATCGACTGTCCGGGGTGCGGGTCCGCGGGCTCGATCCGCCCGCCTCGGTGCGACGTCTGCGACGAGTCGTGTCTCCCGGTCCCCGGCGCCGCCGACCTTCCCCCGGCGGCGCCGGGGACCCTCCGCTTCGAGGACGTGATCCGCGAGCTGCGCTCGCTGGCCGACGCCGCGCTGGGGATCCCCGGAGGTGCTCGGGCGGCCGAGGTGGCGACGCGCGCCGAGGCGCTCCTGCGGGGCCTCCGGGCCCAGTTCCTCGCCGAGGTGGTTGCCGGACGGCCCGCCCCGGTCCCGTCGCGCTGATGCCCCGCTCCATCGTTCACCGGGCGTTCACCTTCGCGTCGCGGCCCCGTCGAACGGGGTCCCTAGCATGCGCCTCGTGGAGAGAGGGGCAGGACACCGAGCGGCGGATCGCCGCCCGACCAGACGCGCTGCCGGTCGCGGACGAACACCTCTCCACTCGGCGTCCGATGGCGCGACCGTGGGGGGTTGAACGGATGCGGAAGCACGGAACGATGCTGGCCGCGGGGCTGGTGGCCCTGTCGCTGATCGCCGCCGCGTGCGGTGGAGGCAACGCCGGGGAGAGCGATCTCACCGGCGAGATCTTCGTCTCGGGCTCGTCCACCGTCGAGCCGGTCACGGCCCTCGTCGCCGAGCTCTTCAACGAGGAGAATCCCGGCGTCGCGCTCAACGTCGAGGGGCCGGGGACCGGCGACGGCTTCGAGCTGTTCTGCAACGGCGAGACCGACATCTCCGACGCCTCGCGACCGATCGCGGACGAGGAGGTCGAGGTCTGCGGACAGAACGGGATCGAGTACATCGAGCTGGAGGTGGCGATCGACGGGATGGCGGTGCTCACCTCGCCGGCGAACGATGCGGTCTCCTGCCTCAACTTCGGCGACCTGTACGCACTGATGGGCCCGGAGTCCCAGGGGTTCGACACCTGGTCGGACGCGAACGACCTCGGCGAGGAGCTGGGAGGGATCGCGACGCCCTATCCCGACGCCCCGCTCGTGATGACCGCCCCCGGCGAGGAGTCGGGCACCTACGACTCGTTCGTGGAGCTCGTCTTCGAAGACATGGCTGAGGAGCGCGGAGCCGAGGCGGCCTCGCGCCCCGACTACCAGGCCTCCGCCAACGACAACGTCATCATCGAGGGGATCGCCGGGTCGGACACGTCGCTCGGCTGGGTCGGGTTCGCCTTCTTCGTGCAGAACCAGGACGTGGTGAAGGCGATCGAGGTCGCCGGCGGTACGAGCGGCGACTGCGTGGCCGCGACCGAGGAGACGATCGCGGGTGGCACCTACCCGCTGCAGCGCTCGCTCTTCATCTACGTGAACCGGGCGAAAGCGGAGGAGAGCGAGGCGCTCCGGGCGTTCGTGGACTTCTACGTCACCGACATCGGCCTGGTCGAGGCCGTGCAGCAGGTCGGGTACGTGACGCTCCCCGAGGATCGGCGGGAAGCCACCGCGGGGACGTGGGATTCGGAGAAGCCGGCGTCGTAGTATCCGTGCCGGGGCCGGGCCTCGCGTCCGGCCCCGGCACGGGTCCGCGGGGGGGAGGCAGATGGACGCAGCGATCGGAGACGGCCGCCTGACGGTCGCGGATCTGCAGGGCAGTCCCCGGCGGCGTCGCAAGGAGGCGCTGATCCGGCGGCTGCTCTTCGGCGCCGGGGCTCTCTCGATCGTCATCAACGTTCTCATCGTGGTGACGCTCTTCGACGGCACCGTCGACTTCCTGTCGAGCGTCGACCTCTCCACGCTCTGGACCGACGGCTGGTTCCCACGACGGAACCAGTTCGACGTGCGCACGATCGTGGCGGGGACCCTGCTCGTCTCCGCGATCGCCATGGTCGTGGCCGCGCCCCTGGGGCTGGGGGCGGCGATGTACCTCTCCGAGTACGCCTCGCCGCGCTCCCGTCGCGCGCTCAAGCCGATCCTCGAGGTGCTCGCGGGGATCCCGAGCGTGGTGATGGGGTTCTTCGCGCTGACCTGGATCAGCCCCAACATCATGCAGCGCTTCTGGGACGCGACGGCGTTCAACGTCGGCGCGGCGGGGATCGGCGTCGGGATCCTCATCACGCCGCTGGTCGCCTCGGTGGCGGAGGACGCGATGTTCGCCGTTCCTCGATCGCTCAGGGAGGCGGCGTACGGTCTGGGAGCGAAGAAGCGCCACACGACGATCCGCATCGTCTTCCCCGCGGCCGTCTCGGGGATCGTCGCAGCCCTGATCCTCGGGCTCTCCCGGGCGATCGGAGAGACGCTGGTCGTCGCGATCGCCGCGGGGGGGACCGGGGGCTCCCTCTTCAGCCTGGATCCGACCCAGCCGGGCCAGACGATGACCGCGGCGATGACGGCGCTCGCCACCGGCTCCGATCAGGTGAAGGGAGCGAGCGAGGCGTTCCCCAGCCTGTTCTTCGTCGGAACCATGCTGTTCCTCATGACGCTGTCGCTGAACGTCGTCAGCGAGCGGTTCGTTCGCCGGGTCCGGAGGCGGTACTGATGGCGCGTCGAGGGGCGTTGGCGGGGGACCTCACGGCCTCCGAGATCGTGCGCCGCCGCCTCACCGGGAGACAGGCCGACGTGCTCGGACGGGCCTTCGAGGCCCTCCTCCTCTCCGCCCTCTTGATCGCCCTCATCATCCTGGTGACGCTCCTCGTGGACATCTTCCGGGACGCCGTCCCGGTCCTGAGCGACCGCGGGGTCGACTTCCTGACCTCGAACATCTCCTCGCTGCCGGAGCGGGCGGGGGTGCGGCAGGGGATCCAAGGCTCGCTGACGATCGTGGCGTTCGTGGCGATCCTCGCCTTCCCGCTGGGGGTTGGCGCTGCGATCTACCTCGAGGAGTACGCGCGGGACACGCGGATGACGAGGGCGATCAATGCCAACATCCGGAACCTCGCGGGCGTGCCCTCGATCGTCTACGGCCTGCTGGGGATCGCGATCTTCGTGCAGTTCGGCGGGCTGAGCGGCATCACCGGCGGACGGAGCGTGATCTCGGCCGGGCTGACGATGTCGATCCTCGTCCTGCCGATCGTGGTGATCACCGCCGCGGAAGCGATCCGGGCGGTCCCCGACGGCATCCGCGAGGCCGGTTACGGGGTCGGCGCAACCCGATGGGAGGTCGTTCGGAGCCACGTCTTTCCGTACGCCGCCCCGGGGATCCTGACGGGGACCGTGCTGACGATGGCGCGCGCCTTCGGCGAGGCGGCTCCGCTGATCCTGATCGGTGCCGCGACCGGGTTCCTCTCCACCGGGACGGGGGGGTTCTTCGAGCAGCTCCGGGGGCCGTACACGGCCCTCCCCATCCAGGTCTACGACTTCGCCACGCGGAACCTCCGGGAGTTCCAGAACTCGACCGCGGCGGCGATCGTCGTCCTGCTGGTGATCCTGCTGCTGGTGAACGCGGTCGCCATCGTGCTGAGGAACCGATATGAACGAAGGTGGTGAGGGCGTGGAGACGGGGACGAAGTCGGGCGAGTCGTGGGCTCGGCCCGGAGAACGACCGTACACTGAGGTCCACGTGAGGACCGAGCGAGAGCAGCGACGGAGCGAGGCCTCGGGCGACGTCATCTTCGACGTCCGCGACCTGTCCGTGCTGTATGGCGACTTCCGGGCGGTGCGGGACATCTCGCTGCCCATCCACGAGCACGAGATCACCGCGATGATCGGGCCCTCGGGCTGCGGGAAGACGACCGTCCTTCGGTGCTTCAACCGCATGAACGATCTGATCGAAGGTGCGCGCGTCGAGGGGCAGATCCTGTACCACGGCGTCGATCTGTACGCCAAGGAGGTGGATCCGGTCGAGGTCCGCCGCCGCGTCGGGATGGTCTTCCAGAAGCCGAACCCGTTCCCGAAGTCGATCTACGAGAACGTCGCGTTCGGCCCCCGCGTTGCGGGGTTCGGCGGGAGCATGGACGACCTGGTCGAGGAGTCTCTGCGGAAGGCGGCCCTGTGGGAGGAGGTCAAGGACGACCTCCGGAAGAACGCCTACACCCTCTCGGGCGGACAGCAGCAGCGCCTCTGCATCGCCCGCGCGATCGCCGTGGCGCCCGACGTGATCCTCATGGACGAGCCCTGCTCCGCGCTCGACCCGATCGCGACCCTGAGGATCGAGGAGCTGATGCGCGACCTCGTGCGCGACTACACGATCATCATCGTGACCCACAACATGCAGCAGGCCGCCCGCGTCAGCGATCGCACGGCCTTCTTCACGGTCGAGGTGGGAGAGGAGGGCCGCCGGGCGGGCGTGCTCGTGGAGTACGATGCAACTGAGAGGATCTTCACGAATCCGTCCAACCAGAGGACGGAGGACTATGTGACGGGACGGTTCGGATGAGCATGCCGGAGCCGAGACAGCACTTCCACGATGAGCTCGCGAGCCTCGAGAGCGCGGTCGGGGACATGGGCGAGCGGGCGGAGCGGGCGATCGGCAACGCGTTGCAGGCGCTCGCCACGGGCGACGAGCGGCTGGCGGACCAGGTCATCCTGGACGACCACCCCATCGACGACCGCTACCTCGACGTGGAGCGGCGGGTGCTCGACCTCCTCGCCAGGCAGACACCCGTGGCGTCGGACCTTCGACTGGTCTCCGCGATCCTCCACATCAACCTCCACCTCGAGCGGGTGGGGGACATGGCCGTCAACATCGCCAAGATCACCAACGTGACGCGGAACCTTCCGCGGAGCGACTCGATCCTGGCCGCGCTCGGGGAGATGGGCGACGTGGTCCGCCCGATGCTCCGCACCTCCATGGAGGCCTTCTCCCGACGCGACCTGGATCTCGCCCGTCGCCTTCCCTCGATGGACGACCCCGTCGACCGCCTCAACAGGGGGATGTACCGGGAGGTGGCGGCCTGCGCCGGCGACCAGGATCTCCTGGAGTGGGCCGTGCACATGATGGTGGTCTCGCGCCAGCTCGAGCGGGTGGGGGATCACGCCGTCGACATCGCTGAGCAGGTCGCGTTCCTGCTGACGGGAGAGTTCCAGGAGTTCTCCGACGACGATGGCTGAGTCGGCCCGCGTGCTGGTGGTCGAGGACGAGGGTTCGCTCGCGGAGACGGTCCGCTACAACCTCGAGCGCGAGGGCTATGCGGTGGACGTGGCCGGCGACGGGGTGCGCGCCCTCGAGGCTTTCCGAGCGAAGACCCCGGAGCTGGTGATCCTCGACCTGATGCTCCCCGAGCTCTCGGGGCTCGATGTGTGCCGCGCGATCCGCGCGGAGAGCTCGGTGCCGATCATCGTCCTGACGGCCCGTGACGCGGAGGCCGACAAGGTGGCGGGCCTGGAGCTGGGCGCCGACGACTACGTCACCAAGCCGTTCTCGATGCGCGAGCTGATCTCCCGGGTGCGCGCCGGGCTCCGCAGGGTGCGCCTGTCGGGTCAGCCGGTCCGGGAGGAGATCCTCCGCGCGGGGCCGGTCGTGATGAACGTCCCCCGGCACGAGGTGGCCGTGCGTGGGGAGGCGGTCGGTCTGCCTCCGAAGGAGTTCGAGCTGCTCGAGACCTTCCTGCGACGGCCGGGGCGGCTCCTCACGCGCGACTTCCTGATCGACGAGGTGTGGGGTCCCGAGTACTTCGGCGACACGAAGACGCTCGACGTCCACGTGAAGAGGCTGCGCGCGAAGATCGAGGACGACCCGCACCGCCCGGCCCACCTGATCACGGTGCGCGGCCTGGGGTACAAGCTGGCCGATGGATGAGACGCCGGTCGTCCTCTTCGTCTGCGTCCACAACGCCGGTCGCTCGCAGATGGCGGCCGCGCTCCTCGAGCGCGCCGCCGGTGATCGGGTGAGGGTGCGCTCGGCCGGCACCGCTCCCGCCGACGAGATCCACCCTGAGGTGATCGAGGCGATGCGCGAGATCGGCGTCGAGCTCGAGGAGGTCCGGCCGAGGAAGCTGGAGAACGACGCGGTCCGGGCCGCCGACGTCGTGGTCACGATGGGGTGCGGCGACGCGTGCCCCGTCTACTCGGGGACGCGCTACGAGGACTGGGAGCTCGAGGACCCGGCCGGCCGGCCCCTGGAGGACGTCCGTCGGATCCGCGACGAGATCGATCGGCGCGTCCGCGAGCTCGTCGGGCGGCTCGCGGCGTCCGCCTGAGCGCCCCGCCGTAGACTGATGCCGGTGGAGAGACGTCCCACTCTCGCGCGCCGGCTCGTCTCCTGGTTCGCGGTCGCCGTGGTGGCCCTGCTGGCGGTCTTCGGGCTCGCGCTCGACCGAGTGATCGAGCGCGTGCTCCTCGACGACATGACCGAGACCCTCGTCGCCCAGGCCACGACCCTGCAGCGCGTGCTGGGGGTCGAGGAGCCCGCGCTCGACGCCGAGGTCCGCTCGCTCGGCCGGGCCCTCGGCCTGCGGGTCACCGTGATCGCCTCCGACGGCACGGTGGTTGCCGACTCCCGAGGGGTGGCCGCCGGCTCCGACGAGAGCCACCGACCGGAGGTTCGCGCGGCTCTCGCCGGCCGGGTGGGGGTCGTTACGCGGGAGACCTCGGGCGGCGGGTTCCGCGTCGTCGCGCTTCCTCCGGAGAACGGGGCGATCGTGCGCGTGGCGGCGCCGCTCTCGGCGGTCGAGGGGCCGCTCGGTCGCATCCGTCTGCTGATCGCGGCGGGCTTCACCCTCGCCGCCCTGGTGGGCGTGGCGGTCGTCTACCTGGTGGCCAGACGGCTCACGCGTCCCCTCGACGCGATGTCCGAGGCCCTCTCACGGATGTCGAGGGGGGACCTGGGAGCTCGCGTCCCGCCGGACCGGACCGCCGAGCCAGCGCTGCTCGCCGACACGCTCAACCGCCTCGCGAGCGACCTGGGCGCGCGGATCGACGAGATCCAGGCCGACAGGCAGATGCGCGAGTCGATCCTCTCGGCCATGGACGAGGGCGTCGTGCTCGTGGAGCACGAGCGCGTGCAGTATGTGAACCCGGCGGCTCGGAAGCTGCTGCGCGGCACGCCGACCGAGGTCCGCGAGCTCGCCCCGCACGCGCTCCAGCGGCTGCTCGAGGAGGCGCGTGAGCGGGGCGAGGTTCGCCGTGAGGAGGTGGAGACGGCGATGCCGTCACGCACGGTGCAGGTCGCGGCCGTGCCCCTGCCGGGGCGCGACCGGGTGCTGCTCGTCCTCCGCGACGTCACCCAGCAGCGGAGAGTGGAGGCGATACGCCGGGACTTCGTGGCCGACGCCTCCCACGAGCTGAAGACGCCGGCGGCGTCGATCCAGATAGCGGCGGAGACCGTCCGGGACGTGGTCGAGGAGGATCCGGCCGCGGCCAGGCGCTTCGCCGAGCAGCTCCACGGAGACGCGCTCCGCCTGTCGCGCATCGTCTCGGACCTGCTGGATCTCTCTCGACTCGAGGCCGAGCGCCTCGAGGTCCGGCCGCAGTCACTCGATCGCATCGCGCGCGAGGAGGTTGAGCGCCTCGAGGAGCGGGCTCGCGAGGCCGGGGTCGAGCTCTCGGCCGACCTCGCGCCCGCGCCCGTGAGCGGCGACGAGGGTGGGCTGCGGCTCCTCGTGCGCAACCTCCTCGACAACGCGATTCGATACACGCCCCGCGGCGGTGAGGTCCGGCTCTCGGTGCAGGAGCGCGACGGCGCGGTGGAGCTGGCGGTCACCGACACGGGCGTGGGGATCCCCCGGCGCGACATCCCGAGGATCTTCGAGCGCTTCTATCGAGTGGACCGGGCCCGCTCGCGGGACACGGGGGGCACCGGGCTGGGGCTGGCCATCGCCAGGCACGTGGCCGAGCAGCACGGGGGGCGGATCGCTGTGGAGAGCGAGCTGGGACGGGGCTCGACGTTCCGGGTCGAGCTCCCGGCTCAGCTCTCGTAGCCGCGCTTGCGCTTCGAGGCGTACAGCGCCGCCTGGGTCCGGTGCTCGAGCCCCAGCTTCTGCAGGATGCTCGAGACGTAGTTCTTCACGGTCTGCTCCGCGAGGTGGAGCTCCGCGGCGATCTGCCGGTTCGTGAGCCCCTCGGAGATGAGGGCGAGCACCCGCTGCTCCTGCTCCGTGAGGTCCTTGTTCGGGCCGTCCGGCCGGCGCAGCCGCTGGATGAGCTCCGCGGTCACGTCGGGGTCGAGGAGCGACCGGCCCTCCGCGGCCAGGCGCACGGCGCGCAGCAGCTCGTCTCCGGAGGTGGCCTTGAGCACGAAGGCCGAGGCCCCCGCGAGGATCGCCTGCATGACGCTGCCCTCGTCCCGGTACGAGGTGAAGACGATGCAGCGCGTCTCGGGCACGAGCGAGCGGATCTCCCGGCACACCTCGATCCCGTCCCCGTCGGGGAGCCGAAGGTCGATCACGGCGACGTCGGGCCGCGTAGCGGCCACCCGCTTCAGCGCGTCGGCCGCCGTGGCCGCCTCGCCCACGACCTCGATGTCGTCCTCCTCGTCCATCAGCTCGCGCACGCCCCGGCGGATCAGCTCGTGATCGTCGAGGACGAAGATGCGGATCGGATCGCTCACGATGACTCGATGATGACGAGCGGGCGGGCCGGTGACAAGGGTGCCGATCAGCGCCGGATGACGTGGCGCTCCACGGAGATCTCGTCGAGCATCTCGGGGTTGGGGGTGACCCCGATCCCAGGCCCGTCGGGGACCGCCATGGTTCCGTCGCGCCCGAGGACGAACGGTGCGGTGACGTCCTGTTCGAAGTAGCGGTTCGAGCCACTGGTGTCGCCGGGAAGGGTGAAGCCTGGCATCGCCGCCAGCGCGAGGTTCACGGCCCGGCCGATCCCCGTCTCGAGCATGCCTCCGCACCACATGGGTACGCGGTGCTCCAGCACGAGATCGTGGATCCGGCGGGAGGCCTCGACCCCCCCGACCCGCCCCACCTTGAGGTTCACGACCCGGCAGGCGTCCAGACGGATCGCCTCGTCGGTGACGTGGGGGGACGTGAGCGTCTCGTCGAGGCAGATCGGGGTCTCGAGGCGTCGCTGGAGATCGGCGTGGGCCAGGAGATGGTCCTTCGGGAGCGGCTGCTCCACGTAGTCGAGGTCGAGCGCGTCGAGGCGCGCGAGGTGCTCGGCGTCCTCCGGCCCGTAGGCCGCGTTGGCGTCGACGGAGAGTGAGGCGTCGGGGAACGCCTCGCGGACGGCCCTCGCCGGCTGGAGGTCCCATCCCGGCTCGATCTTGAGCTTGATGCGGCGGTAGCCGTCGGCGACGAAGCGATCCACCTGACGAAGAAGGTCGTCGAGGCGCTCCTCGATCCCCAGTGAGACGCCGCAGACCACTCGGTCGCGGACCGCGCCGAGGTGGGAGGCGAGCGAGACGCGCTCTCGGCGGAGGCGCAGGTCGAGGAGGGCCACCTCCAGGGCGGCCTTGGCCATGGGGTGCCCCTTGACCGGCGAGGAGGCCCCCTCCAGCGCGGCGGGGACGAGGTAGTCGCGGAGGACCATCCAGGTCCCGGGGTTCCACTCCTCCGAGTAGAGAGGGTCCTCGGCCACGGCGCACTCGCCCCATCCCTCGACGCCGTCGTCCCCCAGCGCGCGGACCAGGATCGCCTCCTTCACGGTCTGGGTCCCGAACGAGGTCCGGAACGGCCGGAGGAGCGGAAGGCGAACCAGGATGAGCTCGACGGCGACGAGGGTCACGTTCGCTCCAACACGTACGCCCCATCGCGGAGGAAGTCCACCGCCGCGTACCCTCGTCCGAACGCCTCCTCGAGCGCCTCGGCGACCGCGTCGCGCCAGGCCCGGGCCAGATCCGGGTCGCGCTCCCTCAGCTCGAGGTAGTCGTTCGGCACGCGAACGAGGGCCCGCCGAGCGTCCGACGCCCGAGGGCGGGGTCGGCCGTCCTCCTCGTCGAGGAGAGCGGGCGCGCCGAGGCTCTCGCTCCCGTGGTCTCCGGCGGCCGCCCGCTCGACCCACGGAGCCCGGAGCCTCCACGACACCTCCAGACGGTCCGATCGCTCCCCGGCGCTGAAGACGTCGCCCATCGGCCCGTAGAAGTCCCGGAGGAACCGATCGGTCCGGGCCCCGAGCTTCCGCAGGTTGAAGTAGGCGTTGCGCGCGATCATCGGGTCGAACGTCCACGTGACGAGCTCGATCCCGCGGGTCAGCGCCCAGTCGCGCTGCGCCCACTTGAGCGCGGCCCCGACGCCCTGATGCTGGAGGGAGGGCTCGATGCCGGTCACGTGGGAGTGGAGCAGCAGCTCCCCTCCCTCGCGTCCCAGGAACCCCACCTGCGCGCCGACCATCCGCCCGTCGCGGAACGCTCCGAGGACCGCGTTGCCGTGGGTGGCGAGCGCCCGCAGGACCTCCACGGAGAAGATCCGCTCCGCTCGCCAGATACGATCGAAGAGCTCGGAGGCGGAGCGGAGGTCGCTCACCTCGGACAGCTCGCGGACCTCGAGCTCAGGCATCCTCGGCCAGGTCGTCGATCAGCCGCGCCACCATCTCGGCGCGGGCCGGCATCTCGTCCACGAGGACGTGCTCGTCCCGGGCGTGGGCCCCGCCCCCGACGGCACCGAGCCCGTCGAGCGTGGGCACGCCGAGCGCCGCGGTGAAGTTGCCGTCGCTCCCGCCGCCGACCTCGGCGGCCGGCAGGTCGTATCCGAGGGCCCGCAGACGCTCGTAGAGGCCCTGGCTCGCCTCGCGCTCCATGGGTCCGCGGTTCATCCCGCCGGAGACGGAGAGGTGGGCGCCCTCGGTGAGCGGCCCCAGATCGCTGAAGACGCGCTCGAGCCGCTCCGCCTCCTCCCGGGTCCACATGCGGGCGTCCACGCGGCACCACGCCTCCTCGGGGACGACGTTCTCGGCCGAGCCCGCCCCGAGCATCGTCACCGTGACCGTGGTGCCGGCGGTCGGGTCCCCGAGCGCCGCGATCCGCTCCACCTGTCGCGCCAGCTCGAGGGCGGCGTTCACGCCCTTCTGGGGCTCGAGCCCCGCGTGCGCCGCTCGCCCCTTCACCTCAACCTTCCAGTGGGCGACGCCCTTCCGGGCGAGCTTCACCGCTCCGCCCTCGGAGGCGGGCTCCAGCACGAGCGCGGCCCGGGAGGCCAGCGCCTCGCGCTCGATCGCCTCCTGGGACTCAGGGCTGCCGCGCTCCTCGTCGTGGGTGAGCAGCAGGGTCACCGGCGCGCTGCTGTTCCGGATCGCGTAGAGCGCCTGGACGATCCCGGCCTTCATGTCGAAGACGCCGGGCCCGCGCGCCACCCCGTCCCGCACCTCGAACGGGAAGCGGGCCAGGGTCCCCGTGGGCCAGACCGTGTCGTAGTGACAGAGGACCAGGACGGGGCGATCGCCGGGGCGCTCCCAGCGGAGCACCTTCCCCCGCAGCTCGAGGGGGCTCCCCAGGATCTCGCGACCGAGGTCCCGCAGGACGAGGGCGCAGCGTTCCAGCCCGCCGGGGTCCGACGAGAAGGACTCCGCCTCCACGAGCCGCCGGAGGGCATCGAGCATCTCCGTGGGGACGCTCACGTGGCTACGGGGCCTCCTCGAGGGTCGGCTCCGGGCGCCGGCGCCGCAGCACGAGCAGGTCGTAGAGGGCCGCGGCGACGATGCCGCCGGCCACCGGCCCGACCCAGTACACCCAGTGGTCCGCCCAGAAGCCGCCGGCCACCGCGGGGCCGAGGGACCGCGCCGGGTTCATCGACGCCCCGGTGAAGGGGCCGCCCATCATGATGCCGAGCGCCACGGTGAGCCCGATCGGCAGGCCCGCCACCGCGCGGAACGCGCCCTCGGGGTCGACCGCCACCGCGAAGATGACCCAGACGAGGAAGAAGGCCAGGACGGCCTCGATCGCCACGGCCTGCGCGACGCTCACGTTCCCGATCAGGGTGGCGCCCAGCGAGACCCCGCGCCACGCCTCCTCGGGGACCACCGCGCGCAGCAGCAGGGCCCCGATCACCCCGCCCAGGAGCTGCGCCCCCAGGTACGCCGCCGCGTCGCCGCCGCGGATCTTCCCAGTGGTCCATGCCCCGATGGTAACCGCAGGATTGAAATGCCCTCCCGAGACGTGGCCCACCGCGGTGACCATCACGGCGATCACGAACCCGTGGGCGAGGGCGATCGTGACGAGGCTCGCCCCCGCGTCGCCGCCTCCGACGACGTAGGCGGCCACGATCGACCCGGCCCCTACGAAGATCAGCGCGAACGTCCCGACGAACTCCGCGACCAGCTTCCGCCCGATGTCGTGGCTCATCTCCCCCTCCTCGGTCGTGCGCCTAGCAAACCGGCCGCAGGGGGGAGGCGCAAGTCTCGGACGCCAGGAATCCTTTGCGCCGGAGCGCGTTTCCGTGGCACACTACGCGCGGCGTCCGGGCCTCTGGGTCCGGGCAGGCGGCGGGGCGACGCGGGCACGCCCCGCCGTCACCTTTTCCCGGCCGACCGGGTGCTATCCTCGGTGGCCCGATCAGGGCGCGTAGCTCAGCGGGAGAGCGCTCGCCTCACACGCGAGAGGTCGTAGGTTCAAATCCTGCCGCGCCCACCGGCTCGAGAACGCTCCGACATACCGGCAGCGGGGCCCGGCGCCCCATCTGCCCGTACAATCGGTGGGGAAGGGGGTGGAACACCGATGATGGAGCCGTTCAAGTACCAGTTGCCGGACGCGGACCCGCAGGAGACGGCGGAGTGGCTCGAGGCGCTCCGCCAGCTCATGGAGGACTCGCCCGCCCGGGCGCGCTTCCTGATCTACCAGCTCACGCGCGAGGCCCAGGCTCGACACCTGGGCGTCCCCTCGATGGTCTCCACCCCCTACATCAACACGATCCCCCCCGAGCAGGAGCCCGAGTTCCCGGGCGACGAGGACATGGAGCGGCGGATCCGCCGGCTGATCCGTTGGAACGCGGCGGTCATGGTCTCGCGGGCCAACATGCATTACGAGGGCATCGGCGGGCACATCTCCACCTATGCGTCGGGCGCCTCCCTCGTGGAGGTGGGCTTCAACCACTTCTTCCGGGGCAAAGACGCCCCCGGCGGTGGGGACCACGTGTACTTCCAGGGCCATGGCGCGCCCGGCATCTACGCGAGGGCGTTCCTGGAGGGCCGCCTGACCGAGGATCAGCTCGAGGCGTTCCGTCGCGAGGCCTTCGGGGACGGCCTGTCGTCGTACCCCCACCCCCGGCTGATGCCCGAGTTCTGGGAGTTCCCCACGGTGTCGATGGGCCTCAGCCCGCTCGCCGCCGTGTACCAGGCGAGGTTCAACCGCTACCTGCAGAACCGGGGGATCAAGGACACCTCCGAGCAGCGCGTGTGGTCGTTCATCGGGGACGGCGAGATGGACGAGCCCGAGTCGCTGGCCGGCCTCACGATCGCGTCCCGTGAGGGCCTCGACAACCTCATCTTCGTCGTCAACTGCAACCTCCAGCGCCTCGACGGGCCGGTCCGCGGCAACGGGAAGGTGATCCAGGAGCTGGAGGCCCTGTTCCGGGGGGCGGGCTGGCACGTCATCAAGGTGATCTGGGGCAGGGAGTGGGACGACCTCCTGGCCCGCGACAGCGACGGCGTGCTCGTGGCCAAGATGAACCAGACCGTGGACGGCGAGTTCCAGCGGTACGCGGTGGACGACGGCGCGTACATCCGCGAGCACTTCTTCGGGCCGGACCCGCGGCTCCAGGAGCTCGTCGCGCACCTCTCCGACGAGGACCTGCGCCGGCTCCGGCGCGGCGGGCACGACTACTCGAAGCTCTACGCCGCCTACAAGCGCGCCACCGAGCTCACCGGCGCGCCGGTGGTGATCCTGGCCAAGACGGTCAAGGGATGGACGATCCAGGGCCTGGAGGCCAGGAACGTCACCCACCAGCAGAAGAAGCTCGCGTCGCAGGAGCTCAAGGTCTTCCGCGACCGCCTGGAGCTGCCGATCGAGGACGACGAGATCCTCGAGGGCGAGGCGCCGTACATGACCGCGGAGCGCTTCCCCGAAGAGACCGAGTACCTCCGCGAGCGCCGCCGCGAGCTCGGCGGGTTCGTCCCCCACCGCCGCGTGGCGGCCCCCCGGCTGACCCTCCCCGGCGGCGACATCTACGACGAGTTCGACGGAGGATCCGAGCAGCCGGTGGCCACCACGATGGCGTTCGTGCGGCTCCTGCGGAAGCTGATGCGCGACGAGCAGGTGGGGGAGCGAGTGGTCCCGATCATCCCCGACGAGGCGCGGACCTTCGGGATGGAGTCGCTCTTCCCGGAGTTCAGGATCTACGCGCCCCACGGCCAGCTGTACGAGCCGGTGGACGCCGAGCACCTCCTCGCCTACAAGGAGGCGAAGGACGGTCAAGTGCTCGAGGAGGGGATCACCGAGGCCGGGTCGATGGCGTCGTTCCAGGCGGCCGGCACCTCGTACGCGACCCACGGCGAGCCCATGATCCCCTTCTTCATCTTCTACTCGATGTTCGGGTTCCAGAGGATCGGCGACCTGATCTGGCAGGCCGCCGACATGCGCGCGAGGGGCTTCCTGCTGGGGGCCACCGCGGGCCGGACCACCCTGAACGGCGAGGGTCTTCAGCACGAGGACGGCCACTCGCTGCTGCTCGCCTCCACGAACCCGGCGGTGCTCGCCTACGAGCCCACGTTCGCCTACGAGGTGGCCGCGATCGTCCGCGATGGGCTTCGCAGGATGCACGAGGAGGGCGAGGACCTGATCTACTACCTCACCCTCCAGAACGAGCCGTACCCTCAGCCGAAGCGGCCGGAGGGCCTCGAGGACGCGCGCATTCTCAGGGGGCTGTACCTGTTCCGTCCCGCCCCCGAGGAGCGTCGTCACCGGGCCCAGATCCTCGGCTCGGGCTCGCTCGTGCAGGAGGCCCTCCGCGCCCAGGAGCTACTGGCGGAGCATCACGACGTCGCCGCCGACGTGTGGAGCGCAACGTCGTACCACGTGCTCCGCCTCGACGCGATCGAGGCGGAGCGCTGGAACCGTCTCCACCCCGGCGAGCGTCCTCGCGTGCCCTTCGTGACCGAGGCGCTCGAGCAGGCGGAGGGCCCGGTCGTCGCGGTCTCGGACTGGATGCGGGCGGTGCCCGACCAGGTCGCTCGGTGGGTGCCGGGCCCGTACCGCTCGCTGGGCACTGACGGCTTCGGGCGCTCGGACACTCGCCCCGCCCTCCGCAGGTTCTTCGAGGTCGACGCCGAGCACGTCGTCGTAGCGACGCTCGCCGCGCTCGCCGAGATGGGCGAGGTCAAGCCCGAGCAGGTCGCGGAGGCGATCGAGCGCTACGAGATCGATCCCGACCGCGGCGTCCCCTTCCATCCCGACGCGGGGGTCGGCACTCCCGAGGACTAGGCGCGC
>DATKBL010000203.1:0-9356 GCA_035513995.1 Actinomycetota bacterium
CTCGAGTTCTCGTCCTCGTCGAACGTGTTCTGGCGCTACCAGCGGAACCAGGGTGGCTACCTCCGCTTCCACGACGAGACGCCCCACACGGCCGAGGACGGACAGCAGGTCGCCGCCGCCAACGTCGTGGTGATGGAGGTCCGGCTCCGGGACACCGGGATCGTCGACGCCGCGGGGAACCCCTCGCCGGAGGTGATCGCGGTCGGCACCGGCCGGGCGTGGATCCTCCGCAACGGGCGGGTGATCGAGGGGGAGTGGCGGCGCGGCGCCGAGGGCGACGTCACCGAGCTCGTGGACGACGCGGGCGAGGTCATCCCGCTCGCGCCCGGCACGACCTGGGTCGAGCTCTTCCCGAGCGACCTCGTCGTGGAGATCGGGTAGAGCGCGGGGCTTCCCCCTCCGTCGCCCCCGGCCTCGGCGTATCCTGTGGGGGAGCGAGGAGGAGAGGCATGGAGAAGGAGACGGGGACGTTCCGGGTGAAGTCGGGGCTGGCCGAGATGCTCAAGGGCGGCGTGATCATGGACGTCACGACCGTGGAGCAGGCCAAGATCGCCGAGGAGGCCGGCGCGGTCGCCGTGATGTCGCTCGAGCGCGTGCCGGCGGACATCCGGGCCGAGGGCGGCGTCGCGCGCATGGCCGACCCGAGCAGGGTCGAGGAGATCGTGGAGGCCGTCTCGATCCCGGTGATGGCCAAGTGCAGGATCGGGCACTTCGTCGAGGCGCAGATACTGCAGTCGCTC
Source organism: Actinomycetota bacterium (assembly GCA_035513995.1). Taxonomy (GTDB): domain Bacteria; phylum Actinomycetota; class UBA4738; order UBA4738; family CALAEC01; genus DASUTW01. The sequence continues at coordinate 741 of DATKBL010000203.1, forward strand.
GGCGTCGACTACATCGACGAGTCCGAGGTGCTGACGCCCGCCGACGAGGCCCACCACATCGACAAATGGGCGTTCACGGTGCCGTTCGTCTGCGGCGCGCGCGACCTAGGCGAAGCCCTGCGCAGGCTGGGCGAGGGCGCGGCGATGATCCGAACGAAGGGCGAGGCGGGCACCGGCAACGTGGTGGAGGCCGTCCGCCACGTCCGGACGATCCGCGGGCAGATCGCACGGCTCCAAGGGATGCGCGAGGACGAGCTGATGGCCGCGGCGAAGGAGCTCCAAGCCCCGCTCGAGCTCGTGCGTCAGGTGGCCGGCACCGGCGCGCTGCCCGTGGTGAACTTCGCGGCGGGAGGGCTGGCCACGCCGGCCGACGCGGCGCTCATGATGCAGCTCGGGGTGGACGGGGTCTTCGTCGGCTCGGGGATCTTCAAGTCCGACGACCCGGCCACACGGGCGCGCGCGATCGTGGAGGCGACGACCTACTTCGAGGACCCGGAGATCCTGGCCAAGGTCTCCCGCGGGCTCGGCGAGCCGATGAAGGGCATCGAGATCTCCACGCTGGGCGAGGAAGGTCTCCTCCAGACCCGCGGTTGGTAGGGGATGGCCGAGGAGCCGGCGGCCCAGGGAAGGGCCGCCTACGTGGTCTCCCAGCTCTACTAGTACGTCGCCGCGGTGATCGGCGTCGGGTTCGTGATCGGGGGCGCGATCGCGGCGCTGTTCGGCGTCCGCGAGATGGTCCTCCCCCGGGAGTTCGAGACCGTTCGGGACGGGCTTCGCAACGTGCTCCACGGCCTCGCCTTCGCGCTTCCGGGGCTCGCGCTCGTGTGGAGCCACCTCCGCGAGGCGCGTCGCCGCGAAGGTGAGCCGTTCGCGGAGACGTTCTGGGGCGGAACGCTCTACTTCCACCTCGTCGCGCTGGTCGCGGTCGTGTTCGTGCTCGTCGGGGTGTCGGGGATCCTCCACTCGCTCGTCGACCTGGTCCTGCCCTCCTGCGAGCCGAGAGGGACCGCTACCTTCACCCCCGAGGGGGTGGCCGGCGAGTGCTACCCGACGGCGACGGAGGCCCTCCGGCAGATGCTCGACTTCGCGATCGTCCTCCTGGTCGCCGCCCCCGCCTTCTGGTGGCACCTTCGACGGGGCCGGCGCTCCGTCCGGCCGGTCTAGCCTTCCAGGCCCTCGGTCACCGCCAGGGTGTTGCCCTCGCTGTCCTTGAACCACGCCCCTCGGGCCGGCCCCATCTTGGCGATCGGGCCGTCCCACTCAACGCCCTCCATCTCGAACGTCTCGAACTCCACCCCTCGACCCTGGAGCCACTCCACGACGGCGGCGACGTCGTCCACGCGCCACTCCATCGCGGTGTTCGTGGCCGTGCCCGCGTGCGGGGTCGGGAAGAGCGCGAACATCATGCCGCCGGACTCGTACCACAGCCCTCCCGGGTCCTCGCTCGTCGGGTTCAGGTCCAGCTTCTCGGCGTACCAGGCACGCGCCCGGTCGAGGTCCGCCGCCGGGAGCGTCGCGTGCGTCGGAAAGCGTCCAAGCAACTCGGCACCTCCTCTTCACGTGCGAGCCTATGCTCGCATCGCTCCCATCCTGGTCCATCGAGGCCCTCTTGGGAAGCGCGGGGCCTGCGTCGCTATCATGAGCGTGGCATGAAGGCAGGCGTCCTCGCCCTCCAGGGCGACTTCCGGGAGCACGGGCGGGTCCTCGCGAGCTGCGGCGCGACCCCCGTCGAGGTGCGGACGCCCGAGGACCTGGCCGCGGTCGCGTGCCTGGCGATCCCCGGCGGCGAGTCCACGACGATCGGGAAGCTCGCCCAACGCCACGGCCTGGTCGAGCCGATCCGCGAGCGCGTCGCGGAGGGGATGCCGGTCTTCGGCACCTGCGCCGGCATGATCGTGATGGCGAAGGAGCTGATCGGCGGCGAGCCGCTCCTCTCGCTGATGGACGTCACCGTCGAGCGGAACGCCTACGGACGCCAGGTGAACTCCTTCGAGGCCGACGTCGAGGTCCGGGGCGAGTCCGAGCCCGTGCGTGGTGTCTTCATCCGGGCCCCGGTCGTCGTCGAGGTGGGTGACGGCGTGGAGGTGATCGCCGAGCACGAGGGTCGCCCGGTGGTCGTCGAGCAGGGCAGCCTGCTCGCCGCGGCCTTCCACCCCGAGCTCGCCGGCGACCCTCGCCTCCACGCGCGCTTCCTGGGGAAGGTGCGCTGATGTCCGGGCACTCCAAGTGGTCGACGATCAAGCACAAGAAGGCCGCGCAGGATCAACGGCGCGGGAAGCTGTTCTCCAAGCTGATCCGCGCGATCGAGGTCGCGGCGCGCGAGGGCGGCGGGAGCGTCGAGGCCAACCCGACGCTGGCCTCCGCGGTCCAGAAGGCGAAGGACTACTCGGTCCCGAACGACAACATCGAGCGCGCGATCAAGCGGGGCTCGGGCGACATGGGCGGCGTGCGCTACGAGGAGGTCGTCTACGAGGGCTACGGCCCCGGAGGCGTCGCCATCCTCGTGGCCACCCTCACCGACAACCGCAACCGGACCGGAGCCGACGTGCGCTCGACCCTCACGAAGCGGGGAGGGAGCCTCGGCGACCCCGGCAGCGTGTCGTTCCTGTTCGAGCGGAAGGGCGTGATCCGCGTGTCCCGCGAGGAGGCCGACGAGGACCGCCTCCTCGAGCTGGCGTCCGAGGCCGGGGCGGAGGACCTCGTGGAGGACGGCGACGAGTGGGAGATGCGCACGACGGCCACGTCGTTCGCAGAGATCCGCGCGGCGGTCGAGGCGGCCGGCGTGCCCGTCTCCTCGGCCGAGGTCACGATGCTGCCCCAGACCACCGTCCCGGTGGAGGGGTCGGAGGCGAAGCAGGTGCTGGGGCTGATCGAGGCGCTGGACGACCTCGACGACGTGCAGGCCGTCTACGCGAACTTCGACATCCCCGAGGAGATGTTGGCCGAGGTCGGCTAGGCGAGATGCCGCGGCGTCCTTGAGCGGCCCCCCTCGCCCCCCTAGACTGAACACGTGTTCGAGCGCGTGGTGCTCGGGGTGGACCCGGGGATGGCGTCCACGGGTCTCGCCGCCGTGGGCGGCGGGCGAGGCGGTGCGGAGGTCCTGTGGGCGACCACGGTGCGCACCCCGGCCGGCGCGCCCGAGGCGCTCCGCCTCCGGACGATCGCGGAGGCCGTCCGCGAGGCCGTCGCCCGGCACCGGCCCGAGGCGCTCGCGATCGAGCGCCTGCTCTGGGGCCGAAACACCGGCAGCGCGATGGCCGTGGCGCGGGCCAGCGGTGTGATCCTGCTGGCGGGCGCCGAGGCGGGGGTCCCGGTCCACGAGTACGCCCCCTTGGAGGTGAAGATGGCCGTCACGGGTGACGGGAACGCGGGGAAGCAGCAGGTGCGGCGCTCCCTGGAGCGCATCCATGGCGTGGCGGGCGTGCCCCGACAGCCCGACGCGGCCGACGCCGCGGCGGTGGCCGTGTGCCACCTCAACCAGGCGAGGCTGACGGAGGCGGTCCGGTGATCGCGTTCGTCGAGGGCGTCCTGGCCGAGCGGGGCGTCGACCGCGTGGTCGTGAACGCGAACGGGCTCGGCTACGAGCTGATCGTTTCCACCTCGACGCTCGCCGCCCTCCCCGCGGTCGGCAAGCCCGTGCGGCTGCTGACCCACATGCAGGTCCGCGACGACGCGATGGTGCTGTTCGGTTTCGCCGGCGCCGCCGAGCGCGATCTCTTCGAGCTCCTGATCACCGTCTCCAGCGTCGGCCCGAAGATGGCGATGGCCGTGCTCTCCACCCTCGACCCCGACGCGCTGCGGCGCGCCGTCCTCGACGGCGACATCGACGCCGTCACCGTCGTCCCCGGGGTGGGGAAGAAGGTGGCGGGGCGCATCGTCCTCGACCTGCGTGACAAGCTCGGCGGCGAGATCGAGCTTCCCGCCGCGGGACCGCTGGCCGAGGTCCGCGAGGCCCTGGAGGGGATGGGGCTCTCGCCCCAGGAGATCCAGCGGGCCGTCGGCGGGCTGGACCCGGACGGCGGGCCCGTCGAGGAGCTGCTCCGCGAGGCCCTGCGGCGGGTGGGCGGTCGCGAGGCGGCGGGAGCGAAGCGATGACCGACGAACCCGTGGACCTGACCGACGACCGCCTGGTGGACGCGGCCGACGTCGACCCGGAGTTCGACGCCGCTCTCCGCCCGAGGACCCTGGACGAGTTCGTCGGGCAGGAGCGGATCAAGGAGCAGCTCGCGCTGCTGATCGCCGGGGCCCGCGAGCGCGGCGAGCCCGTCGACCACGTGCTGTTCTCGGGGCCGCCCGGGCTGGGGAAGACCACGCTGGCCGGGATCCTGGCCAACGAGATGGGCGTCGCGCTCCGGCAGACCTCCGGACCGGCGCTCGAGCGCACGGCCGACCTCGCCGCGATCCTGACCAACCTCGACGAGCAGGACGTGCTGTTCGTGGACGAGGTGCACCGGATGCCGCGTGCCGTCGAGGAGGTGATGTATCCCGCGCTCGAGGAGTTCAAGCTCGACGTCGTGATCGGGAAGGGGCCGAGCGCCCGCACGATCCGCCTCGAGCTCCCGCGGTTCACCCTCGTGGCGGCGACCACGCGCCCGGGGCTGATCACCCTGCCCCTCCGCGAGCGCTTCGGCTTCTCGCCGCGGCTCGAGTACTACGGCGAGGGCGACCTGGCGAAGGTCGTGGCCCGGTCGGCCGGCATCCTCGAGGTGGAGGTGGACGCCCCCGGGGCCGACGAGATCGCGACCCGGGCCCGCGGCACGCCCCGCATCGCGAACCGACTTCTCAAGCGCGTCCGCGACTACGCTCAGGTGCGGGCGGACGGGCGGATCGATCGCGAGATCGCGTGCGACGCCCTGGCGCTCTTCGAGGTGGACGAGCGCGGCCTGGACCGCGTCGATACGCTGATCCTGACCGCGATGATCGAGCGGTTCGGCGGAGGCCCGGTCGGGCTCTCCACCCTCTCGGCGGCGGTGGGCGAGGACGCCGGCACGCTCGAGGACGTCTACGAGCCCTACCTGCTCCAGGCGGGGTTCATCCAGCGGACCCCTCGCGGAAGGATCGTCACCGAGATGGCCCGCCGCCACCTCGGGATGCCGGTCGACGGCCGCCTCGTCTAGGCGAGTCGACCCGAGGTTGGATAGAATCGGCCGCAGTCCACCGGCGGCGCGGCCGCCGTTTTTCTTGGAGGCTGACACATGACATCCCTACCTCTCGCTCAGGCCGGCGGCCAGGGGAACGTGACGTTCCTCATCTCCCTCGTGCTGCTGGTCGCGATCTTCTACTTCCTCCTGATCCGCCCCCAGCAGCGCAGGATGCGGCAGCAGCGCCAGCTCGTGGACAGCCTCGCCGTGGGGGATGAGGTCATCACGATCGGCGGCCTGTTCGGCAGGATCATGGAGATGGACGAGGAGTCGGTGACCGTCGAGATCTCCCCGGGCACGCAGGTGCGCTTCGTGAAGAACGCGATCGCGCGGCGCCTGACTCTCGACGAGCCGGATGAAGGGATCGTCGAGGAGTGAGCGACCGCAAGGCCCGCCGGGAGGCCGCCGAGTCGGGCGCCAAGCGAGACGCCGCCTCGCGCCGGGAAGGGGCGGTGCCCGCCGAGGTCTCGATCACGCTCGAGGAGGTCCAGGAGCATCCGGTCCTGTCGGCCTTCATCGCCCAGGCCGACCGTCAGATGGACGGGATGGGGTTCACCGAGCACGGGTTCCGCCACGCCAAGCTGACGGGGCGGATCGCCTACAACGTGCTGGACCGTCTCGCCTACGACGCCCGGACGGCGACCCTCGGGTCGGTGGCGGGGTACCTCCACGACATCGGGAACTGCGTCTCGCGGACCGACCACGGACAGACCGGGGCGGTCCTCGTAAACCATCTGCTGGGCGACAGGGTGGCGGCCTCCGACCTCGCCGTGGTGATGGGTGCGATCGGGAACCACGAGGAGCAGTACGGTCACGCGGTGGGGCCGGTGGCGGCCGCGGTCATCCTGGCCGACAAGTCCGACGTCCACCGCTCGCGCGTCCGCAAGGCCGATCAGATCGAGTTCGACATCCACGATCGGGTCAACTACGCGGTTGAGGAGTCGTTCCTGCGGGTCGACTCCGACGCGGGGACGATCACCCTGGAGCTCACGATCGATACCTCGATCAGCCATGTGATGGAGTACTTCGAGATCTTCCTCGACCGGATGGCGATGTGCCGCAGGGCCGCCGAGGAGCTCGACTGCCGGTTCCGCGTCGTGATCAACGAGACCGAAGTTCTTTGATGTGAAGGGCGCCGGGCGGTACGTCGCCTCGGTGGCGGTCGTCACCTCGCTGGCGGTGGCGGCGGTCCTGGGGTTCTCCTTGGCGAACCTGCGCCCGCTGCTCGGCCTGGACCTCGTGGGCGGCGTCTCGGTCGTGCTCACCGCGCCCGAGGGCACCGACACCGACGTGGTCGACCGGACGCTGGAGACGATCCGCTCGAGGGTGGACGCCTTCGGGGTGGGCGAGCCCGACATCACCCGGCAGGGCGACCTGAACATCCAGGTCCAGATCCCCGCGGTCGAGACGGGGACCGGCGACCGGCAGCAGCGGCTGCTCGAGCTGGTCGGACGGACCGCCCAGCTCCAGTTCCGGATCGTCGAGGAGGTCCTCGTGCCGGGGACGCCGGCGTACGACGAGGCCGAGCCGACCGACGATCCGCCGGAGGACGAGGAGGTCGTGCTGGCCGGCACCGACGGGTCGCTGGCCGCCGACGTCCCCGTGGAGGAACGCCCGACGCTGTACCGCCTGGGTGAGACGCTGATGACGGGGGAGCGGCTCACGCGGGCCGAGGCCACGATCGACCCGGCCGCCACGGGCACGGAGGGCGGATGGCAGGTCAACTTCGAGCTCGACGGCGAGGGCTCCCGCCTCTTCCAGACGATCACTCGCCAGAACGTGGGACGGGGGCTCGCCATCGTCCTCGACCAGCGGGTGGAGTCGGCCCCGACGATCCAGGACGAGATCCCGGGAGGCTCGGGGGTGATCACCGGCAACTTCGCGGAGCAGGAGGCTCGGGACCTGGCCACCGTGCTGAAGACCGGTGCCCTGCCCGTCGAGCTCGAGCCCTCGCAGGTCCTGACGGTGAGCCCGACGCTCGGACAGGAGTCGCTCGAGCAGGGTCTCTATGCGGCGATCGTGGGGCTGATCCTGCTAGCCCTGTACCTCTTCTTCTACTACCGGCTCCTGGGGATCGTGACCTGGGTGGGGATGGCGATCTGGAGCATCTTCGCTCTGGCCCTCGTGTCGCTGGCCGGCTCGTCGTTCGGCTACACCCTCAGCCTGGCGGGCGTGGCGGGGCTCGTCGTCTCGCTGGGGATCACCGCCGACTCGTACATCGTCTTCTACGAGCGGCTGAAGGACGAGGTCCGGCACGGCAAGACGCCCCGCTCCGCCGTCGTGCCGGCCTTCCGCCGCGCGTGGCGGACGATCGTCGCGGCGGACATCGTGACGATCATGGCCGCGGTCGTGCTGTACCTCCTGGCGATCGGCTCGGTCCGCGGGTTCGCCCTCACGCTGGGGCTGGCCACCGCCCTCGACATGTTCGTCGTCTACTTCTTCAAGCGGCCGGCGGTGTACCTGATCGCCCGGAGCCGCCGCCTGTCGGAGGCACGGGGTCTCGGCCTCCGGAGCGGCGTGGCCATGGACCCCGAGCCGGCCCCGGTCCGCGGAGGCGCCCGGTGAGCGTGCGGAGCCTCGTCTCGCGCTTCCGGGGCCACGAGGAGTTCCACGTGGACTTCATGGGGCGGCGCCGCCTGTGGCTCGCGATCTCGGGCGGCGCGATCCTCGTGTCGCTGTTGGCGATCCTGGTGCTGAAGCTGAACTTCGGTATCGACTTCCGGGGCGGCGCCCAGCTCACCTACCCCAACCCGACCGGGGTCACGGCCCAGGAGGTGCGTGAGGAGCTGGCCGACCTCGGCCGGAGCGACGCCGTGGTGCAGCTCGTGAACGACGACACCGAGATCACCGTCCGGACCGACGCCCTGGGCGCCGATCGGGACGAGGTGGTCGAGGCTCTGGCCGAGCAGGCAGGCGTCGAGCCGGCGCAGATCAACGTGGACGAGGTGGGGCCCAAGTGGGGCCAGCAGATCTCGGGCAAGGCCCTCCAGGGGCTCCTGATCTTCCTGGTCCTGGTCAGCCTGTACATCTCGATGCGGTTCGAATGGAAGATGGCCGTCTCGGCCATCGTGGCGCTCGTCCACGACCTGGCGATCACGGCCGGCGTCTACGCGCTGATCGGCCGGGAGGTCACCCCCGAGACCGTGATCGCGTTGCTCACGATCCTGGGGTACTCGCTCTACGACACGGTCGTGATCTTCGACAAGATCCAGGAGAACGCCGAGGCGCCCGGGCTGGTCCAACGGGAGACCTTCTCCGGGGCGGTCAACATATCGCTGAACCAGGTGCTGATGCGGTCGGTCAACACCTCGCTGACCAGTCTGCTCCCCGTGGGAGCGCTCCTCCTTCTGGGAGGGGAGACCCTGAAGAACTTCGCCTTCGCGCTGTTCGTGGGGATGGCGGTGGGGACCTACTCGTCGATCTTCGTGGCGGCGCCCGTCTTCACCTGGCTGAAGGAGCGTGAGCCCAAGATGGC
>DATKBL010000204.1:0-7041 GCA_035513995.1 Actinomycetota bacterium
ATCGACCTCTGGAAGCTCGGGTGGGGGACGGCCTACCTCGATCCGAGCGTCGAGGAGAAGCTCCCGCTGCTGGCCCGCCACGACATCCGGGCCTGCGTGGGCGGCACGCTCTTGGAGGCGGCCTGGCTCCAGGACAAGGCATCGGAGTGCCTCGCGTGGGCCGCGGCGATCGGGTTCCCCTGCGTCGAGGTGTCGAACGGCACGGTCGGGATGCCCCTCGAGGAGAAGCATCGCCTCATCCGCGAGGCGCGTGAGCGGTTCGTCGTCCTCTCAGAGGTGGGGTCGAAGGACCCGCGCGTCCCGGTGACGGCCGACGACTGGGCCGCGGAGGCGGCCGCGGACCTCGAGGCCGGCGCAGCGTGGGTCCTGACCGAGGGGCGCGAGAGCGGGACCGTCGGCCTCTACACCTCTGAGGGCCAGGTCCGCGAGGACGTGCTCGAGGCCGTGACCCGCGTGGCCACGCCGGCGCGCCTCATCTTCGAGGCCCCGCAGAAGTCCCAGCAGGCCTGGCTGATCCGGCGCTTCGGCCCGGAGGTCAACCTGGGCAACATCCGGCTCGACGAGGTGCTCGGCGTGGAGGCCCTCCGCCTCGGCCTGCGCGCCGACACCATCAAGGCGCCGGGCGACGAGGCGACGCCCCGGTGAACCTCGTCCCGCGGAGGTACCGCAGCGTGTCGGTGGCCGAGGTCTCGTCCTTCGCTCCCGAGGCCTTGCGCGAGCACTTCCTCGGACGGGAGGCCTACCGTAGGACCGAGTTCGTCGTGGCGCGGTCCGGCGGCGACCTGGCCCTCGTCCGCGTCGAGAAGGCGTCCGAGGAGCCGTTGTTCTCCCCGATCACTGAGGTGCAGGTGCTGGCCGGGCCGGAGGAGTGCGCGCTGGTGGAGGACCCCGAAATGGACACCGCGATCCCCACACAGCTGGGGCGCGCGGCGCTGGACCGGGCGCCCGGCGCGCGGTGCGTCGTGGTGCACGGGCGATACGAGCACCTCAGCTTCATCCTCGACCCCGCGCCGATCCCCGTCCGGGTGACGGAGGTGGCGCCGCCGCACCCCGCCAAGCTCGTGGATCAGGTTCGCCGGGTGCTGGACGTGGCCGAGGACCTCCCGCCGATCGACCTGCGCCCCGAGGAGATCGACATCGTCGGGCTGGCGGCGGCCCGGCCGTCGCCGCGCTACCTGTATCCGTGCCGAGGCGCCGGCGTCGCCCCGCCCGGCGCGGAGGTCGCCTACCTCGACCAGCGCCCCCCGAAGGAGGACTGGGTGCTGGTAGGCTGCGAGCGCTCGGCCCAGATCCACCGGTGGTTCTACGGCGAGGACGCTCCGTACGTCGAGATGTGCCCGCGCGAGCTGACCGAGCCCTCGGAGGTCCCCACGCTCACGAAGTGCTGCATGCTGGAGTTCGGCGTGGAGCGCGACGGGAACGTCGTCGTGGTGCCGTGGGGGGCCTCGCTGGAGGAGATCCGCGAGGGGCTCCGGGTCCTGATGGAGGTGGCCGAGCCGGCGTGGGAGCCCGTCTGACCGACTCCGAGCTGTACGCGCACCTCTGGGGGACGCCCGAGCTTCGCGAGGTGTTCGATGAGCGCGCCCGCCTCGCCTCGTGGATCGAGATCCTGGCGACCCTGGCCGAGGTCCAGGCCGGGATGGGGATCGTGCCGGCCCAGGCCGCCGCCGCGATCCGCGAGCGCGCGAGCGTCGACCGCCTCGACCTCGAGCGCGTCGCCGAGGAGACCCGTCGGACCGGGCACTCCACCCTCGGCCTGATCCACGGGCTCCGGGAGATCCTGCCGCCCGAGGCCGCCGAGTGGATCTACTACGGCATCACCGTCCAGGACCTCACCGACACGTGGACGGCGCTCGCCGTGCGCCGCACGGGAGAGGTCGTGTGGCGCGACCTCTTTGCGGTCGAGGGGTCGCTCCTCGACCTGGCCGAGCGGACCCGCGACGTGCCGATGGCCGGCCGGACCCACGGCCAGGCGGGCGCCCCGATCACCCTCGGGTTCAAGGTGGCCGGGTGGGCCGACGAGGTCCGCCGGGGCCTCGACCGCCTCCGCGAGGGCGCGCCCCGGTGGCTCGTGGGCCAGCTCGGGGGCGCGGTGGGCACCCAGGGGTTCTTCGGGGAGGCGGGACCGGAGCTACGGCGGCGCTTCTGTGAGCGGCTGGGATTGGGCGACCCCGGGATCTCGTGGACCTCGGCTCGGGACCGCATCGCCGAGGTCGGGACGACGATGGCCTCGAGCGCCGGCACGCTGGCCCGCATCGGGAACGAGGTGTACCAGCTCCAGCGGAGCGAGATCGCCGAGCTGCGGGAGCCCTCGGGCGAGGGGACCGTGGGGAGCATCACGATGCCCCACAAGCGGAACCCCGAGGCGTCCGAGCACCTCGTCACGCTGTCGCGGCTGGTCCGCCACGGCGCGGCGGTGCTCCTGGAGGGGCAGGTCCAGGAGCACGAGCGGGACGGCCGGGGGTGGAAGGCCGAGTGGGTCGCGCTCCCCGAGGTGTGTCTGCTGACCGGGACGGCGGCCGCGCTCGCGCGGGACATGGTCGAGCGTCTGGAGGTCGACGAGGAGGCCATGGGGCGGAACCTCGGTCCCCATGCCTCCTCGGAGGCCGCGCTGGCGGCGCTGGCGCCCCGGGTCGGGAAGCACCGCGCCCAGGAGCTGCTCCAGGAGGCGCTGGCCCGCGGCGCCGGCGCCGCCAGCCTCGAGGAGGCCCTGCGGGGCCACCCCGAGCTGGCCGAGCAGATCGACGACGAGGTGCTGGCGGCGCTTCGGGGCCCGGCGACGGGCTCGGCCGGCGCGCAGGTGGACGAGGTCCTGGTGAGGATACGCCGGGCCCGCGAGGGGGACCGGTGGCCGTGAGTCGACCCCCGAGGATGGTCCTGGCGACGCTCCCCACCCCGCTTGTGCGGGCCGCGCGCCTCGAGGAGGCGGTGGGCTCGGGCCCGATCTACGTCAAGCGCGACGACCTCACGGGGTTCGCGCTCGCCGGCAACAAGGCCCGGAAGCTCGAGTACCTCCTCGGGGAGGCGCGCCGCGGCGGCGCCGACGTCCTGGTCACGGCGGGGGGTCCCGGATCGAACCACTGCCGCGGAGCCGCCGCCACGGCGCGCCTCGCGGGGATGGACTGCGTGATCCTGATGTACGGTCAGGAGCCCGACCCGCCGGGCGCCAACCTCGGCCTGATCCGCGGCTTCGGCGCGGAGGTGCGCTTCACGGGCGAGCCCGATCGCGCCTCCGTCGACCCCCCGATGGAGAAGGTCGTCGCCGAGATGGAGGCCGCGGGCCGCCGCCCCTACCTCGTACCCCGGGGCGGGGCCACGGGCGTGGGCGCGCTGGGCTACCTCGACGCGGCCGGCGAGCTCGCCGATCAGCTCGAGGTCGCCGGCGTCGAGCCCGAGCTTGTGCTCGTGACGGCCGGGTCCTGCGGCACCCTGGCCGGCTTGCTCGCCGGCCGCGCCGCCGCCGCGCTCCCGTGGCGGCTGGTGGGCGCGACGGTGAGCCGTCCGGTGGAGGAGTGCGAGGAGCGGGCGCGTCGCATCGCCGGTGAGGCCGCCGCCCTGGCCGGGACCCCCCCGCCTCGCGCCGGAGACGTCGAGGTGGTGGACGCTCGGGGCGCTGCCTACGGCGAGCCCTCCCCGGAGGGAGACGCGTCCGCGCGGCTCGCCGCCGACACCGAGGGGCTGCTCCTCGACCATGTCTTCACGGCGAAGGGGATGGCCGCGTTCCTGGCGATGGTCGGCGACGGGCCGGCCGTCTTCGTCCACACCGGCGGCACGGTGGCCGCGATCGAGCGAGCGGGAGGAGGAGCGGCATGAGTGAGGGACACGTCGGCCCGTCCGCGGAGGCGCCGGCGCCCGAGCTGATCGAGGCGGGGTTCCGGCTCGAGGTCGCCGACGCGCCGTACCTGCACCGGGGGCTGAACCTCGCCGACATGGCGCACGTGATGGTCCTGCTGGAGCAGGGAATCGCCCCGCCCGAGCCCGCCCGCCGGCTCCTCCGGCTCCTCCTGGAGGCCCACGACATGACCGCGGAAGACTTCCCCTACGACCCGGCCCACGGCGACGCCTACAACTCGCGCGAGCGGTTCTTCATCGAGCGGCTGGGGAGCGACGCCGGCTGGCTACACGCGGGACGCCCCCGGCGCGAGGCCGGCCGGGTCGCCCTGAGGATCTGCCTGCGCGACCTCGTCGTCTCGCTCGTCGGCGACGCCGCCGGCTTCGCCGACGCCGTCGCCGACGCGGCCGAGGAGCACGCTGAGGTGGTGATGCCCGATCAGACCTACCTCCAGCAGGCCCAGCCCTCGACCTTCGGCCACTACCTCCTGACCTTCGCCGCCCCCTCGCTCCGGGAGACCGATCGCCTGCTCCGCGAGGACGACTGGGTCAACCGGAGCCCGGGCGGGGCCGGATGCGTCAACGGAAGCCGTCTGGCCGTCGATCGCGAGCGGACGGCCGAGCTCCTCGGGTTCCGTGGCGTGATCGAGCACACGCGCGACGCGATGTGGCAGACCGACGGGCTCGTGGCCCTGCTCTCGGGATCCACCAGCCTCGTGAGCAACCTCAGCAAGCTGGCCGAGGACCTGGAGATCTGGGACAGCCAGGAGTTCGACTTCGTGGAGCTGGCCGGTCCGTACACGCGCTCGAGCATCCTCATGCCGCAGAAGCGGAACCCCTACGCGCTGTCGATCGTGCGCGGCGCATCCGGCGTGCTGATCGGGCGGCTCTCGGGGTTCCTGGCGGTGGTGAAGACGCCGTCGGCTCGGAGCGACAACCTGATCTTCGCCTACGGCGAGGTGCCGCGGGCGCTCGAGCTTGCCGGGCGCGTCACCCGGCTGATGCGCGGGGTGGTGGCCACGATGCGCCCCCACCCGGAGAGGATGTGGGAGTCGCTGACTCAGGGCTTCTCGCAGGCGACCGACCTCGCGGAGTACGTGATGCAGACGAGCGAGGTCGACTACCGCACCGCCTACCTCGTGGTGGGCGGCGCGATCCAGCGTGCGGCGCGGGAGGGCCTCCGGGGGATCGACGTGACCGGCGAGATGCTCGACGAGGCCGCGGAGGAGGTCGTGGGCCGGCCGCTGGGCCTCGCCGGCCGGGACCTCAGCGAGGTCCTCGATCCGCGGGCGATCGTCCGCACCAGGACCTCGCGAGGCGGCTCGGCCCCCGAGGTGGTCCGCGAGATGGCCGCCGGCATCCGAGCCGACGCGGAGCGAGCTCGGGACGAGGCGGCGCGGCGGGCGGAGGCGTACGCGGCGGCCGAGCGGGACCTGCTCAGCCTCGCTCGGGAGACGGCGGGGGGCTGACCTCGTGGGGCTCTCCGCCGGCGATGCGGTACTCGAGCTCCGGCTCGCTCCGGAGTGTGTTCGTGACGTAGCAGTACTCGATCGCCCGCTCCAGGAACCGGTCGAGCTCTTCCCGATCGGGGTGGGTCGTGTGGACCTCGACAGAGATGCGATCGAAGCGGAGGTTCCCGTAGTCGCCGCGGACGGTGACCTTCAGATCGGGGAGCGCCACGTCGCGCTTCTTCGCCGCGTGATGGAAGGCCATCGCGAAGCAGGCGGCCAGGGTGCCGAGAAGCATCTCGGTGGGCATCGGGCCGGTGTCCTCGCCGCCGTACCGCTCGGGCTCGTCGATCCGGAGCTCGAAGTCGCGGATCGGGACCCGCGTCTTGTATCCGCCCTCCCAGTAGGCGGTAACCTCCATGTCCGTGGAGTCTAACAGCGAGCCCCTCGCCCTCCCGGACGAGGTCCGCGCGGTCAACGTGGGCCTGGCCGGCTTCGGAGAGGCCGTCCGCGCCCAAGGCGCCGAGTCGGTCGACGTCGAGTGGCGGATCCCCGCCGGCGGCGACCCCGAGCTCGTGGAGACCCTCGTTCGTCTGTACGGGCCACGCTCGGCCGCGATCGACCAGGCGAACGAGGAGGTCCTGAGGCGGATCGACGAGTCCGCGCCCATGCTGGTGGGGGTGGGCGCGGCGGCCGACGACGTGCCCGAGATGGGGGAGCGGACGATCCTGCACCCCGGCCCCCCGCTGCCGTGGGAGGAGCTCTGCGACCCGCTCCGGCGCTCGGTGCACGCGGCAGTGATCGCCGAGGGGTGGGCGGAGACGCCCCAGGAGGCCGGGAAGCTCGTGGCCTCCGGCGAGGTCTGGCTCGACGCCGCCAACCACCACGACACCGTGCTGCCGATGGCCACGACGCTCGGGCCGTCGGCCCCGGTCCTCCTCGTCGAGAGCCCCCAGGGCGATCGCCGAGCGTTCGCCCCGATCAACCAGGGGCCAGGCGACCAGCAGTGGCTCGGGGTGGATCGTCCCGAGGCGGTGGAGCGGCTCGTGTTCCTCCGGGAGGCCGCGGGCCCGGTACTCAACGCGGCGATCCGCGCGGGCGACCCTCTGGACGTCTTCGCGATCGCGGCGCAGGCCCTGCAGATGGGCGACGACGCGCACATGCGCTCGCAGGCGGCCACGAACCTGACGATCCGCTTCCTGCTCCCCCGGCTGCTCCGGCTCGACGACCCCCGGGCGCCCGACGTCGGGACGTTCCTCTCCGAGAACCACCTCTTCTTCCTGACGATGGGGATGGCCGCGGCCAAGGCCACGATGCTCTGGGCGGGGGAGGTCGAGGGCTCGAGCGTGGTGACGGGGATGGCGCGGAACGGTACGACGTTCGGGGTGCGGCTGCCGGGGATGGACGAGTGGTTCAGGGCCCCGGCCCCGCCGGTGGAGGACGCGCTCTTCCACGGCGACTACGGCCCCGACGACGCGGCGCCCGACATCGGCGACAGCGCGATCCTCGAGCTCGTGGGGCTGGGAGGCGCCGCCGCAGCGGCGTCGCCGGCGGTGGCGGCGTTCGTCGGCGGGACGATGGCCGACGCCGTAGCCGCCACCGAGGAGATCGCCCGCATCAGCCTGGGGAAGAGCAGCCGCTTCAAGCTGCCTTACCTCGGCTTCCGGGGCTCGCCGATCGGGGTGGACCTGCGCCGGGTCGTGGAGCTCGAGATCACCCCGTCGATCAACACCGGCATCCTCCACGCGAGCGAGGGGACCGG
>DATKBL010000205.1:0-4997 GCA_035513995.1 Actinomycetota bacterium
GCCTCGCTCGGAGCGAACTGCTTCGCGAACTCCTCGGCGGCCGACCGCAGGGTCTCCTCGATCTCGTCGGTCATGGTCCCCTCGGTCCGCAGGTGCTCGTAGATCTCGCCGTGGCGGGTGCCCACGTACTCGAGGAGCTCCTCCTCGAAGCGCTTGCAGTCGTCGACGGGGATGTCGTCGAGCACGCCGTTGGTGACCGCCCAGATGGAGACGACCTGGCGCTCGATCGGCATCGGCTCGTACTGGAGCTGCTTCAGGACCTCGACGACGCGGGCGCCGCGCTCGAGCTGCTGCTGGGAGGCGCGGTCGAGCTCGGAGCCGAACTCCGCGAAGGCCTCGAGCTCGCGGTACTGGGCGAGGTCGATCCGGAGGCGGCCGGCCACCTGCTTCATCGCCTTGATCTGCGCCGCGCCCCCCACCCGGGAGACCGAGATGCCCACGTTGATCGCCGGCCGCACGCCCGAGTTGAACAGATCGGTCTCGAGGTAGATCTGCCCGTCGGTGATGGAGATCGCGTTCGTGGGGATGTAGGCGGAGACGTCGCCGCCCTTCGTCTCGACGATCGGGAGGCCGGTAAGCGACCCGCCGCCGTGCTCGTCCGAGAGCTTCGCGCAGCGCTCTAGGAGACGGGAGTGGAGGTAGAACACATCGCCCGGGTAGGCCTCCCGGCCCGCGGGACGCCGGAGGAGGAGCGACACCTGGCGGTAGGCTTCGGCCTGCTTCGAGAGGTCGTCGAAGATCACGAGGGCGTGCTGGCCCTGGTACATCCAGTGCTGGCCGATCGCCGAGCCGGAGTAGGGGGCGATGTACTTGAAGGCCGCGGGCACGGAGCCTGGAGCGTTCACGATGACCGTGAAGTCCATCGCCCCGCGCTCCTCGAGCGCCGCGACGACCTCGGCGACCGTGGAGGCCTTCTGCCCCACGGCCACGTACACGCACTTCACCTGCTTCGCGGGATCGCCGCTGGCCCAGTTCTCGCGCTGGTTGATGATGGCGTCGATCGCGATCGCGGTCTTCCCCGTCTGACGATCGCCGATGATCAGCTCGCGCTGTCCCCGTCCGATCGGGGTCATGGCGTCGATCGCCTTGATGCCCGTCTGGAGCGGCTCGCTCACCGGCTGGCGCATGACCACGCTGGGCGCCTGGAGCTCGAGGACGCGATCGCCTTCGGCCTGGATCGACCCCTTCCCGTCCATCGGCCGTCCCAGGGGATCGACTACCCGCCCGAGCATCCCGTCCCCGACCGGAACCGAGAGGATGCGGCCGGTGCGCTTCACGGTGTCGCCCGCGTCGGTCTCGTCCTCGTCGCCGAAGACGACGACCCCGATCTCGTCCTCCTCGAGGTTGAACGCCACACCGAAGACCCCGCCCTCGAACTCCAGGAGCTCGTTGGCGAGGGCGCCGGGGAGGCCCCGGACCCGGGCGATCCCGTCTCCGGTCTCGACGACCCGCCCGACCTCCTCTCGCCTCACCTCCGGGGTGAAGGACTCGACGTGCTTGCGCAGCGCCTCCGCGATCTCGTCGGGCCCGATCGTCAGGTCAGCCATCTCACACCTCGCTCATTCGCTCGCGCGCCAGCTCGAGACGGCGGCGCACGGTGCCGTCGAACACCTGGTCGCCCACACGCGCGTACACGCCGCCGACCACCGCCTCGTCTACGATCGCGCGAAGGTCGATCCGCCTTCCGGTGGCCCGCTCGAGCGCTTCCGCCAGCCGCCGGCGCCGCTCCTCGTCGAGGGGGATCGCGGTGCGGACCTCGGCGACAGCCTGCTGGCCCCGCTCGGCCGCAAGCCGGACCAGCTCGTCGGCGATCTCCGAGAGGTCGCGAGCCCGGCCCTGCTCCACGACGAGCTCGAGGAGGTTGACCGTGGCGTCGCTGGCCCTGTCGCCGAGCAGCTCGCGGATCAGCGCCCGCTTCCGCTCGGCGGGGAGGGCGATGTCGGTCAGGGCCTCCCGAAGGTCGCCCTGCTCCTCGACCGTCCGCGCGAAGCGGAAGAGCTCCTCCTGGACGGCGTCGAGGGCTCCCTCCGCCTCGGCCACGGCGAGGATCGCCTCCGCGTAGCCGCGGATCCTCCGGTCGTCGGCCACCTAGCCCCCGTCCCCGTTGCCCTGCGCGACGAGCTCCTCGATGTAGTCGTCCACCAGCTGCCGCTGGCGCTCGGGGTCGAGCTCGGCGCCGATCACGCGCGAGGCCAGCTCGACCGACAGCTCCGCCACCTGCGCGCGCAGCTGCTCAAAGGCACGGTCGCGCTCCGCCCGGATCTCGTCCTGGGCCCGGGCCACGACCCCCCGCGCCTCCTCCTCCGCGCGCTCCAGCAGGTCCTGGCGGAGCTGCTCCGCGGTCTTCCTGGCCTCGTCGATGATGCGGCTCGACTCGGCGCGCGCCTCCTGGAGCTGCTCCTCGTAGCGCTGCAGCAGCTGCTCGGCCTCGCGGCGCTCCGACTCGGCCTTCTCCAGGTCGCCCTGGATCTTCTCGGTCCGGTTCGTCATCGCCTCGTTCAGGCGCGGGAAGGCGTACCTCCACAGGACGACGAAGATGATGAGGAACGCCAGCGCCCCGACGATGATCTCGTCGACCTCGGGGAGGATCGGGTTGTGCTCCTCCTCGTGCCCCGGCTCCTCGGTGACCGGCTCCTCCTCCTGAGCCGAGGTGTACGGGAGTCCGACCAGCGTGATGTCCATGGCCCCCACCCTCAGATGATGAAGGCGAGCATCAGCCCGAACAGGGCGAGCGCCTCCACGAAGGCGATGCCGAGGAACATGACCGTCCTCACCATCCCCGCGGCCTCGGGCTGACGGGCCATCGCCTCCACGGTCTTGCCGACGAGGAACCCGATCCCGATGCCGGGGCCGATGGCGGCGAGGCCGTAGACGAGGCCCCGGCCCAGGACGCCCACGTCTCCGGAGACCTGTCCGATCAGCCCTGCGAGATCTCCCATAGCTGCTCTCCTCTCAGTGATCCGGATGGATGGCGCCGCCGATGTACACGGCGGTCAGGATCGTGAAGATGTACGCCTGGAGGACCGACACCAGGATCTCGAAGCCCACGAGGGCGGTGGACAGCGCGAACGCCGGCACGCCCACGAGCGGGCCCCAGGGCAGGCTCAGCATCAGGTAGACGGTCCCCAGGAAGAAGACGGTGAGGATCATGTGGCCCGCGACCATGTTGGCCAGGAGACGGACCGACAGCGTGATCGGGCGGACGACGAACGTCGAGATCAGCTCGATCGGGGTCAGGAGGATGTAGATCGGCTTGGGAACCCCGGGCGGGAAGAGGACCCCCTTGAAGTACGACAGCCCGTGCATACGGACGCCCGTCACGATGAACAGCACCCAGACCAGCCCCGCGAGGAGGGCGGGGATGGCCATCCTCGAGTTGACCGGGAACTGGATCAGCGGGATGACCTCGAAGATGTTGCCGATCAGGATGAAGATGAAGAGCGCCGTCAGGAAGGGCACCCAGGTGAGGCCCTCGCGCCCGATCACCTGGAGCGCGATCTCCTCCCTGATGAACTGGACCATCGACTCCACGAAGTTCTGGACCCCCCGGGGCACGAGCTGGGGCCTCCGCGCGGCGGCCACGAACAGCGCGACCACGATCACCACGGCCAGAGCCGTGTAGATGGTGACGCGGGTAATGTCGAAGTGGATCCCGAGCAGCGTGAACTCCATCAGGGCGGGCGGGTCGAGGATCTCGACTCCGGGGGCCTCGAACGGCTCGGGAGGACGGGTCGCGGCGAGGAGCCCGATCACCAGGCCTCCTCCCTCAGACGGAGGGCCTCTCGGGCCCGAACGGCGACGGGATCGGCGGGGATCTCCAGACGGCCACCCAGCCCGGCGCGGACCAGCCGCCCCTCGTAGACGAGGAGGGCGAGCGTACCGGCGATCACCGCCACCATGAAGACCGGCGGCGAGAAGAACGCGGCGCGGGAGAGGGCGAACAGAACGCCGGCGATCATCCCCATCCGAACGACGAAGCCGCCGAGGGCGACGGCCTGCACGGCGACGACCGAGATGCCGGCCGCCCATGCGAGCGACGCCCCGTGGGCCGCGAAGTTGAGGACGACGACGACGACGCCGAGCAGCGCCGAGAGGGCGGCGCCCCCGCCTCCGGCGAGGAAGCCGGCGCCGAAGGCCACGGGCGCGGCGGCCGCACCGGCGGCCAGCGCCTTCCGCACCATCGCGTGCTCAGGTCTCGCGATCTTCTCTGCCATACCGGATGTAGACGAGGTAGATCCCTCCGCCCATGCCCACCACCATCCCCAGCGGGAGGAGCAGCCACCGGAACCCGAGCCACAGGTCCAGCAGGTAGCCGATCCCCGCCCAGACAACCATCCCCGCGATCAGCGTGCTGGTGACCGCCCAGGCCTCGCCGAAACCGGTCCAGGGGCTCTCCGCCATGGGCCGGGAGAGTATATCGGGCACGGTTCCGGAGCGTCAAACCGGCCGGAGACCCGTTTCCGCAGGTCAGAGGCTATATCGACCCGCTCGGGGACAACTTTGTGAAAGTTTTCACGAAGTCCGGCCGCCTCCGGCCGTCCCGCGCCCCGGCGGACGCTGGTACCCTCGTGCGACGGTTCGTACAAAGAGGGGGCCCGCTTCCCCACGACCGGGAGGCGCGCGCGCCGGAGCCGCGCCGTAGGCTTCGGGAGGGGTGAACGGGTGACGGAGCTCGACGTCCGACTCGTGGACGTGGTCAAGGCCTTCGGCGACGTCCTCGCCGTGGACCACATCGACCTGGAGATCCGACGGGGCGAGTTCTTCAGCCTCCTCGGGCCGTCCGGCTGCGGCAAGACTACGACGCTTCGGATGCTCGGGGGGTTCGAGCAGCCCGACGCCGGCCGGATCGAGCTCCGCGGCGTCGACGTGGCCGGCGTCCCGCCCCACAAGCGCGACGTCAACACCGTGTTCCAGTCCTACGCCCTCTTCCCCCACCTCGACGTGTTCGAGAACGTGGCCTACGGGCTCCGCCGCAAGAAGACCGAGAAGGACGAGGT
>DATKBL010000206.1:0-3059 GCA_035513995.1 Actinomycetota bacterium
GCGGCCTCGAGATCGGCCATGTCGCCCAGCACGAGCTCGACCCGCTCCCCTCCCACCTGGGTCTTGAGCTGGTCCGCCGTTCCCTGGGCGATCTTGTGGCCGCGGTCGATCACGACGATGTCGTCCGCCAGGCGGTCGGCCTCCTCCATGTACTGCGTGGTGAGGAGCACCGTGGAGCCGGCGCCGACCAGCGTCTTGATCGTGCCCCACATCTGCACGCGGCTCCGCGGGTCGAGGCCGGTAGTGGGCTCGTCGAGGAAGAGGACCTCGGGCTCGGCGACGAGCGCGGCGGCGAGGTCGAGGCGGCGGCGCATGCCTCCCGAGTAGGTCTTGGCGGGGCGGTCACCGGCCTCGTCGAGGTCGAACTGCTCGAGGAGCTCGCGCGCGCGAGCGCGCGAGCGCTCCACGCCCATGTGGTACAGGCGACCGACCATGTCGAGGTTCTCGTAGCCGGTCAGGTACTCGTCCACGGCGGCCGTCTGCCCCGACAGCCCGATCACGCGACGCACCTCCGTGGGCTGGGTGCGGACGTCGAGGCCGGCAACCTCGGCCGTGCCCTCGTCCGCGTCGAGCAGGGTCGTGAGGATCCGGACCGCGGTGGTCTTCCCCGCGCCGTTGGGCCCGAGGAGCCCCAGAACGGTGCCCTTGGGCACCTCGAGGTCGAGCCCTGCGAGGGCCGTGACCTTCCCGTACCGTTTCACCAAACCCGACGTGCGGATCATCCTCGACTCCCTCCGCGGCGTGGACAGCGTCCGCCATCCTGCCACAACTCCGACCACCTGACAGATGTTCCCGGCCACGGATCCTCGCGCCCGGGTCGGGTGCTTGGTTCGTCTGGCCCTCCGTGCGATGCTTGCGACGTCGAGCACCTGGGGGAGGAAGCGATGGAGCCAGCACGGCGGGAGCCGGTCGGTCTGCAGACGGTCGTCGAGTTCGTCGGGTACGCGGGCGCCGCCGTGGCGCTCGCCGCCGCCTCCACGGCCCTGGGTGGGTCGACGAATGAGGGCGTTCGGATCATCTTCGACCTCATCACCGCCGGGGTGTTGCTCGCAGCGGGCCTGGCGATCGCCGGCCGGCCGGAGCCGTACCCACGGATGCAGAGCGTCTTCTGGTTCGTCTCCGTCCTCGCCGTGGCCGATCTCGCCGGGACGCTGTTCGGCGACGTGATCGGCGGGCTGGAGGGGAGGATGGTCGTGTTCGTGGCCGGCACGGTCACGGCCGCCTACTCGTTCGGGCTGTGGTGGATGCTCCGCCGGAGCCTCCAGGCGATCGCGCTGATCCTGAGCGGGTACGTGGCGATCATCGCGCTAGTGGTCCCCGATGGGGTCGGCTTCATCTTCGGGCCTCCCGACCTCAGCGCCGTGGGGTTCGTGACGTGGCTCCTCGGCGGCGGCATCTTCGTGATGGGGTGGCTTGGTTGGCTGATGCCTCGGAGGACCACCCTCGTGCTGGGGTCGATCCTCGCGCTCTTCGGGCCGCTCCTGTTCCTCATCGGAGGAGAGCGCGTCGTCGGAGAGATCCTCTCGCTGGTCACCGCGTTCGCGCTCATGGCCGCGGGCGAGTGGATCGTGGAGCGGAGCGTCGTCGGGCTGGGCATCGCCGGCACGCTGATCGTCTCCTCGACGATCGTCGGCAACCACGTCGAGGACACGGGCTGGGCGATCGTCGCGGTCGTGATCGGGCTGCTCCTGTTGGGGGTGGCGATCCTGCTGGCGCGAGGCACGCCGGGTGGGCCCCGCGCGCCGGCCCCGATGGAACCCCCGGTGCCGGCGCCGGAAGACGCCCCACCCCGGGTGACCGAGTAGCGACCGCGCGTCGGTCCTGGCCCCGAGCATCGATGGTGTAGCGTCCGGGAGGCGCCATGTCCAAAGCCACCTCGATGCGCGAGGCGATAGCGGAGCTCGTCCGCGACGGCGATACCGTCGCGATCGAAGGCTTCACCCACCTGATCAGCTTCGCCGCCGGCCACGAGATCATCCGGCAGGGCAGGCGCGACCTCACCCTGTGCCGCCTCACCCCCGACGTCATCTACGACCAGATGGTGGCGGCCGGCGTCGCCCGGCGCCTGGTCTTCTCCTGGCTGGGGAACCCGGGTGTGGGCTCCCTCCACGCGGTGCGACGCCGCGTCGAGGGTCGCGATGGGGGCCCCCTCGAGCTCGAGGAGTACTCCCACTTCGGGATGGTGTGCCGCTACGTGGCGGGCGCATCCCGTCTCCCGTTCTTCCCTCTGCGGAGCTACGAGGGGAGCGACCTGCCGAAGGCCAACCCTCGGATCGTGCCGATCGAGAGCCCCTACGATCCAAGCGAGCGCCTCTACGCGGTGCCGCCCCTCAACCCCGACGTGACCGTCGTGCACGCTCAGCGGGCCGACGCGGAGGGCAACGCGCAGATCTGGGGACTCCTGGGCTGCCAGAAGGAGGCGGCCTTCGCCGCGGAGCGCGTCCTCGTCGTCTGCGAGGAGCTCGTGGAGCCCGAGGTGATCCGCGCCGACCCCAACCGGACCGCGATCCCCGGGCTCATCGTCGACGCGGTGGTCGTGGCCCCTCGAGGGTGCCACCCCTCGTACGCGCAGGGGTACTACGATCGCGACAACCGCTTCTACCTCGAGTGGGACGCGATCTCGCGCGACCCTCAGCGTCTCGACGCGTGGCTCGACGAGTGGGTGCGCTCGCTGGCGTCCCACGAGGAGTACGTGGAGAAGCTCGGCGAGGAGCGCTGGGCCGACCTCGCGGTGGGCGAGGCCTGGTCGGGCCGAGTGAACTACGGGAGCTACGACTGATGGACTGGACCCCGACCGAGATGATGGTCGTGGCCAGCGCGCGCCAGCTGGCCGGCGAGAAGGTGGTCTTCGTGGGGGTGGGCCCGCCCAACATCGCATGCAACCTCGCCCGACGGACGGTCAGCCCCGACCTCCAGCTCGTCTACGAGGCAGGCGTCTTCGGGGCCCGCCCCGCCCGCCTCCCCCTCTCCATCGGGGACCCGACGCTGGCCACCGGCTCCGACGCGATCCACGGGATGTTCGAGCTGTTCGCCTACTACCTGCAGGCGGGGCTGATCGA
>DATKBL010000207.1:0-4880 GCA_035513995.1 Actinomycetota bacterium
GTCGAGGTGATCCTCGGGGCCGAGGACCTCCGCTCGCTCACCGACCGCGTGGAGTACGTCCGCGCCGTCATGGACAGCGACTCCTACCTCCTTCGCTCGATCGAGGCCACGCGGGTCCAGGTCGCGGAGCGCCGGAACCGCGTCTCCGACCAAGAGGCGCTCCTCTCGAAGCACCGCGACGCGATCCGTCGGGAGGTCGATCGGATCGCCGAGCTGAAGGCCGAGCAGGAGGCCATGAGGGCCGAGGTGGACACCGCGATCGCCGAGCGGGAGCGCCTGCTCGGCGGGGTGGAGGAGAACCGACAGCAGTACGTCCAGGCCGTGAGGGAGCTCGAGGCCGAGTCGGAGAGGATCGCCGGGGTGATCCGCGGCGGGGGCTCCTCGGGCGATGGGAACCCGGGCGCCCAGCTCTTCTGGCCGGCGCCTGGCCCGATCACCTCGGGCTTCGGGTGGCGAGTCCACCCGATCTTCGGCACGCGCCGCTTCCACGCGGGTGTGGACATCGACGCCGACTGCGGCGACCCGATCTGGGCGGCCGCGCGCGGGAACGTGCTCTCCGCCGGGTGGAACGGCGGCTACGGGAACGCCACCGTCATCGACCACGGCAACGGGCTGGCCACGCTCTATGCGCACCAGGAGAGCATCGGGGTGGCCGTCGGGCAGCGCGTCGGGCGCGGCCAGCAGATCGGAAGCGTGGGGACCACCGGCTGGTCCACGGGCTGCCACCTCCACTTCGAGGTGCGGATCAACGGTACCCCGGTCGACCCGGAGCCCTACCTCACCTGAGTCCGCTCGCCGAGCGGGTACCCTGGAGGCACTCGTGAGAGATGTCCGTCCCGTCTTCATCGGCGCGCTCATCGTCGCGGTCCTGGCGGCCGGGACGTTCGTGGCGGGTACCCGTGTGGGAGACCCTCGCTCCTCCGGATGGGACGCCGTCGAGGGCACGGCGGACGAGCTGCGGCGGGACGCGGCCCGTCCGATCTCCGAGGAGGAGCTCATCCAGGCCGCGATCGAGGGCATGCTGAGCGTCCTCGACGACCCGTACGCTGCGTCGCTCGGTCCCGAGGAGGTCGGCGAGGTCCGGGACCTGATCGACGGGAGCATCGTGGGGATCGGCGTGTGGCTGCGGGAGTCGCCCGCGGGCCTCCGCGTGACGGACGTCGTGGACGGCTCGCCCGCGGTGCGGGTCGGCCTGACCGCGGGCGACGTGATCGTCCGGGCCGAGGGCCGATCGATGCGCGGGGTCGGCGTGGGCGACGCGGCCCAGGAGTTCAAGGGCGAGGTCGGATCCTCGATGGAGCTCCTCGTGGAGCGCGACGGCGAGACCCGGACCGTTCGCGTGGAGCGGGCGCGGATCGAGATCCCCGACGTCGAGTCACGGATGATCCAAGGCGCGGGCTACGCGCGCCTGCACCAGTTCGGGAGGGGGGCCGCCGACGAGCTGAGCGAGGCGATCGACGGTCTCCTCGATCGCGGTGCCCGAGGGGTCGTCCTCGACCTCCGCGGGAACGCCGGCGGGCTGGCCGACGAGGCCCTCGGCGTCGCCGACCTGTTCCTCGACGGCGGGGTGGTGGCGCGCGTCCGGGAGCGCGGCGAGCCCGAGCGCACGGAGCGAGCCGACGCCGAGACCCTCGGCGCGTTCCCCCTCGTCGTTCTCGTGGACGGCGGGACCGCCTCGGCCTCCGAGCTCGTGGCCGGCGCCCTGCAGGATCGCGGCCGGGCCACGCTCGTCGGGCTGACCACCTTCGGGAAGGGCTCGGTCCTCACCGTGGCCGACGTGGGCGAGGACACCACGATCCAGTACACGACGGCGTTCTTCTACACGCCCGACGGCCATGCGATCGAGGGCGAGGGGGTCCACCCCGACGTCCCGGTCGAGCCCGGCGATGAGGACGACGAGCAGCTGGACCGGGCCCTCCGGCTCCTCGGCGGGTGACCCGATGGCCGCCGGCGAGAAGACCGTCGCCACGAACCGCCGGGCCTGGCACGACTACGAGATCGACGACGTCTACGAGGCCGGCATCGTGCTCACCGGCTCGGAGGTGAAGTCGCTGCGCGGAGGGAAGGCGTCCCTGTCCGAGGCCTACGGGCGCGTCAGCGACAACGAGATCTGGCTCGAGGGCCTGCACATCCCCCCGTACGCGCAGGACTCCACCCGCCGCGAGTACGATCCGCGCCGCCCCCGC
Source organism: Actinomycetota bacterium (assembly GCA_035513995.1). Classification (GTDB taxonomy): domain Bacteria; phylum Actinomycetota; class UBA4738; order UBA4738; family CALAEC01; genus DASUTW01. The sequence goes on from DATKBL010000207.1 coordinate 2,187, forward strand.
AAGCTCCTGCTGCGGCGCGTGGAGATCGAGCGCCTCAAGGGGAAGCTCAACGAGCGCGGCTACACGCTCGTGCCGCTGCGCGTGTACTTCTCTCACGGCCTGGCCAAGCTCGAGGTCGGCGTGGGGCGCGGGAAGCGGAGGTACGAGAAGCGCCAGGCGATCGCCGAGCGGGAGCACAAGCGCGAGATCGAGCGCGAGATGGCCCGCCGCAACCGCTGATCCCGGCCGATATACTGGAGGACAACTGCATAGGGGGTGACCGGCTTCGACCTGGGTGAAGAACCGTCCGGGAGAAGCGAGCCGAGGTCCCCGGAGTCCTCGTTAAAGAGCCGGGACAGAAACAAGCGCCGATTCTGATCTAGCGCTCGCTGCCTAAATAGCAGCCGTCCGCCGCGGAGCGTCTGCGGCCGCGGGCCGGGCGTCGTGAGCAGACTTACCTCCAGGGTTGCGCCTCGCGGCCCCGGAGGGACATCGCAGCGAGGCTGGTCCGGCGGTCCTCCGCCTGTGGGAGCCGACGGACGAGACTAACCGCAGGCTGCGCTCGGAGAAGTCCCGGTCGGTCACTCGGGGACGCGGGTTCGATTCCCGCCACCTCCACCAGTCCGACCTCCCCCGTTCGGCCGAGGTTGTTGTCCCCACTGGACTCGGATCGTCCCGAGGAACATCATCCGGTGGGGGAGCCAAGATGCGGGAGGTCGTCGAGCTCAGGGTCCACGGGGTCGGGGGGGCCACGCCGGAGATGCTCCTGGGCGAGGCCGGCTTCGCCGACGTCGTGCAGGTCGCCGGTGAGGGCCCATCCACCTTCCAGGCCCGCCGTCGCGACCGCCGGATCGAGGGCTACGTCTGGGGCAAGCTCACCTCTTCGGCCGTCGTGCAGCCCCTCTGGCTGCTGCTGCTCCCGTTCACGCTCGTGAACGTCGCCGCTTGGATGCACCTCCCGAACGAGGACCTCCGGCTGGGGCGGAGGAGTCGCTGGCCGTTCAAGACCCTCCGTCTGCTCATCGTGCTCGTCGGTCTCGGGCTGACCCTGAGCTACGTGTTCTGGTTCGCCAACGTCTTCCTGATCCGTGCGTACCGGAGCGAGACCCTGCTCGGATGGCTGGATCCGCGGGCTCGGATGGTGGCAGCCTGGCTGTTCCCCGCGCTGGGGGTGGGGCTCATCTTCTGGATCGCCCGGCGGACCCAGGGGAGGTTCGAGGGCTTCCCCGGGCCGATCCGGCCGGTGGCTCCTCCCGAGGGGGAGGAGGCCAGCACGAGGCTGGGTCGCGCCACGCAGGCCGTCCTCACCCCCGCGCGCAAGATGGCTGAGTACTCCACCCGCGAGGAGCGTCTGGACGACGAATGGTTCTGGGCCCGGGTCCGCGGAGCTCAGATCCGCCTCGGGTTCCACGCGATCGCCTCCGTCGTCGCGCTGGTCGTGCTGCTGGCGTGGGCGCTGGCGCGAGCGGAGGATCCGTACGGCCTCCGCCTCGCCGTCTTCCCGACCTACACGACAGAGGCGATCCTGTGGGCCCTCGTGGCCGTGGCGGTCGTCCACGTGGTGGGGTGGCGGCGCCCCTTCCGGGGCACCTCCTTCCGCTGGATCGGTCCCCTCGGGGCCGCGACGACCGGGGTGGGGCTGGCCACCGCGTTCTTCCACGGCCTCACGATCTGGGCGCTCGATCCGCCCGAGCGGGTGAACTCCCTGGGGATCGCCACGGGCTTCGCGGCGATCGCATGGGTCGTTGGCTCGCTGGGGCTCGGGGTGTGGATGGCGATCAAGGCGAAGCGGGAGCGCGCCAAGTCGATGATCGAGGGCACGCCCGAATGGGTTCGAACGCACCCGGGGGACGAGAAGGCCCGGGAGCTCACCGGCGTGACCCCGTGGATGCTCCGAAAGGTCGGGCTCGGAAGAGCCACCTCGGAGGCGGGGCGGAGCTCAGACCTCGTCCTGACCCTGGCGCAGGTCACCTTCCTCGTGACCGCGCTGCTGCAGCTGCGGTTCGGGCGCCTCGAGGGGCTGGCACCCGTGGCCACGCTGGGCAATTGGGTGGCTTTCACCGGAGCGCTCGGCGTCCTGGCCTTCCTGATCCGTCGCTCGTTCCGCCCGGACCAGCGCCGCATCATCGGCATCCTGTGGGAGATCCTCACCTTCTGGCCTCGCAGGTTCCATCCGCTGGCCGTCCGGCCGTATTCGGAGCGAGCCGTCCCGGAGCTGCAGCACCGCATCTGCCATCACGTCGAGGAGGGCCGCCGGGTGATCCTCTCGGCGCACAGCCAGGGCACGGTGATCGCCTATGCGGCCCTTGTCCAGCTGGCGCGAGCGAGGCCCGAGATCACCCGCGACGTCGCCCTGGTGACGTACGGGTCGCCCCTGCGCCAGCTCTACGCCTGGGCGTTCCCCGCGTACTTCCGCCAAGGGGACCTGGGGGACCTCAGGCAGCACCTGTTCGACGGTGACCGCCCCAATTCCCAGACGGCATGGCGCAACTTCTACCGGCTCACCGACTACATCGGGAAGAGCGTGTTCCAGGACGCCAGGTTCGAGGTGGTGGTGCCCGACCCGGCGGGTCTGCCCCGGCTCGCGCAGATCCCCCTGGACGGCGCCCTCGACCCGGCGTGGCCCGACACCCCCCGGACGGTGTGGATGGATCTCGCCCGCCACTCCCACTACAACAAGGAGCCGTTGCTCAAGGAGTGGCTCGAGCGGCTCCG
>DATKBL010000208.1:0-2196 GCA_035513995.1 Actinomycetota bacterium
CGCCTCTTGATCACCGAGCTGGTCACGAACAGCATCCGGCACGCGGGGCTCCAGCCGGACGACCGGATCCGGGTCCGGGCGGAGGTGAGCGGCAGCAACCTTCGTGTGGAAGTGCTCGACGGCTCGAGACGTTCCGGCCCCCCGAGGGTGGCCGGGTCGATCCGTCCTCCTCCGAGAGCCGAATCGGGATGGGGCCTGTTCCTCGTGGACCGTCTCGCCACCAGGTGGGGCTGGGGGCGCGACGGCTACTGGTTCGAGCTGGAGAGCCCGGAGCCCTGACCCCTCAGCTCCGCGGGTCCTCCTCCACGACGACATCGGCGGGCGTGCCACCGCGCTTGGCGACCACCACGAAGCGGTCGGTGTCGTCGACGACGTCCTCGATGTCCGCGATCACATGCTCGCGGATCACGGCGAAGTGGCGAGGGTCGCTCCGGACCCGTTCGTACTCCGACTTGGTGATCGCGATCACTCGCTCGCACGACTGGTTTCCGCACTCGCACAGCACGCGGAGGTGCTCATCGGGGGCGGCCTCGTCATGAGCCTCCTGAATCCTCTCGTTGATCTCCCGAGAGGTCGCCTCGTTGCGGGCGACGCGCTCTTCTCTCCCGTCCATCCCGTGAACTGTAAACCACGCGGGGAGGGGAGTGGGGGCGGGGGCGGCTTGCGCCGCCCCCGCCCCCTTCCGAACGATCAGGCGATCGTGACGCCGTCCTCGGGCACGCGACACGCCCAACCCATCACCGGGTCGGGCTCGTAGCCCTCGATGGCCTGGTTCGCCGCCTCGACCGGCAGCGGTGGCGGAGGACCTCCTGCCGCGCGGCGGAGGCCTCGAACTCCCCGTCGGTCAGCCGCAGAATGTCGATCCCGCGGCCCGAGTCGGCCACGTAGACGAGCCCTCCGTACAGCAGCGGCGCGTAGCTGCTCGTGCCGTTGGGCCGGAAGTACGCGACCTGGATCGGTTCATAGGGGTTGGTGATGTCCAGGACCCGCGTCCCCTGGCCGTACCACGACATGTACACGAGCCCCTTCGTCCTCGGGCGAGCGACCCGAGCGCCGAGGAGAGCGGTTCCGACCGTGAGGGGCGGCGCCCGGTACGGCTCAGAGCGTACCCATCCTTGTCGATGCGGATCAAACCGACGCATACCGCCGCGCTTGAACCGGTCCCCGACCTCCCCGCATGATGCGAGACGTGTACGACGCGATCGTGGTGGGGGCCCGGTGCGCCGGCTCCCCCCTGGCCATGCTCCTCGCCCGCCGCGGTCACCGCGTGCTGCTCCTCGAGCGAGCCCGGTTCCCCAGCGACACGGTCTCCACCCACTACATCCATCAGCCGGGCGTCGCGCGGCTGAAGCGATGGGGCCTCCTGGACCGGCTCCGCGCGACGGGATGCCCTCCGATCGTGGACATGGGCTGGGACATCGAGGGGATCAGGTTCGTCGGCCGCCCTCCGACCCCCGACGGCGTGGTGGAGGCCTTCGGCCCACGACGCACCGTCCTGGACGAGATGCTGGCCAGGGCCGCGGAGGAGGCCGGAGCGGAGCTCCGGGAGGCCTTCACCGTGAAGGAGATCGTCCGGGAAGACGGGCGCGTCGTCGGGATCCGCGGCCGGGCGCGGGGCGGGGCGATGGTCGAAGAGCGCGCACGAGTCGTCGTCGGTGCGGACGGGCTGCGGTCGACGGTGGCTCGCGAGGTCGGCGCCGATCGCTACGAGCGGCACTCGCCGAGGACTCATGCGTACTACACCTACTGGGACGGAGTCGGCCTCGACCGCCTGGACTTCTACGGCCTCCCGGGGCTGGGTGCAGCCGCCTTTCCCACGAACGACGGCCTGGCGATGGTCAGCATCGTGTTCTCCACCTTCGACTACCCGGACGGCGTGCGTGGGGACATCGAGGGCAACTACCTCGCGGGCCTGCAACGGTTTCGCTCGCTCGCCGAGAAGGTCCTGGCCGGGAAGCGAGTCGAGCGCTTCGCGGGGATGCACCGCGTCCCCAACCGCTTCCGTCGATCCGCGGGGTCCGGGTGGGCGCTGGTCGGCGACGCCGGCTACCACAAGGACCCGGCGGCCGCCCAGGGGATCACCGACGCCTTCCGCGACGCGGAGGCGCTGGCCGAGGCGATCGATCGTGGGCTGAGCGACCCGCCGACGCTCGACGCGGAACTGGAGACCTACGCGCGGACGCGGGACGAGGCGGT
>DATKBL010000209.1:0-3979 GCA_035513995.1 Actinomycetota bacterium
CCATCTGGTCGCCGATCTCCACCGCCACTCCCGGGCCCCGGACGTCGGTGGTCCCCGCGAGGACCTGGAGGTCCCGCAGGGTCTTCCGCGCGTCCCGCAGGGCCAGATCCTCCCGCTCGGCGGTCCCCTCGTACTGGAAGAGCTTCAGGCGGAGGTCGGCCACCTGGCGCCCCAGCTGATCGGCCTCGGAGTTCAGGTCCGAGAGGATGCGGGCCAGGTCCTCGGGGGACTCGGCCGCCAGCCGGGCCGTGCCGTCGTCCCGGCGCCCCGCCTGGACGCCGACCAGCAGCCCCACCGCGAGCGCGACGACCACGAGCGCCATCTTCGTCTGGGTCCGGCTGGGGGGCCGCATCGTGGGGCGTCGTCGCCCGGACGTCTCGTGGAGGTCGAGATAGTCCATCAGTCGCGGAAGAGGTAGTGGCGGATCCCCGCCAGGCTCTGGAACATCCGGATGCCGAACACGACCACGACGCCGATCGTCAGGTCGGGTGCCCCGAGTCGGTCACCCACCCAGACGATGAACGCGGCCAGCAACGTGTTCGAGAGGAAGGCGACGATGAACTCGCCCTCTCGGTACCCGCCCTCGAGTCGCGCCAGGACCCCCGCCAGCACCGTGTCGAGCGCGGCCACGACGATCACCGGCAGATACGGGGTCAGCCCCGCGGGGAGCGTGGGCTGGAGGACCAGCCCGATCGCCACGCCGGCTAGGAGTGCGATCAGGGCGATCATCGGTCGCCCTCCACCGGCACCGCGTGGAGGAAGTCCTGGAGGCCCGAGAGCGCCGGCGCTTCGAGTGAGTCCTCGTCCCGGAGCGAGAAGCCGAGCCCGTAGATCTCCTTCCACACCCCGAATCGCTCGGCGATCTCCGACGCCTCCAACCCGTCCCGCAGCGCGTCGGGGTCGCCGATCGCCACGATCAGGTAGGGGGAGGAGACCGCGCGGTAGTTCACCAGGATCGCCGTCCCGGCCTTGCGGATCGCCGAGGTCGCGGTGAGGCGACGGCCGTTCACCGAGACCGCCTCCGCCCCCGACCTCCACAGCGCGTTCGCCACGAGCTGCAGGTCGACGTCCTGGATCCGGAGGTCGGTCAGCTCATCCCGCGTCGTCGCGGGGCGCGGGCTGTCCGAGAGCTCCACGACCACGCCGGGCCCCTCCACGGCCTGGAGCCCGACGACCTGACGCAGCTGCTCGACCCTGCGCACGAGGTCGTCGACCTCGGCGGACCCCTCCCCCGCGCGCTCCCGCACGCCGTCCACCCGATCCGAGAGGTCGTCCACCTCGGACGAGAGGTCGCGGATCGCCGCTCGCCGCTGCTCGATCAGGCGCTGGAGCTCGGCCCGCTGGAGAGGAGAGGCCTCCTCGCGGAGCCGCTCCTGCATGAACCCCACGCTCACCAGGAAGCCGAACAGCGCGAGAACGATCCACAGCCCGAGGTTGATCCGCGCCTCCCTCATCGTCCTTCCCTCTCTCGCGCGCGGAGCTCGAGCGCGTCGCTACTCGCGCAGCTGCTCGACCAGCGCGGCGTGCTCGACGGCCAGAGCGCTCGCCGCCTCCTCCTCGTCCGCCTCAGCCCAGACGCGCACCACGGGCTCAACGGGGTGCGGCACGATCAGCGCCCAGTCTCGTCCGCGGAACCGCTTCACCCCGTCGATCGTCACGACGTCCTCGTCCGCGAAGCGCTCCACGAGCCGCCGCATGACCGTGCCCTTCGCCTCCCACGGACAGGGCACGTCGATCCTCACCACGTGCGTCTCCGGGAGACCGTCCACCACCTCTCCGAGGGAGCGGTCGGTCCGGGCCAACAGCTCGAGCAGCTTCGACAGGCTCATGACGGCATCGTACGCGGGGAGGAAGCTCGGGAAGATGTAGCCGCCGCCCTCGGCTCCGCCGAAGACGACCTCACCCCCGTCGCTCGCCGCCGAGAGGGCGGCCGGAGAGATGCCCGTCCAGACGACCTTGCCTCCCCGCTCGGCCACGATCTCCTCCGCGACCCTGCTGGACGCGACCGGGATCGCGATCGTCGGCGTGTCCACGACGTCGGCCACGAGTCGCACGAACGCAAGCAGAGCCTCGCTGGGACCGACGATCCGTCCCCTCTCGTCCACGAGCCACAGCCGTTCCCCCGTCGAGTTCATCAGGACCCCGAGGTCCGCTCCGCCCGCGCGCACGAGGCCGGCGAGTGCGCGCAGGTGCTGCTCGTGCTGTTCGCGGGTCAGCACCGAGCGCTCCTCCTCCACCGTGGCGTTGATGACGAGCGTGTCGGCCCCCAGGCGCCCGAGGACCAGCGGGGCCGTGATCGCCGCCGAGCCCCACGCGTAGTCGATCACGACCTTGGGCCGGGCCGCCCGCACGACCTCCGCGTCGACCACCCCCAAGATCCCGTCGAGGTAGTACTCGCGCCCGCGCGCGGGGAACGTCAGCTCCCCGATCTCGTGGTGGAAAGCGCGGCGGAGGTCGTCCCGGAAGAAGGCCCGCTCCACCTGCCGCTGGGTGGAGGGGCCGATGTCGATCCCCCGCTCGTCGATGAACGCGATCTCGACCGACTGCGGGTCCCCCGGCGCCGTCCGGACCACGAACCCTCCGGTGGCCCGGCTGGTGCGCGCGTAGAAGCGGGTGACCGGTGTGGGGACCAGCTCGAGGTCGTGCGCGTGCACGCCCGCGGCGTTGACCCCGGCCACCATGGCCCGCTTGATCACGCGCGCCGTCCGCGTGGGGTCGCGCCCCGCGGCCAGCACCGACTTCTTGGCCATCGTGCTGGCGAAGGCGATCGCCAGGCGCATCGCCATCTCCGGCGTGATGTCGATGTTGACGAGCCCCGCTACGCCTCGCTCGCCGAAGAGGCCCTGCTGGGTGGTGGTCTCCCAGACGATGCTCTTCGAGACGAGCGCCCCGGGATCGATCCGCTTGAAGGGGAAAACCTTGACCCTGGGGCTGAGGACCGCTCCCTCGCCGACGTAGACCTCGTCGGCCACGACGACCTCCTCCTCGAGGCGGGCGCCGTGCTTCACGTCGACGTTCTTGCCCACGACGCAGCCGCGGATCGACGCCGAGGTGCCGATGTAGGCGTGGTCGTGGACGATCGCCCGGTGGACGAGCGCCCCGGTCTTGACCACGACCCCCTTGCCGAGCACCGAGTACTCGCGCACCGAGGCGCCGGCCTCGATCCGCGCGTTCTCGCCGATGAAGACCGGGCCGTTGATCTGCGCCTCCGGGTCGACCTCGGCGCTCTCGCCGCGCCAGATCCCGTTCCCCATCCGGAACCCGCCGATGTCGAGCCGCACCTTCTCGTCGAGGATGTCCCGGTGCACCTCGAGGTAGGCCTCGAGGTTCCCCACGTCGGTCCAGTATCCGTCGGCGACGAACCCGTACATCGCCATGCCCTTGTCCAGCAGCAGCGGGAAGAGGTCCTTCGCGAAGTCGTACTCCTGTCCGGCCGGCACATGGGCGAGCACCTCCGGCTCCAGGACGTAGATGCCGGTGTTGATCGTGTCGCTGAAGACCTCGCCCCAGCCCGGCTTCTCCAGGAAGCGCTCGATGCGGCCGTCCTCGTCGGCGATCACGATGCCGAACTCCAAGGGGTTCTCGACCCGTTTCAGCACCACGGTGACGGCCGCGCCCTTCTCCTTGTGGAAGGCCACGGCCTCGGCGAGGTCGATGTCGGTGACCGCGTCCCCCGAGATCACCAGGAACGTGTCGTCCAGGAAGAGCTCGGCGTTCTTGACGCTCCCGGCCGTGCCGAGGGGCTCGTTCTCGGTCACGTACGACAGCCGCATCCCGAGGTCGTCGCCGCCCGCGAAGTAGTTGCGGATCACGCTGGCGAGGAACTGCACGGTGACGACCGACTCCTCGAAGTCGTGCCGCTTGAGGAGGCGCAGCACGTGCTCCATCATCGGCCGCCCGACGATGGGGATCATGGGCTTGGGCTGGTTGCTCGTGAGCGGCCGGAGTCTGGTCCCCTCGCCGCCCGCCATGATGACCG
>DATKBL010000210.1:0-5233 GCA_035513995.1 Actinomycetota bacterium
CACCTGCAGAACCGAACCCCAGATCTGCCGCCAGCCCGAGCTCGTGCTGCGAGCGGCCCGGCGGCGCGGCGAGACCGGGCTTCTCCCGATGCAGCCGAGCCTGCTCCGCCCGCGTCCTGAACCCGGAGACGACCCAGATCCCCGGCACGTGGTCGGCCAGACAGGCGAGCCGTGTGAGGAACCACGGCTCGAGCCCGAGCACATCACCGTCGATGGCGATGGTCGCTCGAGCGGCCCGGCGGATCGTCCTGCTCCCGCCGAGGAAGGGCAGCGGCACGCTCCGTTCGACGATCACCACGACGTCCTCGCCTCCCGGGGGGCAGCGACATCGAACCAAGCGGGCATCGTGCAGGGCCGCGTATCGGGCGGCGACCTCCTCGGGAGTCTCCTGGGAGGGCAGAACGAGCTCCCGAGCAGCCGCGAGCGCGGCGGCGTCCGCCGCGGCCTGCGTCTCGGCGGCCCCGGCGGCGACGGCTCCCAGATCTCCGATCAGCGCGGCCGAGATCGCGGCCATCCCCAACGCCACGGCGACAACGATCGAGACGCTCCCCCGCTCCTTCACCCCGTCTCCTGTCTCATCGTGGCGTCGGCACGCAGGGTGATCTCGGCCGGCATGAGCCAGGACAGGATCGGCGGGGCGGCCGGGACCCGGTAGGCGACCCGAACGGTCACGGGCGTCCCGACTCCCCCTTCCCGGTCCACGAGCACCTCGGTCCGCGACCCCTCCAGCCCCGAGGCGAGCGCGGTCCGACGAACCTCATCGTCGTCGGTCGTGACGGCCGCGGCCCGGGCGGCCTCACGAGCGGCGGAGATAACCCTCAGCGACTCGCCGCCGAGACTGGCCACCTGCACCACGCCGACCACCACGACGGCCACGAGCGGCAGCACCAGCGCGAACTCGACCGCCGCGCTGCCCGCTACTCCGCCTCGCCCAGGATGCGGTCGATGATCCGGTCGAAGAACGCCGGTAGCCGGTCGGAGGACCGAGCCCAGGCCAGGAGGCCGATCGCGATCGCGGCGGCGGCCAGGATCACCAGCGCGTACTCGGCCGTGGTCTGCCCCCGGGCCTCTCGGAGGCGTGCCCGGAGGACGACCCACCAGGCGACGACGGCGGTCCAGATCCTGATCATGGCTCCTCCTCATGGGATCCCTCGCGTGGCGACGAGCATCGCCGGGACGACCGCCGCCAGGACGAACGCGGGCAGGATGCACAGCACGAGGGGGAACAGCATGGTCACCGGCGCCCTCCGAGCCCTGGCCTCGACCGCCGCCTCCCGCTCGGCGCGAGCGTCCCGTGCCAGCGCCCGGATCGGCTCGATCGCCGGGGACCCCAGCCGCCCGGAACGCTCTAGGGTCGAGGCCAACCGCCGAAGGTCGCGGAGCCTGAATCGCGATCCGAGATCGTCGAGCATCGTGGACCAGGTGGCCCCGAGCTCCACCTCGCGGCGAGCGCGGCGGAGCGACCCGGCGAGCGGGTCCCGCACGTGGTCGATCGCACGGTCGATGGCGAGCCGTGGGGTCAGCCCCGCCGAGAGCCCCACGGTCACGAGGTCGAGGAGACCCGCAACCTCGGGGATCATCCGCTCCCGCGTGAGAGCCGCTCGCCGCGCCTGGGTGAACCCCGGCAGTCGCCACCCTGCCGCGCCCGCCAGCGTGCCGACCACGAGGGCCGCGGGTGAGGGCCCGGCCACGAGCATGCCCATCAGCAGGCACCCGGCGGCACAGACGGCCGCCATGCCCCGGAGACGGTCGATGTCGCCCGACCGCCCGAGGATCTCCAACCGCTCCGCGAGCAGCGGCGGCGTGCGTGGAACGAGGCGCCCGACCGCTGCCAGCGGATCCGTGCGGGCGCGGGCCTCGATGCCGAGGCGCGCGAGAACGGGGCTCCGGGGGGCGGCGGCCGCGGCCGCAAGGGCCGCGGCCGCCGCGTACCCCACACCGACCACCGTCTCGGTCACGGCTGAGCCCTCCGGAGGATCACCCGGATCCACAGGAAGCCCGCGACCTGCAGCGCGACACCAAGGCCGAGGAGGACGGCTCCTCGCGGCGTCGCGTAGAAGGTGCCGAGGCCGTTCCCACTCGTCCCGGAGAGGAGGCCGACGAAGGCGACCGGAAGGACAGCGAGAACGGCCCCGGACGCTCGACCCTGCGCGGTGAGGGCTCGCACCCTCCGGCGGGCCTCCGCCCGCCGCTCCGCCAGGTCGGCGACCTCATCGAGCGCGCGAGGGAGGTCCCCGCCCGCCCGGTGATGGATGGAGAGGACCCCCGTTAGGAGCGCCCCCTCCCGCGACCCGAGCCGCTGGGAGAGGCCGGCCAGCGCGGCCGGCATCGGCCGGCCCGTCGCCAGGTCCTCGGCCACGGCTCGGAACGGCTCTGCGACGCCGGACGGTCCCTCGCGGGCGACCTCGCCCAGGGCACGGCGGATCGACAGCCCGGCTCGGGCCGAGGCGGCCAGCGCCCGGACGGCATCGCGAAGCCCCCGCTCCCTCTCGAGCCCTACCGCCTCTCGCGCCCTTGCCCCGCGGAGGATCCTCCACCCCACGAAGCCGGCGGCGCCGAGGAGCGTCGTCATCGGACCCACGAGGAGGAGACCGGCGGCGGCGCTGCACAGCCCCGCGCCCAACAGCGCCGCCGCACGGCCACCGGTCGGCTCCCGCGGCGCTTCGCCAAGCCCATCGACCACGCGCCGTCGCTCGGCCCCGCTCAGGAGCAGAGCCACGGCGATCGCGATCGCCGTGGCCGTGGGGCCCAGCACAGCCGCCATCATCCCCGCCTCCCATTCGGGGAGATGCCCAGAACCTCGAGCCCGTCGTCGCCGGTCGATCGCAGGAGATGTGCGGTCCCCGGGTGGGCGGTCGCCTCCCACCCGGTATTCGCGCCGCCGAAGCGAAACGCGTCTCGGAGCAAGGGTCGGCCGCCGACCGGCCCCTCCACCGAGGTCACGCGAGCCACGACCCTTCGGCCCCCGGGCAGCCGCACCATGTGCACCACCAGATCAACCGTCTGCGCGATGTGCTCCCTGAGGTGGTCTGCGGGGAGGACGACGTCGGCCATCAGCGCCATCGTCTCGAGGCGAGCCATCAGTTCTTGCGGCGAGTTCGCATGGGCCGTGGACATCGATCCCTCGTGACCCGTGTTCATGGCCTGGAGCATGTCGAGCGCCTCGCCGCCGCGGACCTCGCCGACGATGATGCGGTCGGGGCGCATCCGGAGTGCGTTCCGGACGAGGTCCCGGACCGTGACACCGCCCGCTCCCTCGGCCGAGGGCGGGCGAGCCTCGAGTCGCACGACGTGGCGGGCGTGGAGCTGCAGCTCCGCGGCATCCTCGATGGTCACGATGCGCTCGCCTCTCGGGATGAACGACGAGAGCACGCCGAGCAGTGTCGTCTTGCCCGACCCCGCCCCGCCCGAGATCAGCACGTTCGCGCGCCCTCGGACGCAGGTCTCCAGCACGTCCAGGATCGGCTCCTCGAGCGTCCCCAGTCGCAGGAGATCCTCCGGGCCGTAGGGAGAGGGAGCGAACTTGCGGACCGTGACCACCGGACCGCAGAGCGAAAGGGGCGGGATGATCGCGTGGAAGCGCGAACCGTCCGGAAGCCGGGCGTCCACATACGGGCACGACTCGTCGGCCCGGAGGCCCAGCGGTCCCACCACGCGCTCGATGAGGTGGTAGACGGCCTCCTCCCCCTCGAACAGGCCGCCACCCACCGACTCGAGCCGCCCCTTCCGCTCCACGTACACGGCCCCCGGGCCGTTCACCATGACCTCGGATACCTCGGGGTCCCTCAAGAGGTGCTCGATGGGCCCCAAGCCCATCAGCTCGTCGGAGACGCGAGCAACGAGCTCCGCCAGCTCGCGAGCGGGAAGCACCGCCCGCTCCTCGCGGAGCACGGCCAGGGCCTCCTCTCGCACGCGGACCCGCCGCTCGGCGGAGGATCGTCCTGCCAACGGCTCCCCCTGCAGCCGCACGCGCACCAGCGCGGCCACACGCTCGAGAAGGATCATGCCTCTTCCCTGAGGATCGATCGCGCGAGGGCCGCCACCTTGCGCCCGGCCCGCCCACGCTGCCCGACCACGACCTGGCCCCGGTCCTGAGCGCGAGGCACCGCGGGATCCGAGGCGATCACCGCGACGGGTCGGAGCCCGAACACGCGCTCTGCGTCGTCGGGCAAGACCTCCGCTTTCCGCGCGCGGTTGACCACGAGCCGACAGCGGTCGTCGAGGTCGCGAGCGGCCAGCACCTCGAGCGCGCGCTTCGCGTCCCGGAACGCGAGAACGTCCAGCGTCACCACCAGGAGGATCTCGTCCGCCGCCTCCAGCCCCGCCATCGTCACCGGGTCCAGGGCACGGGGCACGTGGAGGACCACGAGGTCGCAGGCGCCTCGCAGCGCCTTCCCCACCGCTCGCACCTGTCCCGCTTCGACCTCCCCCGCCTGCTCCGGGTGCGACGGAGCGAGCAGGATCTCGAAGCCCTTCGGGTGGCGATGCAGAACGGCCTCGAGGTGCGCGGCGCCGAGGTCGTCGGCGACGGCCGCCACATCGACGATCGTCCGCGACTCGCCGTTGGCCACGATCCCGAGCGCCGTGGTCACGTCCGCGAAGTGAAGGTCCAGATCGGCGAGGATTACCCGTCGCTCGCCCTCCGCGCAGGCTGCGGCCAGGTTGGTGGCCAGGAAGGTGGTCCCCACCCCGCCCCGGGGGCCGTAGACGGCCACGACGCGGCCATCCGAGGCCTCCCCTGTGGAGGCGGCGCGGTCGGCATCGCGGCCCAGCGAGTCGCGCTCCTCGGGCCACAGGTAGAAGCCGCTTGCCCCCGCCCGGATCGCGGCGCGCAGCCCCGAGGTCGTCTCGCGCTCCCCCACCACGAGGAGGGCCGCGCCGTCGAGGTCGGGCGTCGCGGCCAAGAGCTCGGCCGTCGCGATCACCACCTGCGGGCTCGCCTCCCGGACCGTCCGCGCCAGCGTCGGAGCGTCCCCAGCCGCGCCCAAGATCCTGAGCCCCGGTCGCCGCTCCAGGAAGTGGAGCACCTGCTCCTGAAGGGCCGGGGCCTCCAGCCCGAGCACCACCGTCGTCCCGTCCATCCGCTCCTCCTGCCATCTCGCTCTCGGGGGAAGGAGGGGGAGGTGCTCCGCGGCTATCGGGCGACCGCGTGAGTGAGAAGGTACCCGCGCGACCGCTCCGTCCGCATCGGCCGGGCCGGGGATTCGCCCGGGGGATTCGCTCATCCCCCGGG
>DATKBL010000211.1:0-13161 GCA_035513995.1 Actinomycetota bacterium
AGAAGACGTTGTACTCGTCGGCCCATCGCGCGGCGAGCGCGACGGACCGCGACCCCGCGTGGCCGCCCACGATCAGCGGAGGGTGCGGGTCCTGCACCGGCTTGGGGAGCGCCTTCACGGCGTCCAACCGATAGTGCCGCCCCTCGAAGGAGACCTCCTCCTCGCGCCACTGTCGGTGGACGATCTCGATCTGCTCGGCGAGCAGGTCCATCCGCTCCCCCGTCTCCGGGAACGGGAACCCGTACGCTGCGTGCTCCCGCTGGTGCCATCCCGCGCCGATGCCCAGCTCCACGCGGCCGCCGGAGACGTGGTCGGCGGTCACCACCGCCTTTGCCAGGAGCGACGGGTGCCGGAAGGTCACCGGGGAGACGAGCGTGCCGAGACGGATCCGCTCGGTGACGGTCGCGAGTCCCGCTAGCGTCGTCCAGGCGTCGAGCGAGCCGCGCCCCTCGATGTCGAAGACCGAGGTGTAGTGGTCGGACCGGAACAACCCCTCGAGGCCGTGCGCCTCGCAGGTGCGGGCCAGCGCGACCCACTGCTCCCAGGTCACGTCCTCCTGACCCTCGATCATCAGACAGACGCGCACGTCCGGGTTCCTACCACACCTGCTCAGTCGGCGACGCGGAGCGCGACCGCCGGGCGGACCCTGCTGGCCTGGCGCGCGGGCCATCCCGTCGCGGCCAGCGAGGCCACGAGCGTGATGCCGAGCAGGATCAGGATCTCGGCCCACGGCACGACGAACGTGACCTCGAGGTCGCCGAAGACCTCCGCGTTGGTCACGAGCTGATAGGCGGTGACGATCGCGAGCACCGCGCCGACCACCAGCCCCTCGAGGGCCACGAAGGCCGACTCGAGCAGGAACGAGCGACCGACCGTGCTCGACTGGAAACCGATGCTGCGGAGGATGCCGATCTCGCGACGCCGCTCCCGGACCGCGCGCACCATGATCACGCCGAGCCCCGAGATTCCGACCACGAGACCCAGCGCCAGGTAACCCTGCATCAGCCGGAAGAACTGGAGGTTCGCCGACTGCGACTCGGCGACGATCGCGCGGAACGTCCTGGCCTCCACGCCGTTCGGGATGTGCTCCTCCTCCAGGCGCGCGGCCACCTCCGCGGGCACGGCACCGGGCTCCAGCGCCACGTACAGCCTCGTGGCCACGGCGCGCGGGCCCATCAGCTCGATGATGCTCTCCTGCGAGACGAACGGACCCGAGAACGAGAAGCCCCCTCGGGTCACCCCGATCACCGTTCGCTCGACCTCGACACCGGTCAGCGGATCGCGGATCCAGACGGTGTCCTCGAGGTCGGCGGGGGGCGCCTCGGGGCCTCCCTGCTGGAGGAAGAAGCCGTCCAGGATGATCAGCGTCGGGTCGGCCACGACCGCCGCCCACGCCTCGTCCTGGCTCTCGTACTCGGGCACCCACTTCTCGAGCGCGGGAGGGGTCGTCGCCAGGAAGCGCTCGTCGACGCCGGAGAGCGCCCAGGGCTCGGGCTCGGGGGCGAGCTCGGTGCGGAACTCGACGCTGAAGGCGGCGTAGCGGAGTGGCGCGACCGCCTCCACGCCGTCCTCGCTCTCGGCCTCCTCGGGCCCGAGGGGGTTGGCGGCAGAGGACCGCACGAGGAGCTGGTAGCCGCCCGCCTCCTGCTCGGTGAAGTCCTCGACCTGGCCCCCGAAGATGTTCGACAGCACCGAGATGAAGACGAGGGTGAAGACCACCAGGGCGTACATCGAGAGGGTCATGACGGTGCGGAACCGTTTGGCGAGCGGGTACGCGAGGCCGAGGCGCGCCGCGAGGTTGCGCGCCCCGCCGGCGACCGCGCGCACGGCGCGACCCACCGACTCCTGGTTGAACCCCAGCAAGGCGACCGCGGCCGCCGTCAGCATCACGCCCTGGATCACGAACACGGGGATCTCGGCCTCGCCGAAGACGTCGGGGGCGAGCGTCGGGCCGAAGATCCCCCAGCCGAGGACGGCGAGCGCCAGCACGGAGCCGAGCGGCCTCCGCGGGAGCACCCTCGAGAGCAGCGCGCCGAGGCCCAGCGCGAGGATCCCGGGGCCGGCGTACGCCGAGGCGGCGTTCCCCTGGGCGATGGCGGAGGCTGTCATCGCCCCACCGACGAGTACCGCCAGGGCCCCCAGCAGCAGCGGCCGGAGGCGGCGACGCAGCGGGGGCGGCTCGGGGATGTCCCGGATCGCGCGGATGATGTTCAGGCGGCTGATCCGTGCGCTCGTCACCAGCGCGGTCACCAGCGAGATGAGCAGGCCGATCAGGAACCCTCCGAGGATGCTCGCGAGCGGCGCCGAGAACGCGAGCTCCAGCGAGAAGTCTCCCGCTCCCGCGAAGATGTCGGCCGCCACGCGCACGATCGCCGCCCCCACACCGATCCCCGCGAGCGCCCCCACCGCCGACGCGACGAGGGCGTACAGCGACCCCTCGATGTAGAACGACCGCACGAGCTGGCCGCGCCGCATCCCCACCGCCCGCATCATCCCCAGCTCGCCCTTCCGCTCCTCGGAGAGCATCACGAAGATGTTCACGAGGAGCAGGATGCCCGCGATGACCGCGAACGAGCCGACCGACAGGAACAGCTCCGAGAACTGCTGCCCCGCGCGGTCCGCCGCCACGACCACGTCGCTCTTGCTGTCCACGACGTCGGCTCCCTCGAGCCCGGCGATGCGCTCGCGGATCAGGGGGACGACCTCGTCGGTCAGCTCCTCGCCCTCGAAGACCCCGCCCTCGTTCGAGACGAACGCCAGCGACGTCGGGGGGGACGCCTCGAGGTCGGGGGGCGCCGCGGCCACGAGGTCCTCCAGGATCCCCGGCGCCACGAAGACATTGAAGCTCTCGGAGCGGAACTCGGTCGAGTAGCCGGCGAGGCCGAGGCGCGGCACGAGGTCGGCCACACGCAGCTCGCGCTCGCTCCCGTAGGCGAAGAGGGTGACGTCGTCGCCGGGCTCGACCTCGAGGCCTTCCGCGAGGTCCTCGGTGATCACCGCCTCGCCCCCCGCCGGCGTGTCGACCCCCTCGAGCCCCGTGGCGGCGGGGTCTCCGCCGAACGAGCGGGCCTCCTCCAGGTCGAGCTCCAGCACGAGCACGCTGGGCTGGACCGCGACGGCGTCGGTGTCGAGCCGCGCGGCGACGGTGCCGGCGGCCCGAACCGCGAAGGTCACGCCGTCGACGCGCGGCTCGTCCTCGAGCCCGTCGAGCGCCTCGCGCAGCACGGGGAGCGACTCCGTGCCGAAGGCCGTGACCGTCTCGTCGATCGGCCCGAGCTGCGTCTCGGCGCTGGCGCGGATCGAGCTGTCGAGCGTGTCGCCGACGATGAACGACCCGGTGATGATGGCGGTGCCGAGCAGCGACCCCACGATCACGAGGACGGTCTCCCCGGGGCGGCGGGCGATCGAGCGGAGGGCGAGGCGCCTGGGCACGGCGTGGCGCACGGCGGTCACGATCGCCAGGAGGCCGAGGAGTCCCACCACGACCGCGAGCGGCAGGAGCGCAGACGAGCTCATCGCTGAGGCTCGTCGCCCACGATCTGGCCGTCGTGCATCGAGACGAGGCGCGATGCCGTGCGGGCGATCGCGAGGTCGTGCGTGACGAGGATCACCGTAAGACCGTCCCCGTTCAGCCTGCGCAGGAGGCTCATCACCTGCTCGGCGGTGACGCTGTCGAGGTTCCCGGTGGGCTCGTCGGCCCACACGATCGAGGGCTCGGCCGCGAGCGCCCGCGCGATCGCCACCCGCTGCTGCTCGCCGCCCGAGAGCTCGGGCGGACGGTGGCCCAGGCGGTGGCCGAGGCCGACGAGCTCCAGCACCGCCTCGCCCCGGCGTCGCGCCTCCTTCGGGGAGACCCCGTTCAGGAGGAGCGGCAGCTCGACGTTCTCCGCCGCCGTGAACACCTGGATGAGGTTGAAGGCCTGGAACACGAAGCCCATCTCGCGGCCGCGGAAGCTCGTCCGTACGCGGTCGGGCATCGAGTGGATCTCCTCGCCGGCGATGAAGACCTCGCCCTCGTCGATCTCGTCGAGACCGGAGAGGCAGTTGAGGAGGGTGGTCTTGCCCGAGCCGGAGGGCCCGACGACGGCCACCATCTCGCCCGCCCCGACGACCAGGTCCAGCCCGCGCAGGGCATGCACGTCCACCGCCCCCGTGTGGTAGGTCTTCACCACCTTCCGGGCGTCGAGGATCGGTCGGTCGGCCATGTCAGAGCGGGAGGGCGGCGGCGCCCCAGCCGAGGGCGGCGGCCAGCGAGATCGCGGCGACGATCAGGGCGACCCGACCGGGGCGGCCCTCACCCATCACGCCGGCCAGGCCGAGGAGCACCGCGGTGATCGCCACGAGCGACAGCGCGAAGATCGCGCGGTCCTGCCGCGTCCCGAAGCGCTCGGCGGCGTCCACCTGCGCGTTCTGCTCGAGGACCACCTCCGTCAGGAAGACCGGATCCGCGGCCAGGATCTCCCGCGTGTGGGGGTCGACCCCGCTGTCCGGCCCGGGCAGAGCGGTCATCCTCTCGACGATCTGGATCAGCCGGTCGCTCGCCTTCGACTCGGCCGCGGCCCGGGCCGCCTGGAGGTCGAAGAGCTCGGGGCCCGACCCGGCGACGCGCGCCGTCGCCTCCACGTTCAGCGAGAGGGCCTGCTCGAGGCCCCGCGCCTGCAGGCTCGTCCGCGGCCCCGCCCCCGCGATCCCCTCGAAGATGTCGAGCGACAGCCGGGAGCCGCGCACGAACGCGTGCTCCTCGCGGCGGTCGGCGTCCGCCTCGAGCGTGGCGATCAGCGCCGCGGCCACCGCCGCCACCCCGACCAGCACGGCCAGCCACCGCTGGAACGCGGTCTTCTCGCCGCCGCCGAGCCCCGTCTCGACGTCGAGATCCATCAGAGCACCACCTCGAGGACGACGCCGAAGATCAAGCCTCCGACGAGGAAGGCGCTCCCGGCGTACAGGAACCACCGCCGCCGCGAGGGGTAGGCCTGGGACAGCGCCCCGAACATGAACGCGAGCGAGACCGGGACGGTCGCGCTGATGGCTATGGAGGCGTGACGGGCGAGCTCGAACGCCTCCTCCTCCGGAGCGTCGGGGTCCACCTCGAGGAGGTCGGGGTTCTCGGCGGCGACGTCGGCGAGCCGAGCCGCCAGGTCGTAGCCGCCGTCCTCGAGCCGGTACTCGTCGGTGGCGGCGAGGCTCGCCCCCGAGACGATCTCCGCTACCTGCTCCTGCGCCCGCGCCTCCTCGAGCAGCGCCGTGCGCACCAGGCCCCGCGCGCCGCGCGCCTCCTCGCGGAGCGCCTCGGCCCGCACCTCGGAGATCGTGGCCCGAAGGGCGAACCCGGCCTCGTCGTCGTAGACGTAGCGGATGTTCTCCACGGTCGAGGCGGCCTGCTGTGCGTGCTGGCGGATCGCCGCGGTGTAGGTATCGGAGCCCCGATCGGAGAGGAGCGCGGCCCGGCCTCCGAGCGCCGCGGCCACGACGGCCGCGGAGGCGAGCAGGATCGCCACCCAGGTGTCGGTCCCCTCGCGCTCGGGAGGAGTGGCCCGCTCGGGTGGGCTCTCTCGGGGGTCCTCGTCGCTCATCCTCGCGGCCCCGGGAGCGCCGGGCTCAGGCGTAGTACTCGACGATGAGGCGCTCGTCCACCTCGACGGGGAGGGGGATCTCGCCGCGCTCGGGCATGCGGTCCAGCGTTCCCCCGGCGGCGTCGGTGCGGCTGAGGTACGCGGGCGGCTCCGGAGTCACCTGAAGCGCCTCGCGCACCGAGACGAAGTTGCGCGCCTTGTCGGCGACCGAGATCGTCTGGCCCGGGCGGACCGCGGCGCTGGGGATCGACACCCGGCGGCCGTCGACGGTCACGTGCCCGTGCGAGACGAGCTGACGGGCCTGCCGCTGGGTCAGCGCGAGCCCCAGACGGAGCACGAGGCTGTCGAGCCGCGTCTCCAGCATCTGGAGGAGCGCCTCGCCGGTGACGCCCTTGCGCCGGGAGGCGTTGGCGAAGTACTTCCGGAACTGACGCTCGCCGATCCCGTAGATCGCGCGCAGCTTCTGCTTCTCGGCCAGGCGCACCTGGTACTCGGTCTCGCGCCGGCGGGCGCGGCCGTGCTCGCCCGGCGGGTAGGGCCGCTTCTCGACCGGGCAGTTGGGCCGGCCGCACACGGCCACGCCGAGTCGGCGGCAGATACGGTGTCGTGGTCCTCGCTTCAGCATCGCAGGGAGAAGGCTACCGCAGGAGGCCGCCGAGCGACTAGGGCGCGGGCATGGGCGAGCGCGGGCGCGCTCCGCTACTCTTTCCCCGCGGACTTCCCGAGCACAGGAGGCCCTTCCGTGGGACTGCTACCCGACCCGATCGAGGAGGTCCTGAACGCGGCCCTCGTCTGCGAGCTCTCGGTCGTGAACGCCGAGAGCCGCCCGGTGACCCACCCGATGATCCCGCTGTTCGACGGCGAGAAGATCTATATGACGTCGAGCGCGCTCTTCAGCCGCAAGCTCGACCACATCCGCGCCAACTCGAAGGTCGCGATCTCGATCAGCGACCTCGGCGCCGCCCACGGCGACGCGATGCCGCGCCGCGTCACCGTCCAGGGCGACGCCAGGATCCTCGAGGACGACCCCCACACCACCTGGGAGCGGATCCTCCCCCTGTGGACGGCCAAGGAGCCGATCGTGCAGGCGTTCTACGAGCAGCGGGTGGCGCTTCCCCTGTTCTGGGAGCGCGCCCTGATCGAGCTCACCCCCAGGAAGGTGCTCGTCTGGGAGGGCGGCGACACCTCTCGCGCCCCCGAGATCGTCGAGCTCGAGGAGGCGTCCCGATGAGGGTCGACGCCGCGCTCCTGACCGAGGTCCGCGACCGGTTCGAGCACGCTGTGCTGGTCTTCCTCGATACCGAGGGCTACCCGATGAGCGTGGCCACCGCGTACTCGGTGGACCTCGACCGCGGGGTGATCGGGCTGGACCGCCCGGCCGGAAAGCTGCCCGCCTCCGGCTCCGAGGTCAACGTGATCTTCAGCCACATCCGTCCCCAGCCCGAGATGGGGTACGACGAGCGACGCTACGTCCAGCTGTGGGGGCGGCTCACCCAGACCGGCGACCGCCTCGAGCTCGCCCCCGACCGCGCCCACACCTGGGACGAGCAGAAGGTGCCGTTCTTCCAGTACTCGGAGAAGACGGTCCCCCAGGCCCACCGCTACATGGAGGAGCTCTCCGAGCGGCAGGGCCGGCGGGTGAAGCCGCGGCTCTCGTTCGGGTGGCTGGCGCTCCGCACCACCCGGGCACCGTTCCTGTCGGCGACGATCATCCCGGTGGTCCTCGGCATCGCGGTCGCCGCCCACCACGGCACGTGGGATCTGGGCCTCGCGCTCATGACGGTGCTCGCGGCCTCGTTCATCCACCTGGCGCTGAACGTGGCGAACGACGTCTTCGACACGCTGTCCGGCGCCGACGCCGCCAACACCACCCCGACGAAGTTCAGCGGCGGCTCGCGCGTGGCCCACTACGGCCTGGTGAGCCTCAAGGGCCTCGCGCTCCTGTCGGCCCTGCTCTACGCCGCCGGGATCGGTATCGGGCTGTACCTCGCCCTGGTCACCGACTTCTGGCCGCTCTTCTGGCTGGGCGTGGCCGGCGTGGCGATCAGCATCATCTACACGGCGCCGCCGTTCCGCCTGGTCCACCGGGGCCTCGGCGAGATCGCGGTGGGCCTCGGGTTCGGGCCGATCATGGTGCTCGGCGCGTACTTCGTGCAGACCGAGCGGTTCGCGTGGGAGGCCGGCTTCGCCTCGATCCCGGTCGCCATCCTGATCGCGCTGATCCTCTACGTGAACGAGATCCCCGACCGCAGGGGCGACGCCGCGGCAGGGAAGCGGACCCTGCCGGTACGGTGGTCCAGAGAGGCGGTCGTCACGGCCTACATCGCGGCCGTTGCGCTCACGTACGCGGCGATCGCCGGCGGCGCGGCCTTCGGGATCATCCCGCGGCCGACGATCCTGGCGCTGGCCACGATCCCGCTTGCGGTGAAGGTGGCCCGCGGGCTCCGCGAGCACTACGACTCGCCGTACACCCTGATGCAGTTCATGGGCGTGAACATCCAGCTCCACGCGCTCACCGGGGGCCTGCTGATCCTCGGCTACCTGATCGCGATCTGGGCCGACCGTCTGATGGACTCGGTGCCGATCTTCCTGCGCTAGCCCGCCGGGCCCGTCGGGCGTAGAATCCCCAGCGACCAGGGAGGCAGGCGATGGCGAAGACGACGGCACCGGAGCGGGAGGCGGCCGGCCTCCTGGCCGAGACCGGCCTCTTCTCCGAGCTCTCCAGCCGCGAGCTCCTGGCGATCGCGCGCGCCGGCAAGGAGGTTCGCCGAGACGAGGGGGCCACCCTCTCGCAGGAGGGCGAGAGCGGCGTGGGGTTCTTCCTGATCTTGGAGGGCGACGCGTCGGTCTCGATCAAGGGCAGGCCGGCCGGGGTCCTGACGGTCGGCGACACCTTCGGCGAGGTCGCGCTCCTCGACGGCGGGCCGCGCACCGCGACCGTGGTGGCCGCGTCGCCGGTTCGGCTCTTCGGCCTGACCCAGTGGGCCTTCACCCGGGTCGTGAAGGAGCACCCGACCGTCGCGCTGAAGCTGCTGCAGACGCTGGCCGGGTACGTCCGCAAGACCGCGAGCGGCCTCCCCCAGCTCTGAAGGGGTAGCCGCCTCCGACCCGGGGTACCCTGGCCGACATGGATCTGCTCCGCCCACGAGACCTCCGAGAGCTCGTCGAAGCGCCCGCCCGGCCCTCCGTCTCGATCTACATGCCGAGCCACCGCGCCGGGCCCGAGACGCGCCAGGACCCGATCAGGCTGAAGAACCTGCTGGGGCAGGCCGAGGAGCGACTCCTCGAGGAGGGGGTGGAGCGCCCCGACGCCCGGGAGATCCTCGACCCCGCCCAGGCCCTCCTCGACGACGAGGAGTTCTGGAAGCACCAGGGCGACGGCCTCGCGCTGTTCCTCTCGAAGGACCACGGCCGGGCCTTCCGACTCCCCCTCACGTTCGACGAGACGCTCGTGACCGGCGACCGCTACCACGTGAAGCCGCTGTTCCCCCTCCTCGCCGGGGACGCGCGGTTCCTGATCCTCGCCGTCAGCCAGAAGGAGATCCGCCTCCTCCAGGCCACGCGACAGGTCATCCACGAGGTCGAGCTCGAGGAGGTGCCCGACTCGCTCCGCGAGGTGGCCGTTCACCGGGAGATGCGCTTCCTCAACTACCACACGGGGACCGGCTTCTCGGGCGGGGGCCGCCGGTCGGCGGTCTTCCACGGCCACGGCGACCAGACCGACGAGGAGCTGATCCGGAAGTACCTCCGCGCGATCGACCAGGGGATCCGCTCGGCGATCGAGGACGAGCGCTCGCCGCTGGTCCTGGCCGGCGTCCGCTACCTCCTCGACACCTACCGGGCCGTGAGCGAGTATCCGGCGATCCTCCCCGACATCGTCCAGGGGAACCCCGACGAGCTCTCCAACGAGGAGCTCCACGCGCAGGCGCGCCCGCTCGTGGAGGCGAGGGCCCGCCAGCGGGTCGAGGAGGCGGTCGGTCGGTTCGAGGAGCAGTCCGGCACCGGGTTGGCGGTGAGCGGCGTCGACGAGGTCGTTCCCGCCGCCGCCCACGGACGGGTCGAGGTCCTGTGGGTCGCGCTCGGTGTCCAGCGCTGGGGCGCCTTCGACGAGGAGACCGCCTCGGTGGAGGTGCGGGAGCAGCCCAGGCGGGGCGACGAGGACCTGCTCGACCGCGCGGCGGCGGACGCGCTCCTCTCGGGGGGGACGATCTACGCGGTCGATCCTGGGGCCGTCCCCGGCGACGCGCCGATCGCCGCGCTGCTCCGCTACTGAGCCTGCTGCTGCGGCGAGCGCAGCACGCGGAACTGCACCGACGCGACCTCCTCCTCCCGCACGGCCACGCGGAAGCGATAGCCGCCCTCGCGCTCGAACCGGATCATGTTGAAGCGGATCGCCTGCGGGACGAACGAGGGCGTGCCCGGGACCATCCGCGGCGGGTGCCCGACGTGGATGATGCCGTCGATCCGGGGCCCGATCGGATGGTCGTCCTCGTCGAGCAGCTCGATCGCGATCGGATGGTCCTCGAGCGCCTCCGTGTACTCCACGCGGAACACGAGCGCCAGGGCCATGCTCGGATGGGTCACGGGGATCTCTCGCGTGTTGATCACGCTCCACGCTCCGCCGTGGACGTAGAGCTTCCCGTTCTCCACGCTGGCGGCGTCGGCGAGCATCGCCGTCGTGACCTCCATGGGTCCATGATTCCCGGACCCGAACCGAACCGCCACCCGACCCGCATGGGCAGGGCGAGGCTTCTTCCGGTTCTACGAGGCCGAGGTGCCGCCCAAGCTGGGCCGACCTTCGAGCAGCGCGTCGAGGCGCCTCCGCGGCCGCGCCAGCCCGCGGGCACGCCGCGCGATCCCCCTCCACGGGTCGGGCTTCTGCCCCAGCCGTCGGAACGCGTTCCGGATCGTGTATCGCCGCGGGTCCGTCGACCCCAGCTCGCGCCACTCGAGGGGCGCCGCGATGGGCGCACCGGCGCGTGCCCGCACCGCGTACGGGGGCACCGCTGTCTGCGCGTACCCGTTCCGGAGGTAGTCCACGAGCACCCGGTCGCCGCGCTTGGCCTTCCGGTGCTCGATCGTGAAGCGATCGGGGTCGCGGGCGACGATCAGTGCGGCCACGTCACGTGAGAACGCGCGGACGGCGGCGGTATCCTCCTCGGCGGCCAGGGGGACCGTCACGTGGAACCCGCGTGAGCCGCTCGTCATCACGAACGGCACCAGCCCGAGCTCCTCGAGCAGGCCGCGCAGGGCGCGGGCCCCGTCGCGCAGGACCCGCACCTCCTCGACCGAAGGGTCCAGATCGAAGACCATCCGGTCGGGGTGGTCGAGGTGCTCGGCGGTGGAGAGCCACGCGTGCGGGGTGAGGCAGGCCTGATTGGCCAGGTACACGAGGTCGGCGGCCTTCCGGACGACGACGTGGTTCACCGTCCCGCCCTCCTTCTTCACGCGCACCCGCTCGATCCAGTCGGGAAAGTGCTCGGGCGCGTCCTTGTGGTACCAGCGGGGGCCGGCCAGCCCGTCGGGCAGCCGCTCCATCGAGATCGGACGCCCCGCGACGTGCGGGAGCATCGTCTCGGCGACCCGCGCGTAGTACTCGACGACCTCGCCCTTCGTGATGCCCTCGTCGGGGAAGAAGATCTTGTCGGCGTTCTTCACCTCCACCTCGTGCGGACCGAGCGTCAGCCTCATGGCGCCTGGCACCCGGGGCAGAAGACGGAGGTCCTGCCGCCCACCGTGACCCGATCGAGGCGGGATCCGCAGCGGGGGCAGGCGGCGTCGCGCCGGTCCCGCCGCTCCATGAGCCAGGGCCCGTCCGGCGCGACGCCGCCCCCCTCGATCGAGAGCCGCAGGACCTCCTCGGTCGTCTCCGCGATGCGGGCCAGGTCCTCCTCGCGGAGCTCGGGGATCGCCCGCCGGGGGTGGATCCCGGCCCGCCACAGGATCTCGTCCACCAGGAGGTTCCCCAGGCCGGCGACCGTGCGCTGGTCCATCAGCGCCGCCTTGATCCCCCCCCGCTTCCCCGACAGGATCTTCACCAGCTCGCCCCGATCGAGGCGGTAGGCGTCGGGCCCGAGGGGGCCGGTCACCTCCTCGAGCTCCTGCCCCGGGCGCGCCAGCCACACCCCGCCGAGCTTCCGCATGTCCCGGTAGCGCAGCTCCCCTCCCTCGAGCGAGAGGAGCATCCTGTCGTGGCGGTGACGCTCCGGCTCCTGGCCCGACCAGACCAGGCTCCCGGTCATCCCGAAGTGGAGGAGCAGCGTGGCGTCGCCCACCGGGCAGGCCAGCCACTTGCCGTGCCGCTGGGGCGCGCCGATCCGGGCTCCCCTGAGCGCGCGGCCCAGGCGCTGGGGGCTGGTGTTGCGCACGACGCCGGGCTCGGCGCGGACCCGCTCGATCCGCCTGCCCTCCGCGTGCCGGCGAAGGTACCGGCGGAACCCCTCCACCTCGGGAAGCTCCGGCATGGGCACCATCTTCCCGCACGGGAGGCCGCCTTGAGGCGCCCGGTTCGCTCTCACGCCGTTCCGGGTACGCTGGGCCACATGTTCGGGAACGCCTGGCGGGTGGGTCGCATCCGCGGCATCGAGCTCCGGATCGACATCTCCTGGGCGATCATCGCGATCCTCGTCTCCTACTCGATGTACTTCCGCTTCCAGCTCGTGTACCCGGGGATCGACGAGGCCTACGCGATCGCCCTGGGCGTGGGCTCCGCCATCCTCTTCTTCGGCTCGATCCTCTTCCACGAGCTGGCCCACGCCTTCATGGCCCAGTCGCGCGGCATCCCCGTGAAGAGCATCACGCTCTTCCTGTTCGGGGGCGCCACGCACGCGAAGGTCGAGGCGAAGGGCCCGGGCGCCGAGTTCGTGATCGCGGTCGTCGGGCCGCTCTCGAGCCTGGTCCTGGCCGGGCTCTTCGCGGTCCTCGGGGTCTGGGGCGACGCCTTCCTTCCCGAGGAGGTCGCCGGCGCGTTCGGCTACCTCGGGATCGTCAACCTCGCCCTGGCGATCTTCAACCTCGTGCCCGGCTTCCCGCTGGACGGCGGTAGGGTCCTGCGAGCGATCATCTGGGGGGCCACCGGCAGCCTCTCCAAGGCCACGCGCATCGCCAGCATCGCGGGCCAGGGCTTCGGCTACCTGCTCGTGGCCGCCGGCCTCTTCTTCATCTTCAACGGCGTGCTGGGCACCGGCATCTGGTTCGGGGCGATCGGCTGGTTCCTGGCCCAGGCCGCCCGGATGGGCTACGTTCAGCTCCAGCTCCGGCGGATGCTCGAGGACGTGGAGGCCGAGGACGTCATGGCCTCGACCGTCAGCTCGATCCCCTCGAACCTCACGCTCCAGGAGGCCGTGGACGACTACTTCATGCGCCACGACCACAGCGCGTTCCCCGTCGCGGACGGTGACCGGTCGGTCGGGCTGCTCAGCCTCCGCCGCGTCAAGCAGGTGCCGCGCGAGGAGTGGGCCACGACCAGGGTGCGCGAAGTGATGGGCGAGCTCGACGACCGGTGCACAGTGTCACCCTCGACCTCGATGGCCGATGTCGTGGAGAGGCTCGAGGGAGAGAGCCGCCGCGTGGTCGTCGTCCAGAACGG
>DATKBL010000212.1:0-2700 GCA_035513995.1 Actinomycetota bacterium
GCCGGGGACCGAGCCGGAGCTCATCGGCGAGTGGGCGGGGCGGACCGAGGGCGGGCCGTTCACGAGCATCGGGGTGCTCGATCGCCTCCGCTACGACTCGTTCGACCCGATGGCCTGTCTCGCAGCGCTGACCGGCACGACCTCGCGCGTGCGGCTCGTGACGATGGTAGTGGTCGGCCCCCTGCGGGGCACGGCCGTCCTGGCCAAGGAGGCCGCCACGATCGACGCCCTCTCCGGAGGTCGGCTGACCCTCGGGCTCGCCGTCGGTGCGCGGGAGGACGACTACGAGGCCGCCGGGGTCGACCTCCGCGGGCGGGGCCGCCGCTTCGAGGAGCAGCTCGCCGAGATCCGCGGCGTCTGGGAGGACCCGAAGGTCGGCCCGCGCCCCGCGCAGGAGGGGGGGCCCGAGCTCCTGGTGGGCGGAGGGACCGACCTGGCGTTCGGGCGCGTCGCCCGGTACGCCGACGGGTTCGTCCACGGCGGCGGGCCTCCACGCGCCTTCGAGCGCGCCGCCCAGCGCGTCCGGGCCGCGTGGAGGGACGCCGGGCGTCCCGGGGAGCCCCGCCTGTGGGGGCAGAGCTACTTCGCGCTCGGCGACGCCGCGGCGGAGCGCGGTCGCGACTACATGCTCGACTACTACGCGTTCACCGGGCCCTTCGCGGAGCGGATCGCCGAGGGCCTCCTCTCCACGCCGCAGGACGTCGTCCAGCAGCTGCGCGGCTACGCCGAGGCGGGCTGCCACGAGCTGGTCATGATCCCCACGGTCTCCGACCCCGAGCAGGTCGACCGCCTCGCCGAGATCGTGTCGGGGGCGACGTGAAGGTCCTGACCCTGGGAGGCGGCCCGGCCGGCCTGTACGCGAGCCTCCTGCTCAAGCGGCTCGACCCGAGCCACGACATCACGATCGTCGAGCGCAACCCTCGCGACGCCACGTACGGCTGGGGCGTCGTGTTCTCGGACAGGACTCTGACGGAGTTCCGGGAGGCCGACTACCCCAGCTACCGGAGCATCACCGACGACTTCATCCTCTGGGACGCGATCGACATCCACTACCGCGGCGGCGTACTCCGCGCCGGCGGCCAGGGCTTCTCCGGCATCTCGCGGAAGAAGCTGCTCCTGATCCTGCAGGAGCGATGCCGGCAGCTCGGGATCGAGATGCGGTTCGAGGAGGAGTTCGAGGACTGGGACTCGCTCGCCGACCACGACCTGGTGCTCGCGGCCGACGGCGGGAACAGCTTCACGCGCAGGCGGTTCTCGGATCAGTTCCGCCCGTCGATCCAACAGGGGCGCGCGAGGTTCATCTGGTTCGGGACGACCCGCCCCTTCGACTCGTTCACCTTCATCTTCCGCGAGAACGCAGAGGGCCTCTTCCAGGTGCACGCCTACCCGTTCGAGGGGGAGACGAGCACGTTCATCGTGGAGTGCCACGAGGACGTGTGGCGGCGGGAGGGCCTCGACGAGGCCACCACCGAGGAGACGATGGCCTACTGCGAGGACCTCTTCGGGCCCGAGCTGCGGGGTCACCGGCTCCTCTCCAACAAGTCCGAGTGGATCAGCTTCCCCACGATCAAGACCGCGAGCTGGCGGCACGGGAACGTCGTGCTCCTGGGGGACGCTGCGCACACCGCGCACTTCTCGATCGGGTCGGGGACCAAGCTCGCCATGGAGGACTCGATCGCGCTGGCCGAGGCGTTCGAGCGCCACCCCGAGGATCTCGACGCCGCGCTCACCGACTACGAGATGGAGCGCCGGCCGGCGGTGGAGCGGTTCCAGCTCGCCGCCGCGCAGAGCCAGGCCTACTTCGAGGACCTCCGCCGGTACCTCCACATGGAGCCGATGCAGTTCGCCTTCCACCTGCTCACGCGAAGCGGGCGGATCGACTACGACCAGCTCCGGCTGCGGGACGCCCCGTTCTCGGACGCGGTCGATCGGTGGTTCGAGCACGAGACGGCCGCGACGGACGGCGTGCCGCGGTTCGCCTCCCCCCCGCCGATGTTCGTGCCGTTCGAGGCCCGGGGCCTCCGTCTCGAGAACCGGGGGGTGCTCTCGCCGGCGCCGAGCTACTCGGCCAAGGAGGGTGAGCCGACGCCCGAGCATCGAGCCGCCCTCCTGGACGCGGCGCGGCGCGAGCCGGGGCTCGTGCTGACCGAGATCCTGGCCGTGGAGGCCGAGGGGAGGATCACCCCGGGCGACCTCGGACTGTACCTCGACGGCCACACCGATGCGCTGAAGGACCTCGCCGACGAGGTCCACGCCGGTTCCACGGCGAAGCTCGGGGTCCGGATCGGGCACGCGGGGCGGCGCGGGTCCACGCGCCCCAGGCACCAGGGCCTCGACCGCCCCCTAGGGGCCTCGGGGTGGCCTTTGGTCTCCGCCTCGCCCATCCCCTACACCGCGGCCTCCCCCGTCCCCCGCGAGATGGACCGCGCCGAGATGGATCGCGTACGCGACGCCTTCGTGCGGGCCGCGGGGGCGGCGGCCGAGGCCGGCGCGGACATGCTCGGCCTCCACATGGCCCACGGCTACCTGCTGGCGAGCTTCCTCTCGCCGCTCACGAACGTCCGCGAGGACGACCTCGGAGGGTCGCTCGAGAACCGCGCGCGCTTCCCGCTCGAGGTCGTGGACGCCGTCCGCGACGCGTGGCCCGAGGACCGGCCCCTCTGGGCGACCGTCACGGTGGACGACTGGAGGAAGGGCGGG